>JACRGH010000056.1 GCA_016212375.1 Microcaldota archaeon
CGCGTACGTATTTTTCGTCTGTCATGGCGGGTGGGCCTTTTTTTGCGCGGGGCGTCCTGGTCGGGACGCCCAAGCAAAAGAGGTACGAAAAAGTAGAACTTACGCCTTTCGGTCGACCTACAAAACTAAACCCTTACGAATGCACCTAATACCATGGAAATGGAAGGTTGGGTTTGAGCAGCAGCGGGAACGGAATCTGCTCGAGCTGGAACAGTTTGAGTTTGTACCGGTTGCCCAGGCTGAACCCCAGAAACAGCCGGAGCCGAAGACGCTTCCGTTGAAGCAGGGGCAGGGTTCACTTTATTGCCCCCCACAGTTGTTGCGGTTTGACCAGTTGACACCGCCGTCGGCGCATGGCTCGGATAAACCGCATTACCGCTTTGCCAGTTCTGCAATTCGTACACGGTTTTTGCCGTGTTCAATCTCAAGTACGGGAATCCGGATTGCTTCTTGGACGTGGTGGAGCCTTTCGGAAGCGTATTGGAAGAGGTCGTGCTTGAGGAGGAGCCCAATCCGCCGTAATTGCCGGAATTCATGTAACCCACCTGGACGTAATCACCCAAACCGTCGCCGCTGACGGACGAGAGGTCGGCTTTGAACGTGTACACCAGGATGCCGCCGTTGGCACCGGCCATCTTGATGGGCACGGCGATGACCGGCTGCAAGCCCGGAATGACGGGTTTTCGGTTGGAATAGATGCCCCGGCTGTACCCGGCTTGTTGCAGCAATTGTTGTTGGACCGGGTTGAAGTACCCCGTTCCCAATTGGCCCTGGATTTGGAAGGCGTTCAAGATGTCGGAATTGCATCCGGCCTGTTGCCAGCCCTGTCCAAACGCGTTGCCAAAACCCTGTTGGACTTGCGGGTTGTTCACGTAAGACGGATACAGGCCCGCACCCGGATATTGGTTGGACGCATAGGGGTTGTAAGGCGAGCCGGCACCACCATACGCGGGGTTGGGTGCTCCAAGGCCACCGCCATATTGGTTTCCGTACGCACCGCCATAAGAACCGGTGAAGCCTTGTTGGTTGTATGCGCCCGGCAGTCCTTGGCCGTAACCATAAATGGGCGCAACGCCGTTCTGGGCGCATTGCGCACGCGTTCCCGACAGGGGATCCTGGCCTTGCGCCACGCACGCCTGGTATTGGGATTGCAATCCGGCGTATTCGCGCAACGCATCCTGCATGGCTTGTTGGTATAGGCGTTTGTAGGCGGAGCCGTCCCCGCCGTTGATGCCAAGGGGGTCTTCATAGGACAGCGTGTCCACGTTGTTGACGTATTGTTGGGCCAAGTCGTTCAACTCGCTTTTTATTTGGAATAAAACGCCGGTTTCGCTTTCCGTGCCAATGGCATCGGGCGTGCAGTAATTCGCGCCGGAACAGGACAGCGGGTCGTTGGACGCATCGGCCGTTGCCACCGTGTTGCCCACGAGGTCAAAGCCATCCAAGCCTTTGGGCGACGCCACGGTTTTGACGTTCAACGTGAACGCGGATGCCTTGGCGGTGCCGATTTGTATGGCCAGTGCCTTGGATGCGTCTTTGCCGTTCAATTGCAGGGTGGCCGGAATGACGGTATCCGCCGAAACAACCAAGGGCGATTTTTCCTTGAAGCTTGCACTGACGGACGCGCCGAAAAGTTTGACCGGGATGTTGTTGGCAAAGAGCGCGGGCTCCTCGAATGACGCATCCGCGTTGCCGCGCAGCGTGACGGTGCCCGATGGCATGGCGACAAATGCGTAACGATCGGAGGGGTGGTCCGTGACGGCGTTGACCGCGAAATGGATCTTGTATTGCTGGCTGCCCATAGCGGACGCCGCGGAAACCACCACGTTGGTGCCTTTTTTGGCGGCGTCTTTCAAGACAAGGTGGAAAATCCCATCCGTTCCGGCGACATAGTCCAGACAGGCCGGCGAGGGTTTGAAACTGATGACGAAGGTGCGCACCTGGCGGGTGGGCAACGCCGCGCCGGACGTGATGTCGTTTACCAGACCGTTGTAGATGGAGGACAGGCCGGATTGGCTGCCCGTTTCCTGGATGGCGTAGCACGTCGAGGAGGAACTGGAGGCTAAGACCCGGCTTTCGGTGAACAATTGGTTTTCCACGGAAAACGCCATGGCGTTGGTGGGCAACAAGGCGTAGATGTTCTTCTTACAGTCAAGCCCGCCGGACACTTGGTCGCAACCGGATGACACCTTGACCCCGCCGGGCCCGTTTTTCAGACCGATGCCGGATTGCGACGCGGTCAGTTGCGTCGGCGCCGACGAGGCCGTCACCTGTTGCGAATAGGTAGACGTGGTCTGCACGTTCATGTAATAGCCCAAGTATTTGGCGAAGATGTTCTGGAAGTTGAACATGGGGGCCTGGCAGAATTTGTTGATGGATTGGCAGCACTGTCCGCTGTTGGCGCACACCGGAGCGGGCGTCGGAGTAACGGCGGAAGAGCCGCAACAAACGCTGGCAACGAAACCGTTGGCGCATGCGCCGTTGAGTTGCGTCTGGCCGGTCGGGCATGCATTGCCGGTCACGCCGCCGGCATTCACGCACGAGCCGCCCATGGATTGGCAGGATTGTTGGCCGCTGACCACGCCGTTATTCGGCTGGAACGTCGACGGGACGTAGCCGTTGGGACAGGCCTGACCCGCTGCGACGCATTGTCCGCCGGTCGCCGCGCAGTCCGCGCCCGGAACGGGAGTGGGCGTAACGGAGGCGGACGGGGAAACGGACGAAGTAGGAGTAGGGGTGACGCCGTTGAAACAGGCCACACCCAAGAACGCATCCTGCGCACCCAATGCTTGGGAGGCCAATGTTTGGGAGTTGAACGTCAGCACGCAGTTGCCATCCAATGCGGGAGTCAAGATAAGCGGCGTGTCCTTGTTGGGCTTGACGCGGAACGAAACGGTGCCGGTCGTACCACTTACGGCGGACGTGGTGGACACGGACGTGGACGAGCCGGAAAGCACCTTGAGGTTGGCACAACCGGTGCCGGAAAACGACGCAGTCACTTTCAGTTCGGCATTGACGCGCGAGCGGACCGACAAAGTGGTGGGAGTCTTGCAGTCCAATTGGATATTCGCGATATCCTGACCGAATTCAAGCGGCTCAGTGGCATTGACCGATACGTCGGCTTTGGCTTCCTCGAATCCCTCGCGTGTCGCGGTAATGGAAACCAATCCGGGCTCTTGCGGGCGGAGATTCTTGAAACGGTATTTGCCGTCTTTTCCATTACCGTCCGTCCCATCCCCTTGGATGGAAATGGGGCCGTTGGGCAAACCGTCAAACGGTGAGCCTTGGGTTTCTTCCAAGGTCAATTTGGCGTCGGTAATCGGAATGCCTGTGGCACTCAATACGTTTATGTTCAACGTATTGTCCAAAAGCGCCTCCAAGAAAAGCGGTTGGGGCGTCAATTGGAACTTGCCGGTGCCTTGGACCACCACGAAACGTGGCGCATCCAGTATGGAACCGGACGTATCGCCGAAGGAAAAAGCCAATTTCGCGCTTTGCGTGGGAATCAGGGCGCGCATCCGGATCGTGCCGTTGGCGCGCTGGAAAAACGTGAGCGGCAACGTCAAACTCTGCCCGGTGGCAACGGCGGATCCCTGTGCGGCCGTTTGGATGCCGAAGTCGTAGCCGGTGAACTCCACGGACGGGCTGGATTTGATGGTCAGGAAAGGCGATTGGAGTGAGCCAAAGGCGCGCAAATCAACGGAGACGTTGAACGCCTGACCTGCATCCACACGCAAACCGTTGGTGGCCGAGGATGCGTTGGTCCGGAACATCGTCGATATGCAGGCATCATCATTGCACGTGCTTTTACCATCGACGAATGTCAGCGGAATAATGATGGTTTTGGCGTAACAGGAATCCATATCGGCGGTTTTCTCAACCGTGCCCAAAACGGAATCCAGCGGATTGCGGATGAACGCGTCCCCGGCTTTGGCGTATAACCGGTACTGGATGACCAATTGATCCTTGACCGTCGCCGTGGGTTTGACGAACACGTCGGCGCTGACCGTCTTTGACCCGAATTGGGCATAGGACCAATCCACCCATTGGATGGGCCCATTTTGGTCACCTAAATCATCAAAACAGGACGGACCGGGATTGAAGCGCGAGCCTTTGACAATCGTCGCGTCAGCGGGCTTGGAATAATCGGACAACACCATGGAGGAGCCGGCAACATCCGATAGGGTTCCCACGCGGACGAAGGCGCCGGCCCGTTGTGCGTTCGATGGCAAATTGAATTGGAGGGCGAATGTATACAGGCGGCCTTTGTCCAAAACAGTCACATTGCGGCCATCGTTGTCCAAGACGGCGGTACTAAGGATGAGCAACTGGGTGGAAAGCGAAGCGGGTAACAAAAAGAACGACTTGGAAAACGTCGCGCCCGGCTCCACGGTGATTTCCTCCGAAGTAAGGCCCACAAAACCGGTCGAATTGGCATGAATTAATATATTGCGGTTCGCCGGGACCAAGATGGAACAGGACGTGCCGTTGCTATTGCAGGAACCGACCACCTTGCCGGTGGACGAAAGCGTGGCGACAAAGCCTGCCGGAATCGCCGTTTTGTTGACCGCGTCAAAGCCTTTGACCGAAACGAACGCCGTGGCCGGAAGCAGGTTGACAAAGACGCTCCGAGGCTCCAAGGATATGCTGAACGTGTCGCTTTGGCCGACTTGGGCGCCAAAAACGGCAACCGCACGGAATGAACTTAGGGGCAAATCATCGAAACGCACGGTGCCGTCAAGGGACGTATCCGCGCTTGGCACACCGACGGGGAAGCCGTCGGACGTAATCAATCTGACCGAGGCGCCGGACACCACCACGCCGGCATCATCGAGAACCGTGACGTTGAGCGAGCCGTGGTTGCCGACCAAGATTGGTTTTAAAAGTATGGGGACGATATCGCCGCCGGTCATGACGCGCGTGCGGTCCGGAAGGTAACCTTGCGCCCAGACCGTGGCATAGAAATGCCCGGACGGATCGACATCAAACGAGACGTTGCCCGCATCATCGCCGTACTGCACCTCGGACACCGGATGGGCGGTGCCGGTGGATACGTACAACCGTACCGAGGCGCCGGGAATCGGGTTGCGCTTGGAATCCAACGCCTGGACGTAGATTTTTGAAAAATCGGATGCTCCCGGAGTCGGGCGTGCGCCCTTTGAAAGCTGGATGAAAAATTCCGTGGCCTCCACCGTGGTCTTGGGGTCGGAGGTGGAAACCGCATACGCATTGGAATCCGGGGCGAACACCGTATAGACCTCCACACCCAAAGGAAGGTTGTCGAAACGGGCCACGCCAAAGGAATCCGTCAGCCCGCTGTCCAGCGTCTGGCCGTTGTCGTTGCGGAAAAGCGTCACCTTGCCGGACAACCCCTCGCCGCTGGAAAGATCCACGAGTTCCACACGGACCGAGGCCTTACCGGTTGGCGGGTAGATGGAAGGTTCCGGAGTGGGCCGCGGATCATTAATCGAACTGAGGGTGACTTGGCACGTGGTGGATTGGACCGGGCAGGAAATGGTGCCGGATTCATACCCGTCATGAGAAATGGACAGCGATAGGGCTTTGTCTGCGGATAACGAAAGCGAAAGTTTGCCCTGCGCGTCCGTCATCCGTGTGACGAATTCACCGGTGATTGGGTCCTGGTACCTGACTTCGGCCGCGCTTAAGGGAAATTCGTTGGAATCGGACACGAACAACACGACGGACTGCGTGCCGCCGGTTGAACCGGATTTTTCCAATTGGACTGAAAACGTGGTGGACGACTTGCCGGAGGACACTGAAAATTCCTGGGAAAACGCCTTGTAGCCGTCCGCATTGATGGCGACGCTCATTTTGTTGGAATAGGGGACCGAATCGAAGTTGGCAATGCCGTTTTTGGACCGCGAAGAGGAGGCATACTCGCCGGCGGACAACTTGACGATGACGCCGTCCAATGCCGCACCATCGGTTCCCGTCACCTTGACTGCGACATTCAGGACATTACCGCCCGGACCAAATCCCGGAATTCCGCCGCTGACAAGGGAAAGGACGGCAAAGGTGGCAACACCCAGTATCAAAAGAGAACCCAATGCAAAAAACGGCATCGAGGGCAGGCCGCGGTCCTCCAACGGATTGATGAACCACTCATACACCCGGACGCCCTTGGTCTCCACGGCATCCATGAAAGAGTAGTACTTATCTTCCAATGATTGGTAAATCTCTGCTAATCCCATACGTCCACCAGAAGATAGTCCCGCGCCGATATATAAACGTTTTAAGACGCGGAATAAAAAATCGGAAAAAGCGGAAACGAAAAGCGCGAGGGAAAAAAAATGACGCGGAAAGCAATGGAAAAAAAGAGGTCCAAACGGGAAAGAAAAAACGGAGGAAAACAAAAACGGAGGAAAAAATGAAAATCAAATAGGGAAAGAAAAAAACGAAAGAAAATAAAAACAGAAGAAGAAAAACCGAACGCAAAGGTGGAAAATAAATCAGTTGAAAAAATCCCACACCACATCCGCCCCCAGATGCGAGCCGAAGGCCACGGCGGACACGATGCCGGCCCATGCGTTGCCGCTCACAAGGACCAACACCGCGCCCAACACAACACCCATGAGCGGATGATGCATAATCCCGCGGTGGCGGGGTTTCAGAAAATACCAGCACAGCGAGAGCCCGAGGGCGAAGACCATACTTGCCCACAACGCCCAGCCGCCCGATACGGAAAAGGACCCATTACCGGAAGCGAAAGGAAAAAACGAGTTCCCTTGCGGCACGACGTTACCAGCAGGAATTGAAGGCGACAACGCAACGTACGCGAACGAAAACGCCAACGCAAACACCACGGCCAACGAAAATTTGAAGATGCGCGTCTTTTCATGGTCCACGTCGGGAAACCAGGCGCCCAAGGCGGCGGCAGCCATTAGGGGAGCGGACCAGGGGACGTGAAACACGAACAGCACGGCGTGGCAGAGCGCAAGGGAGACGAGGAGGTGTTGGAGCCAGTTCATCGAACATCACGGGGAAATGAAGGCATCAGACGAAACGCCAAAAGAAAACAAACCCAATGCCGAACATAAAGGCGAGGAGGACGTGGCCGGTGAAAAAAAACAAACTTGAAAATGGAACGACACATTCGCCTTACGGAAAAAAAATCTTGGCGCACGCCGCCCGTCCTTGAGCCCCCGCGGCATAGGAAAAGAGGATTAACGGATCCCGCCTGTCCTGGCCCCATCCGGCAAACCGCCTTGCCCGTTCAGATTGTTCTGGCTGAAGTAGCCCTGCGCAAAGCCGCATCCGCCCGCACCCATGCCGCCCAAACCCCCACCGCCATTCAGACCGGCCCCTCCCGAGGCCTGCGACGTTTTCATCGCCATCAGCTCTACGGGCCCAAATCCTTCAACAAGGTATTGGCGGCGAAGCGCTTGGCCAACTCCGTGGCGGTGTTCCTTGAAAACGGAAAAAAGACACCAAAGCAAAACATTAAATATGAATTATTCATACTTACATATGAAAAAGTAGGCCAGCAAGTGGTCCCGACCGGAGTGGATGAAAATGTACGAACATCTAAGCATCGTAGGGCAACGTGGACAGATTACCCTACCCAAGGACATCCGGGAAAAAGAAGGAATTAACCCGAAAGACAAAGTCATGATAAAAATCGAGGACGACAAAATCGTGGTCGAAAAGACCCGGACCCAAAAAGACCGAAAGGCGGAAATGATCGACGGGTACCGGCACTTGGCCACATTGGACCAAACCACCGAAGGCGACTTTGCCCACGCAAGCGCGGAAGCGGACGGGATGATGGATGATTATTAAACGCGGCGACATCGTACTGGTCGATTTGGAGCCCGTAAAGGGATCCGAACAAGGCAAAGCCCGCCCCTGCCTCGTCATCCAGAACGACATCGGCAACCAATTTGGCCCAACCACCATCGTGGCGGCCATCACGTCACAGACCCTCCACACCTATCCGTTCACCGTTTTTCTGAAAACGGGGGAAGCAAACTTGCCCAAAGACAGCCTCGTGTTGTGCAACCAACTCCGGACCATTTCCAAGGAACACCGGATTATCAAAAAATGGGGAAGCGTACGCCCTGAAAAAATGCGGCAAGTGGATGAGGCGCTCAAAGTCAGCCTGGCGCTGGACTGAGGCTCGTTTGATATTCCCGAATTCGACAGAATTAAATGGGCCGCAACCCCAAATAGGAATTATGAAAATGCACATCGTTTTGGAACCGCAGGAAGAAGGCGGATTTGTCGCTTACGTACCGGAACTAGCGGGTTGTTACACCCAGGGAGAAACACGGAAGGAAACGTTGGACAACATCAAAGACGCCGCCGAACTGTACCTTGAAATCCAAAAGCAAAAAAACGCCGCACAACCCAACGCATAAAATCTCGGAGTTTCAAGAAAATCAGCGGGATGGACATGAACGATTTAAACGTGAACCTTTTGTACGAAGAGATGAAGACCATCCACAAGGAATTGGAAAAAACCAATGCCCTATTGTTGAGCTTGGTTCCGGAAATAAAAGTAAGCCAGAAGGAAATGGCCGAACTGAAGAAAATAAAAGCGGACATGGATTCCGGTAACGCCACGGCGCATTCAAAGGACTTGTTTTAAACGGAAGGAGCGGTTCACGTTGTTTTCCGTGGAATACAGCAACAACGCCTTGAAATATCTCAAAAAAGCCGAGCCCAAGCTCCGCGAACGCATGCACCTGCTTGCGGACATACTGATGCATGAACCGGTCCCGGCCAAACATTATGACGTGCTGAAACTATCGGGATCGGATGGCTACTACCGCATACGCCTGTCCAGCCACCGCGTGCAATACTTCGTCGACTGGGACAATAAGAAAATCCAGATTTTGGACGTCGAGCGGCGCGATGAGAACACGTATCGCGGATGAGCCATTGGAAATTCGAAGGAAAAAAGAGTCGGTTAGAAAAACTACGCAGAGCCGGTCCTCACCATCCCACCGCTCATCACGCCACCCTTCCTCGCGTCCGCCGGCAACCCGCCTTGTCCGTTCAGATTATTTTGGCTGAAGTAGCCCTGCGCGAAACCACAACCGCCCCCTCCACCCATTCCACCGGTACCGCCCAATCCTGCTCCACCTCTTGCTTGCGCCGTGAACATCGCCATCTGCGCATACGGGCCCAAATCTTTCATCAGCGTGTTGACGGCAAAGCTTTGCGCCAATTCCTTGGCGGCATTTTCGGAAAACGCCTGACAATCCGACGACAAACCCAAACCGGCCCTTTTAATTCGATAAACCCAAAATAGATAGTGGTGATACAATGACTCACGCCCAACAATTCTCCGCCGTCATCGAAAAAGAAGACGGATGGTACGTCGCACTCTGTCCGGAATTAGACGTAGCCAGCCAAGGCAAAAGCATCGAAGATGCCTTGGAAAACCTTCGTGAAGCCGTTGGCTTGTATTTGGATGACGAAGACGTCAAAGCCATGCTCAAAAACAAGCCAGTTTCCAACCCGATCCTCACCACATTCACGGTGTGAGCCCAATGCCGGAATTACCCGTCCTCAAACTGCGGACTTTACTCGCTATTTTGGAAAAAACGGGCTTCACGGTCGAATCCCAACGCGGAAGCCACATCAAACTGAAAAAGAAAACACCGCAAGAAAACCGAACCGTCATCGTGCCCAACCATGCTGAAATACGCAAAGGAACGTTGGGTTCCATCTTGCGGCAAGCCGGAATCAGCCGGGAAGAATTCCTCCGGATGCTTGAAAAATAAAAACGCGGCAACCCATAAACTTCTTCGACCAATAAGGGCAATACCGAATCGGAACACATACCGCCCAATTTCGCCCCCATGCATGAAAGGCCCATGTCGGGTAACGGCCGGCCCAACAAAAGCGAATCAACTTCGGACCCCGCCCGTATTCTCGCCTTGCCGAGGGCCCCAAGAAACGGACTAGCGAACCCCGCCCACATTCGATCCCGGAGGCAATTGCTGTCCGTTCAAATTGCCCTGCATGAAATAGCCCTGCGCAAAGCCGCAACCGCCAAACCCGCCGCCTCCGCCGCCATTCAGGCCCGCACCACCGCTCGCCTGGGCGGTGAACATCGCCATCTGCGCGTACGGGCCCAAATCCTTCATCAAGGTATTGACGGCAAAACTCTTGGCCAAATCCATGGCCGCAGTGGAGGAAAACGGCATGCAATCGCTAGACAAACCAAGGTGGATGATCTGCGTCATCTGCCGGCCGTTCGGAAACATCTCGATGCACGCGGGTTTGGGGTCGCAGACCGCACGGCAACCTTGGAATTTCTTTATCGCCGCTTCCGCGTCGGCCAAGCCTTTGTTCGAATCCGCAAACGCCTTGGACAAATCCGCATCGGCTTTGAGTTCATCTTGAGAAAACCCTTTGAATTGATCTACTTCCGCTTGGGCCTGGTCAATAGCCGTCTGCAATTTTCCAGGATCGTCCGAGCGGCAGCGCAACGTCGACATTTGAGGGACCAAACCGGGCGGGATTTCAAACAACGGGACGGTCGTTGAATCGCACTTTTGCTTGGCAGCCTGAAGGGCTTTCTTTTTGCTATCAAACGTTATTTTCAGTTTCTTCAAGGTGGTGGATAACTTAGAGGAAAAGCCGGCTGCGGCATCGGTATCGACTTTATTCAAAGCACCTGCAGGACCATTTTTTGCAGCAGCAGTTGCCGCCGCCGCTGCATCGGCAGGTTCATCAGATGTTATTACTCGAGCGCGAGAATTGGTTGCAGCAGTTTCAGCTTTTCCAGCCGTTGCGACTGAAGTTTTCATTTGACCATCAAATGCAGTGGTGGCTTGGGTGGCTTCCGGTTTTATGGTTGATGCAACACCACCAAGGCCCGCCGGCATCTGGACTTTATTATTGGCAATATAATCGGCATCTTGGCTGGCTTGATGGACTTGTTGCTTCACCGTATTGTAAACTTGATCAGCACCATTGTTCCCGATGTCTGCTGCATGATCAGAAGTTTGAGCCGCGCGATAACCATTGCTGCAAGCAAGAGTACATGCAGTTACGCAAATTTTCTTGGCTGCAGGTTGAATATTTGCAACATTGCATGCTTTTGATTTTTCACATAGAGTGCTACAATTGACATATTTATCAGAATCTTGATTTTGAAGAGTTTCACTGATAGAACCCGCCGAATTCGAAGCTTTTTGCGCTAGATCGACTTGCTTTAGGCTTTCTTGAAGCAACTTTTGGGCGTTGGTCGCGTCTTTTTGCATAGCCGCAATGTCAGTTTCCAGCGTAACCACGGTGGCACTCGTCGCATCACAAATACCCTTGAACAGAGGCGCCATCGTGAATATCGCAATTTGCGTCTTGGGCTTGACGTGTTCGTCCGAGCCCTGTTGGATGCTGGCAAGCGTCGGAACGTTTGCCGCGACCAACTGCGTGCCTTTGGCGTAGATGAAGCCGCACAACTGCAAGCCTCCGGCTTTGCCGTCCGGACTCTGGGCGAGCGTCATGGCGGATGCAGTATATTGGAAGGTCTTTCCATCGGCGGTGGAGGCTTGGACCAAATACACGCCGGGCTGGGAACCGCAGGATTGTCCGGTGCGCGTGACGCCCAAAATATCAAAGGCCTTGTCCGCACCCTCGGTGGCCTGCATCACGGTGCTGAAGACGAACGGCTCAGGCGTATCGGTCGTCGAAGCAAACGAAAGCGGGCGTGACGGATTGGCTGAAACGGAATTGGAAAAAACGGAAGACAGAGAGGACCATGCCGAGCCGATGGATGATGCAAAATCAAACTCACCATAAGGCGCGGCCTGAACGGCGGCGGTAATCCGAACGGTTGCGGAACGTTGCGCGGCGTTGGCGTTCCACACCACATCCGTCACGCTCAAGGAAAAACCATTGCCATTGTAAACGGGGTCGTTTTTCTGCTTCGTCAGCGACGTCACGATGTCGTTGGACGAAGTCAGAACGTCAATCCACGCCGAGGGGTTGGTGGAACTTGCCGGCGCCAAATTGGAAACATCCGTCAGGTTGAGTTTGTAGTTTGCGGAACCGACGGGTACCAAGACACCGATGGACAACGAAACAGGAGTGGCCGTTGCAGTGGCGGAAGCGGTTGCGGTAGCCGTTGCCGTAGCAGTTGCGGATGCGGTGGCCGTTGCGCTCGCAGATGCGGTAGCAGTAGCGGAAGCGGTCGCCGTGGCACTGGGTCGGATGCAAATTCCACGCGTCCCGACGGTTTGGGCCGGAACGACCGCCACCAAACCAACACAGCAAACGGCGGTATTGTCAGCCGTAACAGCGCCTAAGCTTTGCCCTTCTGCGATGCAAACCGGATTCGCGCTCGGAGTCGGGCTCGGTGTCGGAGTAATGGTGGGCAAAGGCTGCACGACGATGCCGGCACGGCGGAACTGCGTCTGGGCGGCCACTTTTTGCGCCTCGTTCTGGAACAGACGCAAGGCTTGCAACATGGCTTGCGGCGAGCACCACCCCTGGCCACAACCCAGATAATCGGATGCCGAATCGACGCGCGTGCCGACCGTGCCGATGCCGTCGAAATAGGCGGAAGCGGATTGGTAGTTCCACGAGCCCACCGATTGGTCCGCATCCATCAGGCTCAAGGAACCCGGACCGGACCAACTGAACGCCACCGCGCTGTGGGCACCGACGCCAATGGTGCCCTGACCCGGCAATGGCGTCAGGGTGCGGCCACCAGGCTGCAACTGGTTGACGACGTACGCCAATTTTGCCGTGTGCTCGCCCTCATCCAAGCTGGACGGCGCGGTTTGGACGGCGCTCGACGTTTGGACGTCGATGCGGATGGGAATGAAAAGCTTGCTTTGCGAACCACCACAGATGGCCTGCAAAAGCAGTGAAGCGTTGTCATCGGCGAGGACGACGGAATTCGCCTTGACGCGGCTTCTGCATCCGGACACGTACTCCTGCGTGCGGAAATTCAACGCAGTATGGCTCACCGAATAACAATCACCTTGTTTGGATTGGACAGACGGCTCGATGGTGCAAAGCGCGTCATCCAACTGCAACGGCACGCTGTCGCGCGGATAGACTGCATCGACTTGCAACACGATTTCCTTGACATCCGCCTCCACTTTTCCGGTGGCCGGGTTGTAACGGATGCGCACCGAGGGCGTGAACGTGAAATTAACCGAAGAAGTATTGGAACCGGGAACCGGCGGGGGCGTGACCGTTCCGTTGGTCGTATTGGTTCCATTCGAATTATTCGAATTGGTTGCGGCCACGATGGGCACGTCGAATTGGTACGCACGGGAATGGCAGACCGCAGCCTCCTCGTCCGGCGGGTCGCGCGATTCGATGGAGCCGGATTGCGTGGTGGTCGCAAAAAACAAGGGAAGCTTCTGGTTCGAGCGCGCCGAGGCTTTGACACGTAGCGCAAAAGACACCACACGGGTAGCGGGTTGGTTGAAACGCAACCGGACCCATTTGTAACCGTCCGGATTGGACACCAGATTCGACGTGAGGTCCGCGCAATCCGGTGACGGTTGATAGCCCGTGCTTTTCAGCACGGAATCGGCAGAAGAATATTCGGCGATATACGCATCATCGGCATCGGCGTTCGATTGGCTGCCCACGCGCAAATAGATGCTTTGGTTCAATGCAGATGCCGCGGGCGTGGCGTTCAATTCCACCACGTACGTGCCACCCACTTGGACCGCGCTGACCGATTGGCCCGTAAGGGTGCGGATTTGTGCCAAACCCACTTTCGCACCCGTCGTGGCATTGCTCGGAATCAGGACCGCGCGGACGTTGCGCACCTCGCCATCGGCCAACACAAGGCTTGCGGAATACGGCATGAATCCGTCCGCACGGACGAAAAGCTGCGTCTCAATCTTGGACGGCGCCTCAAATGACGCAGACGTTCCGGATTGGAATACCGACGCCGCATCGGATGCGCCCAACGAGAAATTCGCGCGCACCGGTGAGCCGTCCGCCGCATTGGTGGCGTTGACCGACAACGCCGCGCGGTGGATGGTCAGAGTCAACAAGGTCCTGCTTCCGCCTTGTTGGACCTGCACGCGGGCAGATACATTTTTGCCGGCAAAGCGGGCCGTCACATCAAAGGGTAAAAGCGCCAATTCAAAAAACACGGCCTTTCCTACATCATCCGTCATCTGGGCCGGCACCACCATTCGGCCGGACTGCATCAGCACCACGTTGGCGCCGACTATCGCATCGGAATACTCATCCAAAACGCCCACGGAAAGGCTTGCCGAATTGAACACCGTGGCTTTTTCCAAGGTGAACACGTTTTCCTTGCCCACCAACAAAACCGACGTATTGGATAGGTATCCATCGGACTTGATTGTGACGTAATAATCCCCAGGAGTCACGCCCTCTTCCCAGCGGTCGCCTTGGAAACTGCCCAATTCAAACATGGGCGCTTTGTAGATATGCGCCGTGAACAACAGGGCATTACCCGCTTTGTCCTGGGCGCGGATGATGGTATTCAACTCCGTCGAATTGATATCACACACCGTCGTCACACTGGGCACGCAACCGGAGGCGCCATCCAACGTGATGATGAATTGCGTTTGGTCCGCTACAACCTGGGGACGGGACGAGCCGTCATACAGCCCGTAATCCGCCGTCTGCACCGTGACAAATACGCGGAGTCCAAGCAGGACTTGGAACGTTATGATGCCACCCGCCGTATCGGATTCGGCAAGCAGGCCGCCATCCGCCGAATACAGGCGCACATGGCCGTCCACGGGCCCGGCACTTGCATTGAGCACGACGCTGACCAAACCGTTGGTCGAAAAATTCGTCTCAGAGGGGTCAGTAGTCGGGGCTATGGACCCATCAACGGGACACCCGAAACAATCAGACCCAAGCGGATTGAGGTACACCGTGGTCGAACCGCCATCTTTGACCGACAACGTTTCCGTTTTGTAAGCCGTTTTGCTGACCCGCAAATTCAACAACGGACTTTGAGGTAAGCTCACTTGGCCGCGCTCATCGGTGTTCTTCTGACCACTATCATGGTCGGACACGTACAACACTTGGGCATCCGGAATCGGCGCCTGGCTCATCGCATCCACGACCGACACAACCAAAACGGAACCATCCGAGCCGTTCACACCATCAAACGTGTTTTCCGTACCCGGCGGCGTGCTTTTCAATTCGACTTGCAAGCGAACTTGGCTGGGCGATGCGGTAAGGGTTACCGTTTTGAAACCGGATTTGGACACGCGCACACTGACAAGGGACGCCGGAACGGCATCGAAACGGACGGTGCCGCCTTTGGTCGTCGCACGGGCCACCACGGCATCCTGGAAAAGGACCTGTACCTCGACGCCATCCAGACTTTGGCCCCCGGTGGAAACGGAAACGGACAAGGAGCGGCTCCCTAGGCCCCCGCCGGCCGAAGTCAGGACCAACAACGCGGCCGCACTCAAGGCCACGAAAAGGAGGATGAAAACCGGTAAAGAGGGAATACCACGAGACTCAAGGGGAGTGACGAACGCGTCCATGAAGGGAATGCCTTTTTCCTGCAACCCTTCGGCGAACGCGTAATAGGCCTCCTCCAGGGAATTATAGATGCTTTTAAGTGATTCAACGATGCCCATAGGGTCCCAAGGCTTTCACGCGGACGGCAGATAAAAAGGTTAGGAAACGCCGCTGCCACAAGACACGCGCCCGAAATACGGGGTGCAAAATGCGTCGGAGAAAAAAAATCGGAAAACGGGGGAAAAAAACCAAAAACTGCCGGAAAAGCGAAAAAAAAACCGAACCCGAAAAGCGCATGGAAGAAAACGAAACCAAAAAACCGAACAAAAAAGAGAAATAAAAATCAAACAAAAAAAAAACGGAAACGCAGTTAAAAAAGAAAAAGGCCGAAGTCAAGACCAAAAATGGGAAAAAATAAAAAAAGAGCGAAAGACCGATTGGAAAAAACGCAACTATGCCGAATACGTCTCCTCGAATTTGACGGACTTGACGCCGTCGACGACTGCGAAGCACTGCTCCATGAAGCGGAATTTTTTCAGCACCACATCCGCGGCCATGTCGCGCTTGAGTGACAGGGTGACGGACACCACGCCGTCTTTCAAAACCGCATCGGCGTTGAGCAATTTCTTGGCAAGGACGCTGGCTTTCTCATCAGGTGTGCGGAAGATTTTCTTCACGGTGAAATCGTATTCGACCGGTTTCCCCGCCAAATCGGAATTGAAGTCCACGCGCACGCGGCCACCGTCCACGCTTTGCACGCGCGCAGGCCGGCCATCCATCTCCAACACCAAACCGGGATACGGGTCGATTTTCTGCTCACGGAACGCACTCAGGGGGACCAGGCGCACCAAATCCGGATTGCGCGGGCCGAACGCTTTCTCGGCGGGCAACTGAACCGAGGATGCCTTGCCTTCCACGGAGGAACCAAGCGCCTCATCCAACCCCGAAATCACCTGGCCTTTGCCTACCGCGACCAAAACGGGGCCGTATTGGGCTTTTTCGTTGAATACACCGGCGGCTTTTGCCTCATCCGCCGACGTGGTGTCAAAAACCTGACCCTCCGCTTTTGCGGAATACTCCAATTCGACCAAATCATTTTTCAAAACGTCCAACGCCATAATCCATTCTCACCTGAAAACAATCATCTGATTTTACAAAAACAAACCGCTAAAAAAATAAAGCTGAAAAAAACCCAGCAATGACGCACCCATCACGATGCCGTACGGTTGGAGACGTTGAGCGAAGACGCATTGGAAGACCCGTTGGAGACGCCCAATTTGGATCCGTTCGTAAAAGCTTCCGCCGTAGGCGACACGGAAACGCTCGATATGGAACCATTGGTCAAGGTATTTTCCGTTTGCGAGACGTTTTGCGGAACGACGTTTGGAAGTTGGTTTTGGAAATTGGCAAAAAACGCGGCAATCACTTCGTTCTGCGGCTGCTGTCCCGCAACGGACACGAATTGGTTGTCCTTAACCACCACGGACACCGACACATTGACCGCATCCGTCGCCTTAAGGGACGGAGAGATGAACGCCTGGAAACCCGACAGGCCCTGGCCGGAAAAATACGCAGCCAATTGGCGGCCCGACACGGCCTGCGTTCCGTTCTCGGTCGTCAACGAAAACTCACCGTTCGGCAAATCCACGATTGCAGACCGAAACAGGGGCGCGCCGCACGATTCGAAAACCAACGATTCAATGGCGGATAGCGACGCGTTTTGTTTGAACTGGATGGCCAGGATATCCGCCGACGCATACAAGGCATTGGAAACGCCGGATTCATTTTTCAGCCGCACATCCATCTGCAAGGACGACGGGCAGACGACCAAACCAAGGTCACCCAATTGCACCACGGTGGCCGAGACGTTGGCCTGACCCGAAAACGATAACGGAACAGAGGTGGGCGTTGGGCTTGCGGATTTAGCGGAATTACCGGAGGACAGGCCCAAAAAGATGGTTTCCCCGACGAACACGACAATCAACAACAACGCGCCATACTTGAGCCACTGGTCGCGGGAAATGGATACCATAGGTAAAAATCAATAACTCCGGCACTATGGCCGGAAAACGGAAAACACATCCGGCAATAAGCAGTAACAGGAAAATGGTGTAAAAAACCCTATAAAAACGCATCGCACCCGCCTATGCCCGCTTGGGAAAGCCTTGGAATAAAGCAAAAAGAAAAGCCCGCCGTAACGGGGAAAAAATCGCGGGAAAAAACAATGGAAACCGCGGACATGGGCATGAAAGAAATTCACGCAAAAAGGACCATGGAAAAAAAATCACGAAAAAAAATTGGAAAAGAAAAAAAAAGGAAAAGTAAATTTCGGCCGGGAAAACGCCCAACTGACCAAAAACCCTCAAGCTGCACCCATCAATTCGGACAGGCATCCGCCAAGGTCAACATCACGGCCGGACCCAACGTGCGGCGATACGCACCGGTGCCCGGGACGTGCGCGAAGTCCAACAGGGTCAAATCCACGTCATAATGCGCGTCAAAACACTTCATGGACAACGCATACTTGTAATACGGACCCGATTCCCCTTCGGTCAAGGACACGTTCTTGGGGGTTCCGCTTGCGCCGTACACCGATTTGACCACGTCAAACGCGCCCCAATTGCGCGCCTTGGACGGCCGGATGAAAAGCGAATACTGGAATTCGCCAGACGTGAATTCAATCGCCCAGACATCGGTCGAACTTTCGTATGCCACGCGCGAGTCATTGAACGCCTGGTTCGAGGCACGGTTGAAACTGCGTACAAAATCGGTCAAAAGCGGAATGCCGGCCGCCAACGTGGGTTTTGGCGCATCCGTTGGCAGGACCGACGGCTTCACCGATGCGATGTAGGCGATGGTCGGAGTGGGCGTCTTGGGTGTTGCCGCGGCCGCCACCGAAGGTGCCACCGTAGGCTTCGCCGGGACCGCCGTAACCGTGGGCAAAGCCGTCGGCGACGCGGCCGTTGGGCCGGAAGGAGGCTGGGTGCAACCGAACACCATAAGACTGAACAGTAAAAACAACGACAACCCGGCGAACCGGTTATTTGACACCATGTGAAAAAACACCCGACAAAGACTAGGGCGCTTGAAAATAAAAAGAGAATGGAAAAGACGGTGTCTTAAAAAAAAGACTTGAAAAAAAATAGGAAACGCTCACGCTGGGAAAAAGAGAAAAACGGAATAGAGAAATAAGAAAAAGAAAAAGAAGGGAAGGCGCTTGCGCGCCTTCCCGTACGAACTTAGCGGCCCTGCAAGCTGTCCGTGTTCTGGGACAGCCAGCCAATCAACGAGTTGGCAGCCGACGTCGTGTCCGAGGCCGTGTAGCCGTAGACCAGGATCTTGTCACCCTGGACCTTGACCACCGGTTCATCCGAAGACGACGGAGCCGGAGCCCCCGAGAGCGCCGAAGCGGCGACCGAGTTCACCAGGGGACCACCGACGACGATGAGCGGTTGCGCACCAGCCGAGGCATCCGTCACGACCAGCGGAGAGCTGGACGTGTCCAACGGCGTGACCACGAAGGCCGTCGATTGGGACGGCGACAAACCATCGACGCCCGAGATGGAACCACCGGTTCCACCCGTACCGCCTTTGGCCGTGATGGCCTTGACTACGACTTTGTAGCCGTTGGCTTCCAAGGCCGTTTCACCGGCTTTGTAGTCCGTCGTCGCCTTGTTGGCGCCCGTGTCCGTGCCTGCCGTTGCCAACACCGTCAACGCATGAGCCAAAGTCGTCGCGTACTTGATTTCCGCGGACGTCAAGCTCAAGCCCGACAATTGGCTTCCACGCGGCGAGATGTAACCCACTTCGTAGGTCGAATCCGGCGTGGTCGCGGTTGCCGTGTAGGTGGCCGTGTTCGGCGTAGCGGAGGCATAGAAGTAGCCTGCCGTTGCCGTTCCCGAGTCCACTGCCAAGTGCGGCGTGCTCGTGCTGCCTTGACCCACACCGAGTGAGAATGCACCCAACATGGAGTCGTCGTCCTTGAGGTATTCAGGGACGAAGATGGCACGGCGCGTCGTGTCCAGCGTCGCGGCGGCAATGATACCGGCCGGGCTGAAGCGCATGTACACGTTGTTCGGTCCGTAGTTGTACTTGACGAAGTTGCTCAACATCTGCGTCGAGACACCCGTCGTACCCTGACCCGGCGTAATCGTGCCGTTCCAGTTCACGAAGTCCAACGTCACGTTGCTCGTGTTGGTACCGAACAGTTTCGACTGCGAGACGTTCAAGTTACCGTTCAAGTTCGTCACAACAATTCCAGAGGGCGTCAAACGAGCGGCAGATGCCGACATGTTGAAAACCGCCGCGGTCATGTTCTCAGAACCGAAGGCCGTCAAGCGCGTCAGGGTCCAACCCGTCAAAGCCAACGAGCTGTTCGAAGACAGTTGCGTACCGTTCGTGAACTGCGCACCCGGAGCCTGCGTCGTGTCGATGTAGATGCCGGAACCCGTGCTCACAGCCAAGTTCGTGACACCAGTCGTGTACGAGGCCGATGCATTGGTCATCGTCGTGCTGTAGTACGGAACGAAGTTGCTCGTCGTGGGGTCACGGTAGAAAATCGTGCCTTGCGTACCATTTCCAGCGGCCGTAGCGTCCGTAATCCAATAGAATTGGTTCGTATTGGTCGGAGCCGTGACGGAGTCCGAAAAGTCGAACGGCGAAGTCAATGAGGACTGTACCAAGACGTAGCTCAAGTCCACCGTCGTGGTGTCCGTGGCGCTCGTCTGGAAGCTCTGTTGACCGGTCGTGAACGACAATTTGTCGAACGTGACGTCTTCCAAGCCGTTGAAGGTGAATTTCATCAACGCCGGCTTGTCCAGGAAGTTCAGACCGTCGCCCTTGTTCAAATCGGACGAGACGGAGCGCGTCAATTGGACGCGGGCCAAGGAGTGACCGTACGACGTACCACCGCCGATGAGGTTCACACGCCAGTTCGTGTTGTCCGTGCTGACCGACGAGGCCTGTTGCAAGGACAATTTGTCCGAAAAGACGCTGACTTGACCATAGCTGGTCTGACCCAGACCTGCGAAGACGGAAAAGACACGGATGACGATACCGTTCTTGTTGTATTCACCATCCTGCTGCAAGGTCGTCGTGTCAATCACGTTACCGTTGGCATCGTAGACTTCGAACGAAACCGACAACAGCTGGGCCGTGCCCGTAGGGACGGCGGAGATGTCCTTCAGTTTGGCCGAAACGCCGTTGGGCGCCGTGACTTTGTCACCAATCTGCATGAATTCCTTGTAGGAGACTTCCTTGCCCAAGGTCAGGACAGCTGCACCAGGCAGTGCCGTGTTGGAGTCAAAGTTGTCCATGCCGACGATAATCCAGTCCGCACCGAGGACCTTGATCTTCATGCGGTGCTTGGTCGTCTTGTACGTGTCCGAACAGGTCGAGTCGTCCGGCGTGAATTCCGTGCAGACCTGGATCGGATTCGTGAAGATGGCCTCATACGCTACCTGCGGGTTCTTGGCCTTGACCGTCTTGGAGGACGAGTCGTATTGCGTCTTGGCGAACAGGTAGAAGCGCTCTTCTTCCGTGTAGCTCTTGGAGACCTGCGAGTCGGCAATCGTGCCTTTGAAGGCCAATGCGGATTCCGACGCGGTCATCTTGCGGCCACCGGAGGTGAACGGGGATGCCGTACCCAGGATGGTCACGGCGCCAGCGACATCGGCGACGCGGTCGTCGGTCGTGTTGATGTCCAAGAAACCTTCGACGTACGTCTTCATCTGGTAGGCGACGTTGGGGTTGACGCCCGGCGTCGTGACTTCGAGGCTGACTTTGTCATCGCTCGACGTCGTTGCGGCCGTTCCGCCCGAGCAGGACAACAAATCCGTACCGAGCACGGTGATGTCCTTGGACGTATAGGCCATGTTACCGATCATTGCCGCGATATTGGCAGCAGCGACGGCGTCAGACGGCCATGCTTTTTCGCCGACGACGATTTTCAGATTCGGAGCACCGTTCGAGAAAAACGGGAAGTTGCTCAATCCGCTGGAGTCCACTTGGACAGCGCCTGCAAAAGCAGCGCCCAGCAATGCCGCACCGGCCGCAGCCGTAGCGATTTTCTTAACGTTCAGACTTTTCACGGAACCACCTCGACGAACAAAGCTCGTCTTAGATACGAAAACAACCCGATGTCAAACGACGAACAGACCAAAACCCAATCCCAAACACCGGGAACAACAACGGTCCGTCCGACCTTTAACTCAAGCGGAATAACTGAGCGAAACTCGGTTCTTAAACCTTTCCAAAACCATACGTCCTTTGACGAAAGGGGGTCGGACACCCCACATGAACCAAAATGGGCAAAAATAATCCGACAAATGACGAAAACATGGAAAACAACGGGGGCCCAAATCCCGCCAACGCACGCCCGATACGGACAACGGACGTAGCCACGAATCCAACCAACCTGGAAAAAACCCAAACTGGGGCCAACCACTGGCCGATGATTATTCGGGTTTTCACCATATATAATATAGGTGACGCCGGAATTGGAGCCTAAAACCGACCCCAAAACAAGCATATTTGTTACTACCAGCAAGTTTATAAATAATGGAAATCAATAGTACTCCAGTCAAAATAAGGCGAAAAACCTATGGCGCATGAATTCCGCAATATCAACGAAATGAAGCAATACGTCTCGGCGAATAAGGCCCACTTCACCGGGGAGCACGGACCGGGCAAGAAGGAATTCGACCAGACGACCATGTTCATCCCGGTGGCAACGGAAGGCAAAGCCGTCATCAACGTGCAGAACCGTCAAAATTTCCTGACCACCGGCATCTCCAACTGGCGCCTCTACCATTTTTACCGCGCCGCGTCCATCATGGGCGCCGTGGCCACCGTCTGGCTGTTGTTCATCAACCCGCTCTTGTCCGCCGCCGCCGGCATGGCCGCGGCCTGGAGCTACGGCGAGTACCTCAAGAAGGATTTCACGGTCAACCACATCTACAAGACGCGTTACATGCTGGAATCGACCTAGGAAGGCCGAAACCCCCCTTTTCTTTTTTTCCAAGAAAACGGAACCGAAAAGCGCACGGAAGAAAAAAAAAACAAAAAAAAATAGCAAAAAAGCGAAAAAAAACAAAAAAAAACAACCCTGCTGGAAACGGCAAAAAAATCGAAAACCAAAGAAAAAACCAAAAAAAAAGGATTTGAAACAACAATGAGCGGACATGGCCCGGTGGATCCTCGCGACCACCTGTTGCATGAAATCGAGTCAACGGCGACTCCGGCGCACCACGCCGCGGAAGACGTGGAACATGCCATGCACGAGGCCCATGAGGAACACGAAAAAGGCATCAGTACGGCCGACCACCCCCCGCACGTCTCGTACATGCCGATGGAGGTCTCCCGGAACCTGCCGCCCAACTTGCGGCAGTGGACCCGCTGGGAATACCTCTCCGAATACGTGGAATGGTGGAAGCAGGGCGTCACGTCCAAGGTCCAATCGGTCCTGTTCGTCGGCCTTGGCCTTTTGACGTTGAACACGTTCCCGCCGGGCGCGCTTTTGATGTTCGCCCTTGCCGGGCGTCATGAGGATTTGGCCTGGATGTACGATTTCATCGCCAAGAAATTCGGCCAGAGCCGTACCATCACCTTGGTGGACTAATCGGCAAAGGCCGGAAAAGCCGGCATCCTTTCTTTTTTTCAATTTCCAAACGAAAAAAAACCGGAAACAGCCGGAAAATCGGAAAAAACGAAAACGGCAAAGCGCAAGGATGAAAACGAAACCAAAAACCCGAAAAAAAGTTAAAAAAAATTAATTACGCAACAGAGCAAAAAAAAACAAAAAAAAAGATGAAAACGCCTCGAAAAAAACGAAAAAGTCAAAAAAACCAAATTCATGCAAAAAACCGCAAAAACCAAAACCAAACGTGAAAAGCACAATGGCTGAAAAAGAAGTCGTATACGAAGAACCGGACGCGCCCTGGGAAACGCATTTGATGTCGTTCCTGGAAGACTTGGGCCTAGTGAAGATCATCGACGGCCCGACGGACTTCAAGACGGGCATGTTCGACCACGGATTCATCTTGCCGGACTGGATCATCAACGCCGTCGTGGTGTTCACGGTACTGTACTGGCTGTTCACGGTGAAATAGAATATGGCTCTGACCAACTACACCAAAACCCAATTGGCCCAATACGTCCAGTCCACCGGCGCCAAAAACATCGAAGGCGAAAGCCACGGCGCGGGCCATGACGCCCACGGTGGCCATGGCGGCGGACACGCGGATGCCGGCCGCCAGTTGCACCACATGTACGTGCCCATGCAGCAAAAGGGCCACATGTTGGAAAACGGCAAGAAAGTGCCGGTGCACAACCTCCACGTGCACACCAGGGCCCAGTTCCTTTCCGGACTTATCGCCAGCGGATTCCGCACCGGCGGATTGGGTACGGCGTACAAATCGTACTTCTGGGCCGTCGTGTGCTTCGTGCTGACGGTGCTGTCCTACGGATTCAACCTGTATGTGGCCGCGGTATTCGCGTTCATGACGGGCCTGTTTTGGTCCCGCCGGTTGATTGAACCGCCGTGGTCCATCACCTGGTTCAAGGGAAAAGCCTTGTACTACAGCAAGTAGGAACCAGCATTTTCCTTTCTTTTTTCAAATTTCAAACGAAAAAATGGAATCAAAAACGAAAAAAAAAGAAAACCGAAAAGCGAAAGGAAGAAAAAAACAGAAAAAGCGCAAGAAAAAAATAAAAACAGGCGTCAAACGCCCCCAGAAAAATCAATTCCCATTCAAAAACGAAGGTGTAAAACATGAGTTCCGAAATCCAGCACAACCCCGGCGTCGTCGTGTCCATGGGTATCACTGAAAGCAAGGTGCCCATGTTGGCCGCCACCACCCGGTGGGACTACATCTCGCGTTTCTTGGCGGTTTGGAAGGAGTACGTGCGTTTCCGCATCTACTATGGCATCTTGCTCATTTTGGGCATCTACCTGCTCTTCGTCCAGCCCATTTTGGCCGTGCCCGCATTAGCCGGCGCCATGTACTTCTACCAGCTCAAGGAGTTCCGGAAAGAACGTACCTTACGCTCGAAACGTACCGTCATCATCGGACACTGAGCAAAAAGGGCCCGAAAACGGGTCGAAAAGCTCAGAAAGCCGAAAGGGCAAAATTGCCGGAACGGACGCAAAGCAAAGGCGTGGCGGAAGGTTCCGCTGCGTCCATTTTTTTTCTTTTTCCAAGGTTTTTTCAAACGTCTTTCACACTTTTTCGAAAGCGTTTAAGGCATTTTTTGAAAAGTTTGGGGCGGGTTTCCGTCCCTGACATTTTTTTCTCTATTTTTTCGGTTATTTTATTGGGTCCAGCGGAGCATCGTTACATCGGCGTTAACCGGACCCGTTCGGCTGGCAGTCAAAGCGAACCGCCTCCAAAACCCTTAAAATCCCCCAAACCCACCGATAAGCCTATGCGCATCGAACAGCTGGAAAAACTATTGCAACGCAAAAGTCGCGTCCGCTCCAGCATGCGTATCATCAATAACTAACTCTCAGAGGCCCCGAAAAAAGAGCACATGCCCTGGTAGCTCAGAGCCGGCCCAACTTTTTCTTTTGCGAAAAGAAAAATCTGGTCGCGCCAAAAAGAAAAGCCGAATGCGCACGAATTAGAAAAATCCAAACAACCTCAAACAGAATGAATAAAACCCGCAATGAAAACAAGAAAGAGCACATGCCCTGGTAGCTCAGCCGGTAGAGCGGCTGACTGTTAGCTTTTTTGAGCCGAATTTATTTCGCGCCAAAAAAAGCAGTCATCAGCAGGTCGTTGGTTCGAGTCCGACCCAGGGCGCTCTTTTTTCTTCTTTAAAACAATTGAAATTTTTCGTTTTTTTTCTTTTTTGGACCGAAGGCATTTTGAGTTTGGATTTGGTTTTAGAAGGTTTTGCAAGTATGGATGTCAAAAAAGAACTGGAAAAGCTCGCCATAGGCCAACGCATCCCCCTCACGGCGGAAGAGTCCGAATCCTTCAGCCGTCAGCTTGAACAAGTCTTGCAGGCGTTTGACAAGTTGGACAAAAACCAAACGACGGACGTGAAACCGTCGTATCACCCCGTCGCAATTCCGGCCCAATTGCGGCCCGACGAAGTCGAAAAATCCGCCGCACCGACCGGAAACGCCAAGCGGTTGGAAAAAGGCTATTTGCGCGGACCGCGGATGATGAAACACCAATGAACGCCACATTGACCCTCAGCGGCGCATTGGAAAAAGCACGCCAGGCCGAAACCCGCTTGAACTGCATGGCCTACATTGCCGAAAACACGTCGGCCACAACGGGCCAGAAAAAAAACAATACCGCCAAAACCGGTCCACTTTCCGGCGTTTTCTTGGGCGTCAAAGACAACCTCTGCGTAGCCGGTATGCCCGCGTCGGCCGGCTCCCAAATCCTTCAAGGCTACGTGCCGCCATTCAATGCAACGGCGATTGAGCGCCTGCAGCAACAAGGCGCCACCATCGTGGGCAAGACGGTCATGGACGAATTCGGATTCGGCACGTTCAACGTCAACACGCAAAAAATCCCGAAAAACCCGCACGACCCAACACGCGCAACCGGCGGCTCGTCCGGCGGATGCGGTGCCTTTACCGCGGCCACGGGAATGCCCAGCATTGCCGAGTCCACCGGTGGCAGCATTTCCGCGCCTGCGGCGTTTTGCGGGGTGGTGGGCGTTACGCCGACGTACGGCAAAGTCAGCCGGTACGGGCTCATTGATTACGCCAACAGCTTGGACAAAATCGGCACGGTTGCAACGACGGTCAAAGAGGCATTTGACCTGCTGGACGTCATGGCCGGGCCCGATTCCAAAGACTCCACCTGCCTCAAACCGTTTCCGGAGAAAAAAGCCACGCACAAAGCCGCCATCGTCACCGAGCTGTTTGAAAAAGCCGATGCGGGCGTGCGGCAAAAAACGATGAACGCGGTTGACAATCTAAAGCAGGCGGGCGTCCAAGTGGATACCGTTTCATTCCACCACATCGAATCCGCCCTTTTCGCCTATTACATCATCGCCATGGCCGAGGCATCCACCAATTTGGCCAAATATGTTGGGTTGCGATACGGCGAACAGCCGGCGGCGGAAGAAAACGAAACGTACACCGAGTTTTTCACTCGCGTCCGCGGCAGTTTCGGGCCGGAAGCCAAGCGCCGCATCCTGCTCGGTAGTTTCGCCCGGACCGCAGGGTACCGTGGAAAATATTACGATAAGGCCTGCCGCGTGCGCACGTTGGTTATTGATGAGTGGAAAGGTGCGTTGGAAAAGTACGACGTCCTACTCACACCGTCCATGCCCTGCATCGCACCGAAATTTTCCGAAATTGAAAAGCTCAAACCCTTGCAGCATTACGCCATGGACGCCTGCACCGTGTCACCCAACTTGGCGGGATTGCCGCATGCGAGCATTCCGGTGAACACGTCGGAAAACATGCCGGTGGGCTTGCAGGTCATTGGGGGCCATTTCCAGGAAAAGCTCGTGCGAAGGTACAGTGAGATGGTCGAAGCGGCCGTTTCCAAAACGTGAGGAAAAAGGGAAAGCGAAATTGGCTTGAAAAAGAAATAAATCGAAAAAAAAGACCGGTTTGACAAAAACGAAAGAAAAAACCAAAAGAAAAAAAGGAATTCAAAATGCCTTTTGAAAAAACCAAAACCGAATCGTCCGCAACGTCGGCCACGTCAACAACCGCGTCAACGTCAGTTCAGAAGGATGCCTCAATGGAACGCTCAAACCACCCCGACGGCCTTAAAATCGGGTTGGAGACGCACGTCACGCTCAACACCATGACCAAACTGTTCTGCGGCTGCTCCACCAAACCGGCAGCCGATGCGTTGCCCAACAGCCAGACCTGCCCGACGTGCCTGGGTCTGCCAGGTTCCAAACCGCGCCTGAATGCAAAGGCAGTGGAACTGGGCGTTCGAGCGGCCGAAGCATTGGGCTTTGCGATTAACCCAAACAGCATCTTTGCGCGCAAAACGTACTACTACCCGGACTTGTCGAAGAATTACCAAATCACGCAGTACGACCAGCCCTTGGGTTTGAAAGGATGCCTGAAAGTGGCCGCCGCAAATGCCAAAATCGAATCCGAGGGTGCAACCGTAAAAACCGTTGACCTCACCCGCCTTCACATCGAAGAAGACCCCGCCCAGATTGTTTATCCGCACGGCAACATGGCCAACAGCACCTACACGTTATTGGATTACAACCGTTCGGGCATGCCCCTGCTGGAAATCGTCACGGAGCCTTGCCTGCGCTCGCCGGCGGAAGCAAAAGCCTATTTGGAAGAGCTTTTTCGATTGCTGGCCTATTTGGGTGTTATTGACGCCAAGGCCGAACGGGTGATGAAATCCGATGCCAACATCTCCATTGCCGGCGGCGAGCGGGTGGAAATCAAGAACATCACCAGTTTTGCGGCCGTGGAAAAAGCGCTTCAATCCGAATTTTTCCGGCAGAAAAAAATGCGCCAGCTGGGAAAGCCGATTGAGCGGCAGACCCGCCTCTATTCGGAAGAAACCGACACCACCCTTTTGATGCGCACCAAGGAGCAGGAAGAGGATTACGGCTACATCGTGGAACCGGATTTGCCGCCATTGACCTTGACGACCGCATTCATCGACACCGTCCGCCGCACCACGAAAGAACTTCCGACCGCGGCCATTGCCCGCCTCCAAACAACGGTGCCGGCGCAATACGCGCCCGTCCTAGTCTACCAGAACCTTTTACCCTATTTGGAGTCCTCCACGTTTGCCGACAAACCAATGGTCGCCAAATGGCTCTGCGGCGACTTCCTCAAGGCCATGAACTACAACGGAATTGACGACCCGCTAGCGGCAATGCCAATCCGGGAGTTTGACGCACTGCTCACCGCCATCCAGACCGGAAAAATCCACGAGCGCGCGGCCAAGGAATACATCAAAAAAATGGTGGCCGAGCACAAGACGCTGGACGCCGTTTTGGCCGAAGAGCGCACAGGAGCCGGCCGACATGCCCAGGATGGCAACGCCGATGCAACGGACGCGCTCATCACCAAAATCATAACCGACAACCCCAAAGCCGTGGCCGAATACCGCGCCGGCAAACCCAAATCCTTGGAATTCTTAGTTGGCCAATTCCTACGCCAGCATTTGGTCCTGCATCCAAATGAGGTGCGGGAGTTGTTCAAGAAACGGATTGAGAAACAATAGACAAACGCGAATAGGCGAATTTTTAGCGCGTCAGAAACGTTGCGCATTCCACTACCGTTCAAACCGTTTTGGGAAACAGACCTGGAACGGCCAGATACAAACCTACGCCCAGTATGACCAAAGCCAAAATGAGGATGAACCAGGTCACAAGGAACCACGCCACCATTTTCCCGGTGTCAAAGCCGTGGATTTCCTTGTACGCGATGGATGCATAGCACAAACCGAGTGCATCCCCCACATAGGAAAACAGGGTGGTTTTGACAAAAGAGCCGACCACGGCAATCGGTATGACCACCAGGGCCAAGGGAGTGGCATACAAGGACGTGATGAAAAAATGCGTCTTAAAATCGGTTTTACTACCCAACAAAACGGCCACTTCGTAGCCGACCAGCGACTGGACTAAAAACAGGCCGAAAAACAGCACCATCCCCAATAGGGTAGCGACAATAACGGTAAGAATGGCCGAATAAATCGAATAGTTCGTATTGGGGTCGAAAAAGAGAACCGCCAAGGCCACAATGGTCCAAAAGACCCACAACGCAAAGCCATACTGCATCAACGCTTGGCGGTAGGATGGCTTCTTTTTTTCCTTGGCAAAGGTTTCCTTCGGATGCAGAAGCACCCGTTTGCACAGGTCGAAATCGAAAAGAGAAACCATTGCAAAAGATAGGACGCAAACGGGCTATTTAAACACGGTTGGTGAATCCGGCCGAGGTCGTGAGTGGAACTTTTTTCCACCCAAGATTTATATTATAATGTATATTATATTCGGGGCGAGGCAGGTGAATGCGATGTTTGAAACGGAAATCCGACAGGTTGGAACGTCCCTAGTACTATGACAAGTTAGTTTTTTAGTAAAGTTTTTATTCTCCGGACGCCTAACCTTCAACAGGGCAAAACAAACGAGGAGGGCGTCCAATGAGAAAATTAAAACTCAAACCAAAAGAAGTCACTCGCCTTAAGGA
>JACRGH010000057.1 GCA_016212375.1 Microcaldota archaeon
ACTACGCCGGCGGTTAGGGCTGGCCTTTGCCGCAGGCCGTTAAGCCTGCGGGAAGTATTGATGGAGCGATCGTGAGCGGATGAGCAATTTTCAAGAAGGCAGTGGCCTGCCCCCACCAACACGGCAGGGGACCACTACCGCCATAACGCCAAGCCTTTATAGGCCAAAAGACAGAACCGTTTTTCCAATGACCACTGAAAAGCCTCAACTGTCCCAGTTTTGGGCCGACCGCATCACTGCCGAGGCAAAACCCTACAATGGAAAGCACGTCATCGGCGACGCGAAGACACCGTCGGGCCGCATCCACGTCGGAAGCCTCAGGGGCGTTCTCATCCACGACGTCATCTACAAAGCGGTACGGGACAGCGGCCAGAAAGCCGAATACGTCTACCGGTTCGACGATTTGGACCCCATGGACGGATTTCCTCCCGGAGTTCCCGAATCATTCCGCGAACACATGGGAAAACCGTTGTGCGACGTACCCAATCCAGAACCGAAATCCGGCCAAAAAAGTTTCGCCCGCCTCTATGCGGAAGAATTCCAGGACGTCTTTGAAAAACTGGATTGCAAGCCGCGCATCGCCTATTCCTCCGAGCTTTACCGCGCCGGAAAGTTGAACAAACTCATCCATTTGGCCTTGGAGCGCGCCGTTGTCTTCAATGAAATCAACGCCCGCGTGGCCAAAGTCAAAAAGCCGGTCGGTTGGTTGCCCATCAACGTCATTTGCCCCGAATGTGGTAAAATCGGCACTACGCGCGTAAGCGACTTTGACGGAAAAACAGTTGCCTACCAGTGCGCCGACGTCAAATATGCCAAAGGCTGTTGCTCCAACGGACGCATCTCGCCCTTTGACGGCCATGCGAAGCTGACTTGGAAAGCGGATTGGGCCGCCGCATTTGTCCTACATGGAGTCACCATTGAAGGCGCGGGCAAAGACCACTATGCCGCCGGCGGCTCTCGTGACGTCGCCAATGAAGTGGTGGAAAAAGTCTTCGACTACCCGCACCCCTACAACTTCCCGTATGAATTTTTCATCATGGGCGGCAAGAAGATGAGTACGTCCAAAGGCGTCGGCGTCTCCGCGGTGGATATGGGCCAAAGTTTGCCGCCGGAACTGCTTCGCTTTGTCATGACGCGTTACAAGCCACAGACCGCGATTGACTTCAATCCGGATGGCGAAACGGTCCCCCGCCTTTACGACGATTGGGACCGCTTCTCCCGCATCACGTTCGGCCACGAGACGGTGCGCGACCCCGATGTACCAAGGATTTTCGCGTTAAGCCAAGTCCAGCACCAAAAACCGACGGATCATTTCCACCCGCCGTTTTCCTACGTCGCCTTTTTGAGCCAGATTCCGGGCGTCCACTTGGCCGATGCCATGGAAAAATACAAAGGCACACCCCTCACAATGGAGGAAAAGCACGAACTGGACGGCCGCGCCCGTTACACCAAGGTGTGGCTGGAGCGCTTTGCGCCGGAAGATGCCAAAATCCGCATTGTTGAAACGCCGGACTACGCAAGCCTTTCAGCGAGGCAAAAAGAGGCCCTGAATGAGTTTGCCCAATTTTTGGAGGCCCAAACCGCCACCGACATCCCGACCCAAGTAGACGCCCTCAAAGCCATCTGCGAGAAAAACGGCCTGAAAACGGGCGACTTCTTTGCCGCCGCGTACAAAATCTTCATCGGCCGCGACAAAGGGCCGAAACTGTTGCCGTTCCTGGCCGCGTTGGATAAAAAAATGGTCCAAAAGCGCCTGCGCCAACAGCACTAAAGACGCGATTGAAAATACAGCCACTCCCCGTGGGCGTAAGCGGAGAATACCCCAAAGCGGAATTCAAAACTTTTTCATCCATCTTGACCAAAGCCTAAAATCCCTCGGCCGCCAACATTAATCCGATGAAACTCCTTGTCCTGTCCGACATCCACGCCAACTTGCCGGCATTGGAAAAAGTCGAATCCTTTGCCTTGCAGGCCGACCGCATTATTTGTTTGGGTGACATCGTGGGCTACAACGCGTTCCCAAATGAGTGCATCGGATGGCTCCAAGATCATGAGGCGGAATGCGTCAAAGGCAACCATGACCAAGCCGCACTGGATGCCAAAGCGGAATGGTTCAATGACGCGGCAGCGCAAGCAATCAAGTGGACCCAAAAAGAGCTGACGCCAAAAAGCCGCCAATTCCTTAATGACTTACCCCTCCAAATCCGAGTGGAAGAAAAAGAAATCACATTGTTGGCCTTGCACGGCTCCCCCCGCGACCCCTTGCACGAATACGTCTTTCCGGACGACCAAGTCCAGGTGCCGGAAGGTGTGGACATACTGGCGCTTGGACACACGCATCTGCCGTTCATCCGAAAAGTCGAACCTAAAAATGCGAAGAAAAACGCAAACGGACAAGATTCCAAAAAAACCGGAAAAAACAAAGACCCAGCGGACAAGTCCCAAAAAAGCGCACCATCCGTCAAAACCGTCACGATTTTTAATCCTGGCTCCGTCGGCCAGCCCCGTGACGGCGACCCGCGTTTAAGCTTCGCCTGGGTGCAGTTGCCGCAGATGAGCGTCCAAATCAAGCGCCTGGAATACCCGGTGGGCCAAACGGCGGCCGCCAACCAAAAAGCCGGATTGCCCCAACGGTTCAGCCAGCGGTTGTTTGAAGGAACATAGACGCCAAAAAAGTCAACGGCGCATAAGGCACCGGAGCCACCCTCCATTAAAGCATCATTCCAAAAGAGCCGCCTCTGTTTCAAAGCCTTTTTATTGACCCCTTGGCACAAGCGCTATCAACCAGTGCTTCTTCTTTTGGCCAAAAAGCCCAATCGGACCACTGGGAAAACAATCCAAGAATGAGCAGGAACTTTTGATGCAAGCGGAAATCAACGTCGGAACCGTCGGACACGTCGACCATGGCAAAAGCACGTTGGTCTACCAGCTGACGGGAAAGAAAACAGACTCACACAGCGAGGAAATCAAGCGCGGCATCACCATCAAACTAGGGTACGCCGACGCGCAAGTCTACAAGTGCACCAATGCCAAGTGCGGCAAGTACGGCACAAAGGCCAAATGCGCCGCCTGCCAAAGCGAAGCAAAAGCCGAACGACTTATTTCTTTTGTCGACGCGCCGGGACACGAAACCTTGATGGCTACAGTCATCGCCGCATCCTCCATCATGGACGGCGCGCTTTTCGTTATTGCGGCGAATGAAAAATGCCCGCAACCGCAAACGGCCGAACACCTCATGATTCTGGAAGCGGCCAAAATCCCGCACGTCATCATCGTGCAAAATAAAGCCGACTTGGTCACCAAGGAGCGTGCCAAGGCGCATGCAAAAGAAATCCGGGAATTTCTCAAGGACTCGCCTTATGCGCTGGCGCCAATCATTCCCACGGCGGCCAATACCGGTATCAACATCGACGCCTTGTTGGAAACCATCCAAAAGACCATCCCCACGCCCAAACGCAACCCCGGCGAGACGTTCCGCATGCACGTGGTTCGCAGTTTTGACGTGAACAAACCGGGCGCCGACTTGGGCGGCTTGGTGGGAGCGGTGTTGGGCGGAGCCGTGCGCTCCGGTGCCGTAAATGTTGGGGATGAAATCCAAATCCTACCCGGCGTTTTGAAGACTAAAAAGAACAAGGAAACGTACGAGCCGCTGACAAGCAAAGTCTTGAGCCTCAATGCCGGTTCAAGCTCGCTCACGCAAGCCGGTCCTGGCGGCCTCATTGCCCTTTCCACAGGGTTGGACCCATCCTTGGCCAAAGCCGATGCGTTGGTGGGCTGCCAAGTGGGTCGACCCGGCACCTTGGGTTTGCCCGTCCATGAATTGACCGTTGAAATCACCCCCATGCCCCGCCTGCTCGGGCAGTTCCCCGCCACCCTGACGCCGAACGAGCCGCTCGTGCTGGGCGTGGGCACGGCGACGACCGTGGGATTCGTCCAAAGCCTGAAAAAGAAAACCGTCACGCTCAAATTGAAAAAACCCGTCTGCGTTGAAAAAGGCGATTTGGTCGCCGTGATGCGAAGATCGGACAACCGCTGGCGCGTGTACGGCGTAGCCCACGTCGTGTAAGATTAATAAAAAAACGGCAAACCGACGCAAGGTCGCATAAAAAAACCATTTCTGCGCCGTTTGGCCCAAGAAAAAAAGGGAAAAAAAAAACAAAACTGCACCACTGGCTCAAGGAAGAAAAAAACCGTTCATTGGAAAAACAACCACTCATTTGAAACGTGAAATCATATGCGATTGGTCCTTCTTGGTCCCCCCGGCTCCGGAAAAGGAACCCAGGCTGTGCGTCTGGCACAAGCCTTTGGGTTGCAACACGTGGCCACCGGCGACATTTTGCGCGACGAAGTGGCCCGGCAAACGGACTTGGGCATCAAAGCAAAGGCATTCATGGATGCGGGCCAGCTGGTACCGGACCAACTGGTTTCGGACATGATTGCCGGCCGCCTCCAAGCCGATTTTATTCTGGATGGTTACCCCCGTAGCCTGCCGCAGGCCGAAAGCCTCACACATTTGTTAAAACAAAAAGGCTGGACCCTTGACGCGGCATTGAACCTCCAGGTGCCGGAAGATGAAATCGTCGCACGGCTCTCCGGCCGCCTCGTGTGCCTTCAATGCAAGACGGTTTTTCCGGCCGGAACCGAAAGCCCGTGCCAAAAGTGCGGTGGAAAACTGGGTAAGCGTGCCGATGACAATGCCAACGTCATTCGCGAGCGTCTGAACGTCTACCATAACACGACCAAACCATTGGAAAACTACTATCAAAAACTTGGCCTGCTGCGGGAAGTGCCCGCGGTGGGCTCGCCGGATGAGATATTCAAACGTCTTTGCGCCACGCTCAAGCGCGCCTGATTTCCAGAAAAAAAAACGGCCCAAACACCCAAAAAGGCAACTTTCATTAACATCCCAAGGCTTACAACGGAACATGGACGGTTCCGGCTTTTTCCTTTTCACACTGGCACTTCTGGCAAGCGCCGTTTGGGCGGCACAGACGCCGAATTCCGATGCGCTCATCCACGTACAAAGCAACGGAAAAACCCAAGACGCCCGCCCCCTGCTTTTGGACTCGACTCATTCCGAATACACGTTCATGCTCCAACCGGGCACGCCGGATAGGACCATCCTGAGCGCGATGGATGGAATCGGACTATTCAAACCACGCTCCGACGTCGGCCCGAACCCACAGCTTGACACTGAAAAACTGAATTTCAAAACCAGCGAGGGAAAAAGTTGCCTCAAATTCGCGCCCACTGCAATTGCCAACCAATACAAACTCACGCTGGATTCCCTCTGCCAAGTATGCGGCATCCCGGCGGAACTCCAAATCCGGTACAAAACGGGCGCGGATTTAAGCCGGTTCCAGACGGCCAAAATCGGTTTGGACATCAATTGCAAAGCGGACGTACTCATTGTGACGCGGACCGGAATGGGGGAAGATAAAAAAAGACTCCTTGAAAAAGACACCGCCTATGCCGACGCGTTGCGCGATTACATCCAAGCGCTTGCCCATGATACGCCCGAACCGCTATCCGGCCGCTACGTTGAACTGGACAGCGTCCAAACCGCCCAGACGTTTCCCACCAAAATCACGCCCGTCAAACCCAAGATTTCCCTTCGCGAAAAAAACGAGCCCAAATTGATCGCCTACAAAAAAGGCATTGCAACGGGCCTTGAATTGGCCCAACAAATCCAACAAATATTGCCGCACGTGGGCAACCGCTACTTACTCATCCTCGGGGGCGAGCGGCAGATGCCCATGCCGGCACAGGACGAACGCACCGCCTACGAAAACAAACACAGCCTGTCCCGCCTGTCCAAAGACGGCTTCATCCCAAGTGATGAGCTTTACGTCCGGGACTGGAGCGAACAAAGACCGATTACCGTCGCGCTCGGCCGCCTGCCCTTGGCCGTCCAAGACGCAAGTCCGGCCAAAATAACGGAAAAACTCCGCATGTATGCCAGCACCCGGAAAATCGTGATTGAAAAGAAAGACAACCTCATCATCATGGACCAATGCGGAGGGCCGGACTGCTGGGTGTTCGGCGAAGGCCGCACGAACCCTTTGCTTGCGCAAGATCCGGACTGCGAAAAAACCGGTTGCAAAAAAGCGCCCAAATTCTGCACCGGCCACACCAAAACGGAGGCCTGCAATGAAGTCGAATTTTACACGCGCATGAGCCGGGCCAAGGCGCTTTACATCCAGACGCACGGAACGGGCGATTTCATGGAAGCCATCACCAAGGACCACCAACCCCTCACCGTGCTGAACGCCGAAGACATATACGACTACCAAGGTTCATTCAGCCAGCCCGCGGTGTACACCGACGCCTGCTACGGCGCCACCATCCGCCTCAGTGGCGGCTCCCGCGAACTGACGGCCCGCACCAGCATGGCGCTTGCATTTTGGAACAAAGGCGCCCTGTTTTACTTCGGCTCCACCCGGTCGGTCCCGTCTTATGACCAGACGTTCGAAAAAGGATTCAACCCCCGCGACAAATTCGTTCTCCTGACCACCGCGAACAACCCCAAAGTGGGCCAAGATGCCAACCGCATCGGCGACGCGTGGAAAGACATGAAGAACCAGGCCAAGCAAAACAACATCGAAAAAGACGGTGAAGGAAACGGGGTCAAATCCATCGCCGCCTTAGGGTTCGTACTATATGGCGATCCCACGTTACGAGCGTCCGGTCCGGCCGAAAATGCCAAGAATACCCGGACAATTGCCCCGAAAACGGGGACGACCAAACCTTCCGACCGGCGTGCCGCGGACAAGGCCAAACGGATTGCCGAAAAACTCCGTCCGTTACTAATCCACGACGGTTCGACCCCCACATACGCCGGCGTGCAGACCGCGTCACTCAACGGACAAACTATCCGCACCCTCACCTTTGACTGCTCCGACGGCACGAACGCCTGCGAAAGGCAAATCCTCATTGATTCGGCCGGAAATCCGCTGGAACCAATTCGAATCGCTTAAGCGTGCTTTGGTGCCGCCGCAAAACACGGGAACGAAAAACGACCACCGCCGCCGGTTCGCACCCAACCAAAAGCCAATAAAAACCTCCCTTGCCAGAAAATGATAGCTTCTTTTGCGCGCAATGCCAAAACGCTCAAAAGGCAGGTTGCATCTTGTGGCCCGAAGACGGCCAACCGGATGCGAAAAGCCGTGCACGCGATGTTCCAAAAAGGAACATCGCAATGCTCAGAAGGGCCCGTAACTCAGCTTGGCAGAGTATCTGGCTTTTAACCAGAGAGCCGGGGGTTCAAATCCCCCCGGGCCCGTATTTTGATTCGCGCACAAAATCGTTTTCTTTTTCGGTAGGCCGCATTTTTCTTTCCGAAAAGAAAAAGGCGACCGTTGCAACTCCCCCCGGGCCCGTAAAGCACAAAAGCGATGGGGCTGCCGCCCACATCGCCAAGCTTCGTAACTATTTCGGCGGCGATTCGGTCGTGCCATATTGCCGAAAATAGTTGAACTGCAATCAGAGCGGCATGCGCCGCGATTGTTCCGGCTTCATTCTAAAAACGCGCACATCAAAAAAAGGCCACATTCGTTGAGGCAATCATTTGGGCCGGCCATTGAGCCATTCCTTTTCCAATTCGTCGTAGTGTTTCTCTTGGTCCACACGACCACCCAAGCCAAAGACAACCACGTTATGAAGCGGATAATGCACGGCATAAACCGATTGCAAATTCAAATCAGGATGGGAAATTTGCGAAGCAAGTGCGTTTCGGACTTTTTCAGCGGTTGCACCCGGCTTCAACTTCCCATACAATACTACATGCGCCGCGGTTTTTCCGGAATCCAACCCATCGGGATTTGAATGGTAAATCGTCTCAAATAAAGACCGATGCGAGGTAATTCCTTCCTTCACCCCATTTTCTCGATCTATCCAAGCGACCACCGGTTTAACCGATAAATCAGGAGTGCCTTCTTCATGGGGATGGAAAGGAACGAGAAATTTTTTTAAAGGCTCAAAAAAACGGGGCAAACAATCACCAAGTCAAGTTTCTGGCAATGGCAATAAAAAGATTGCGATTCCATGACCAATCCATGCTCGTCCTTTTAGACACCAACTTCATCGTGGCCTGTATGCAGAATAAGGTCAATCTCCGGGAACAGCTGGAGCGCCAAGGACCGACCATAAAGTTCACCGTCCTTGGAAGGGTGCTGGAGGAAATCGACTTTTTACCCATGAAAGAGCGCAAATTGGCAAGGCTTTTCTTGGCATCCTACAAGCCGGAATTGGTGCCTGCCGTGGGCGTGACGGACGACCAGCTCATATCACATGCCAAAAAATCCGGCTCGGCCGTGGCGACCCTTGATTCGGGCTTGAAAAAAAGGTTAAAAAGGGAAGGGGTTCCCATAATTACCTTGGCCCAAACACGGGTCGTATTCTCTGAAGATTCCGACGCTTAGTCGGGGATGGATTTTACTTACATGGTATACAAGGTGCTCACGTTCAAGGAAAGCGTCCGCATTCCGCCCAATCTGTTCAGCATGAACCTGAACAAGGCGGCATTGGAAATTCTGCGCGAACAACACGAACGCACGGTCAACAAGGACAACGGCATCATCGTGTGCTTGCAATCGGCTAAAGTGCAATCCGAAGGCCGCGTCCTGCAGGGCGACGGAGCGGCTTACTTTGAAGTTGAATTCGACGCGCTTTCATTTGTTCCGGAAGTCAGCGAAGTGGTCGAAGGCGAAGTCACGGAAATCGTGGAATTCGGCGCGTTCGTGCGGTTGGGTCCCATCGACGGATTGGTCCACGTCTCGCAAGTGGCCAACGACTTTTTCAGCTACGACAAAAAGACGCAAAGCTTGGTGGGCCGCGAATCGAAGCGCTCCATCAAAAAAGGCGACGTGGTCAAAGCCAAAGTCGCAACCGTTTCCTTGAAAGACACCATTCCCAATAGCAAAATCGCGCTGACAATGCGGCCCGAAGGCATGGGCAAACGCAAAGTCGGCGCAAAGGGTGCAAAATGATATGGCCGCTGACAAAGCTTGCACCAAATGCCGCGCCATGGTCGACGGCGCCACCTGCAGCGTCTGCGGCGGGACCGATTTGACCAAATCATGGGAAGGCCAGATTTTCATTTTCAATTACGAGACGTCGGAAGTTGCCAAAGCCATTTCGGCGCCTGTCAACGGACGCTACGCACTCAAAATCAAATAAATAGTTTGCCGAAATAAGAAAACGATTCAACTTGGCTATACCCTCGCGGCATCCGTCGCAGGGGGAATCCGGAGGAACGTGAAACTGAAGGGGGATGTGCCCCCTGCGGTTCCGGCGCTCAAAATCAAGTAGAGGGAAAAATATTATGGAATTAACCGTCAAATCCGAAAAAGACAATCCCTTGTTCGACCGCAAGGAAGTCAGCGTCCAAATTGGCCACATTTCCGCGACGCCGTCACGCAAGGACGTGCTGGAAGCGCTGGCCGCAAAATTCGGGCACAAAGAAAGCATCGTGATTGACACGATTACGCACCATTTCGGACGCAAAAGCGTCGAGGTCAAGGCCAAAATCTATGCAAAAGCCGAGATCATGAAACAAACCGAGCCGGGCTTCAGACTGGCACGCACCGAGGGAACCAAGAATGGCGGAAAAGGCAAAGAGCAAAAAACCAAGTAAATACGAGCCCCGCAAGAATTGTCCCAAATGCGGACCGGGATTCCATTTGGCCGAACACAAAAACCGTCGCACCTGCGGCAAGTGCGCCTATATGGAAACCAAGACGGCCGAAGTCAAGGCGTAACGCCGTAGGCGCGTTTCAGCGTTCCAACAAAGCCCCAAGCGCCAGCCGTTTCCTTACAGCATCCAACCGGTTCGGCGCTCGGTTTTTTGACCATGAGCCTACGGCACACTCCAAGTCCTAAATAAAAACTACTACACGAAGTGTAAAGTATAATCCTTAAACGGATGTATTTAATGTAAAGCAATATGAACCCAGTTATTATAATAAGAAAGTATCTTGCTTAGACAAGGAAATTCTAAAACCAATCGGATTCAGTTCAAGGATATACCAAAGAAAAGACGCTACTACGCACAATCCAAAACGAATCCCAAAAAAACGAACCGACCCCATCACCAACGAATCATCAACCGTCCAGCCCATACTGGAGACTAGGTGAAAACCCCCATGAAAAAAAACGCCCATGCCAAAATCGTCTCGTTGACGCCGGAAGTCCTGCGCAACCGCACGTTGGCATCCAAAGTCGTCATGGACGCCTCCGACACCCTGTCCGTTGGAGGCTTGGTCATCATGCCGACCGAGACGGCATACGGAATCGCCGCCGACGCTACGAACGATGACGCGGTGCGCCGCGTGTTTGAAGCCAAACAACGGCCCTTGGAACGCAGTTTGCCCATCATGGTCTCGGACCGCTACATGATTGAAGAATACGCCGAATTGTCGGCATTGGCCCGGCATTTGATGCACAGCTTCATGCCCGGACCCCTTTCATTGGTCGTACCGCTCAAAGTCAACTCAGGCCTTGCCTCCAGCGTGTCCGGCAGCTCAAACGGCATCAGCTTCCGCATCCCGGGCAACGACTTTGCCCGCGCCATCGTCGCGGAACTGGGCAAGCCGGTGACCACCACGTCGGCCAACATCTCCGGCGAAGGCACGCTGTATGCTGCGGACGAAGTGCGCGCCGCCTTTTTGGAAAAAGTCGACCTCATCTTGGACCAAGGCAACTTGGCGCCCGTCCAGCCGTCCACCATCGTGGATCTCTTGGGCGACACGCCGAAAATCATCCGCCAAGGTCCGATTAGCGAAACGGAAGTCCACAAGGCCATCCAAGAATTTCGGGCCAAAGTGGTCGTGGCAACGGCGTAAGGCACGAAGAAAAAAAACATTTTGAAAAGCGGTCCGGAAAAGGACGGCCGCCACCTTTTTCTTTATTTTTCAAAACCAGACGCGTAAGCCAGAAGCCACTAGGGCCACACGACAGCCACATCATCCGCGCGCCAATCCGGTTTTGCCTTCGCATCCGGACCCAGCGGTTTTTGACCCCCCTGAAGCGCCAATATGCCGTTCCACGCAATCATGGCGCCGTTGTCCGTAAGGAACTTGTTTTCCGGCACCAACATCTTAGCGCCACGTTCTTGACACATAATTTTGGTTTTTTCCTGCAACACCTTGGAGCAGGCCACTCCGCCTGCGAGGACCAATTCGTCTTTTTCAAAGTGCGAAAGCGCCCGCTCGGCCGCCTCGCAGACCATGTCAAAGGCGACTTCCTGCAACGAGAAGGCCAAATCGGCAGGAACAACAGCATCTTTTTTCGGGTCCACATGCTCGAAACGGTTCTTGAACGCCGTGTACAAGCCCGAAAAACAGACGTCCATGCCTTTGATGGTGTACGGTAATTCAACGAAATTTTTTCCTTTGAGCGAAAGTTCGTACAGCGGCGGGCCGCCGGGAAAGCCCAAACCCAGAAGCCGCGCCGATTTGTCCAACAAATTGCCGATGCCGATGTCCAGCGTCTCGCCGACGATGTGATAGCGGCTGGCACGGTTTTTTTCGCCCTGGCCGTCGCCGTCTTCACGGATCAGAAGCTGGGTGTTGCCGCCGGAAACATACAAGTAAACCGGGTCCTTAGCACTACACTCCTTGCGTCCAATTTCCAAATGCGCCACCGCGTGGTTTATCCCAAAGAGGGGCACGTCCAGCGTGTCGGCAAGCGTGCAGGCGGTCTGCAAACCTTCATGCAATAGCGTGCCGATGCCCGGACCTTGGGAAATGGCGATGGCGTCAATTTTCTCCACAACATCCGGGCCTGCGGCCGCAAGTGTGCGGTCCAAAACGGCCGATGCATGCGCCTTGTGAAACGTGAGCACTTCACGAGGCACCATACCTTTACCAGTGGAAATGAAGCTGGCTTTTTCCGAAGACAAAAAGCGGCCGCTGGAATCGACGATGGCGGCACCGAAGGTGTGGGCGGTGCATTCGAAACCGAGGCAAAGCATAAACAGAAATAGTTAACGATTACGCTTAAACAACGTGACGCCAGGAACGTATCCGAACTTTTTGCGAATTTTATCGGAAATTTGCTTCAAAGCCCGGTGCTCTTCAGTCTCTTCCAAGGCGCGCCTTGACGCGTCCATTTGACCCAGCAGGGTTTCCGCCTCACCAATTCGAAGTGCACTTCTGAAAAGGGTCCGGAAGACGGAACGAGGAGCGCCATCGGCAAGAGTCGACCCCGCATGATCGGTGCTATAGCCATGAAAAACCGAATTGGCGAGGCGAAAACCAGAAACGGGATTGCCAGAACTGGAGTTTTCCGAAGAAAACCCAAGAACATTCATGCTTCTTTTTCGTTCATAATCTCTATCCCGACGATCAGAAAGCTCGTTAAGAACTTCCGGAAGCGCAAGGTATCCGTTGTGATGACCGGGGCTATTGTACGGATAGATGGCGAACGAACGACCGCCAATCGTGCCATACCAACCATTGAAACCAGCCGAGTCTTTTTGTGGCTTGCGGATTATCTCAACAGGCACGCCTTGGATTTTGGCCCGAACACCATGTTCCCCCACGGGTCGAACTTGAAAACGGCTCCGCTCCCCATTGGAAAAAAATTCAGAAGGATGAATCAGCTCAACAGAACGCATGGTTACAGCATAATTCCGACCATTATTAAGATTTGCTTTTACAATAGTGCTGTTGAGCCCGGTTATTATTTCGCGGTTGGTTTGCCTTAAAGGTTTCCATAAAAATTTCACCCTCCGAGTCCGTCAATTTGCTTCAAAAACAAACCGACCAGCGTTTCCGGCGGCATCTTCCGCTGAAACGCCTGGGCGG
>JACRGH010000055.1 GCA_016212375.1 Microcaldota archaeon
CCGCCCAGGCGTTTCAGCGGAAGATGCCGCCGGAAACGCTGGTCGGTTTGTTTTTGAAGCAAATTGACGGACTCGGAGGGTGAAATTTTTATGGAAACCTTTAAGGCAAACCAACCGCGAAATAATAACCGGGCTCAACACTTGCCGATTCTTTCCATCCTTGTTTTATTCCCCCGTCGCCTTTTAGCCTCTGATGCGCATCCCCTGGGCCACTTTGGTTTTGACCGTCGCGGTATTGGCGGTGTACTTCTTTTCCTCTAGTGGAAACCTCTATCCGGATTCATCCTTAGTGGGCCAGCACGCCTATGGCGCGTCCAATCCTCTCGCGCTTATTTTTTCGCTTTTTTTCCACATCGGCGCGCGCCACTTGGTCAGCAATCTGTTGCCTTTGGTGGCGTTTTGTTTTCTGTTGGAAATGTCGTTGCCTTCGCGCCACGCGTTCTTGGTGTTCTTTGCATCGGGCATCCTTTCGGCCTTTGTTTTTTCCATCTTGAATCCGTCGTCCTTTTTGGTTGGTGCCTCCGCCGGTGTAGCGGGGCTGATGACGGCCGGTGCACTTTTGCGTCCGAAATGGGGTGTGCTAGTGCTTATCGCGGTTCCGTTCGTGTTGGGCGTTGTCGCGTTGCCCCTGGTGGATTGGGCCGCATCCGCCTCGTTTTCGGCACTTGGTGTGAAAACGTCCGAGTTGCGTGTGGAGGCGGACCGCTTGCAAGCCGCCGGCCAAACCCAAGCGGCCGCGTCGGTCCGGGCGCAAGCGGAAGCAATCAACGCCACGTTGGCGCAACAGGAATCCGTGCGTGCCCAAGAAGCGGTCGCAACGCCGGATGAAATCGTCCATTTGGTCGGTGCCTTGGCGGGCGTTTTGTATGTGTTAGTGTTTTTCCGTGACAAGATGCGCGACGGGTTCGAGGAACTGTTCGCCTGGTTTTCTGCCCTGTTGCCGCGACGGGTAAACGGTTCCAGTTGACCTTGTGGCAAGGTGGCGATGGGTCCGGTTTTGCCCGTTGCGGTCCAACTTGCAAACGATTAAAACCGCAGTTTTGCACCAATACTTTTCCTTTGCAGGGATGACAGATCGGCTATGTACCCGCCTGCAGTTCGCGCTTGAAATTGGTTTTCAAGTTCTTTAGCGGTAAGCGGGGTAGCGGGGTTCGACTCCCCGTCCTTGCTTTTGGATTTGCAAGTCTATTTTGAGGGAGGGGCCGGATTGCCGGAACCGTGCAACTCCTTGCGGGAGTTGCGGGTCCCACAAGTCATGCAAGACTTGTGCGGAAACTGGGGAGGGATGCTTCCCTCCGCGGTTCCGGTGTGGGTTCGACTCCCCGTCCTTGCTTTTTCTGTTTTTCAAAGCTAATTCGGAGGGGTCGGGAGGAACCTGAAACTGGGGGAGGCAGAGCCTCCCGCGGTTCGGGCGAGGGTTCGACTCCCCGTCCTTGCTTTTTCTGTTTTGAGGTCGGTATGCTTTTTGGGGTCAGAGGTTCAGGTGTCTTCAGGTATCCCGAGAAGCGTGGCAATCTTAGTTCCCGGTACGATGCTTTTGAAATAATTCCAGCGGGGCGCGCGGGCCGATTCGGGCAGCTGGTTCTGTTCGTGCATGGCTCTTGAAAGGATTTGCAGCTCCGCCCGCGGTAATCCTTTTACGCCTTGCGGGTATCCTTCGAACCGAAGTTCCAGGATTAGCGAATGAAAATCGTTGCTTTTTCCTTTATCCAAAAAGTCATGCCTCTGTTTGACCCGCACCAGTGGGAATGTTGGTGTTTTCAAGTGGTTTTCCATCGCTGACCTCGCTTGCCGGCAGGCGCGGATGGCTTTTTCCGTATCCGCTTCGTCCACGATGATTTGGGTGCGCATGATGTCGTGTACGTCCACCAGATTGTCGAAGTGGTCCTCCTCTTCCGGCGCCTTGGAGCTGAACGTTCGGTAAAGGCTGACTTTGCTTTTCTCCACCATCGGAGTGATAATCAATCTATTGTCCGCAACAATGTCGGTCAGGTCCGGATAGAGCGGCCCCTTGCCCTTTTGGATGCGCTCACGGTCGCTTTGTAGTGCCGCTTCGATGGCGTTTTTTGCGGCTTTTTGCCACTGGCGTTTCTTATGGAGGATGTCCTGCCGATATGGTTTCTTGACGTTCTTGATTTGGATGGCGATGGGCTCGTATTCTTTGGCCAGTGCTGCGTTGCACAACGCCTTTCCTTGTTTTTCCAACCCTCCTTTTTCCGTAACCGTTTAGTTTCGTAGGCGGTTTTCCGCCAAATCATGGACAAACTCGATGAAGTTTTCGTTCTGCAAACGCGCCGTCTGGAAAAAACTCATTAGCACGGCTGTATCGTTCGCGCCGTGCTCCGACTGACTCCCAA
>JACRGH010000054.1 GCA_016212375.1 Microcaldota archaeon
CCGCCCAGGCGTTTCAGCGGAAGATGCCGCCGGAAACGCTGGTCGGTTTGTTTTTGAAGCAAATTGACGGACTCGGAGGGTGAAATTTTTATGGAAACCTTTAAGGCAAACCAACCGCGAAATAATAACCGGGCTCAACAAGTCATGCCGGTTCCGGCACCTTTTAAAACCGGGTTTTCCACCATTTGGAGTAAATTCTTTTTCAATTTCCGAGGTTTATTGTTATGACTGAAAAGACCGCTAAAACCGCAACTGTCCCCAGCACGCACGCTCCATCAGCCAAAGTCGCCGCACCGTCCTCCAAATCCGGCAAGGTCATCAGCGCGCGCCGCGGCCGCCACTCGGCCTACAATTACCAATTCATCCTGGATGTCGGAAAAACGGACCGCAAATCCGCGGAATCCATGCTGGGCAAGACCGTGGAATGGATTTCACCCGGCAAAAAACATGTCTCCATCAAAGGCAAAATTACGCGTGTTCACGGCGGCAAGGGCAAAGTCGTCGCCCAATTCGAAAAAGGTCTGCCGGGCCAGAGCTTCGGTACCAGCATCGCCATGGCGTAAATTCGGGGACTCCTTTTTCCGAATTAATCTGTTTTTATGCGTTTTTGTTTTTTCAAAGGGTTAGCGGCCGCTCTTTAAGTTCGGTCGTTGCATAGACGTTCAAGGAATACTGCATGAAACTTCAGAAGATTCGCGAAGGAAAAGCCGTCGTGTGGGCCCAACCCGATGAAGTGCCCGGCGCGTCCGTATTTTACAACCCCCGCATGGCCTTGAATCGGACCTTGTCGGCACTGGCGTTGTCGGCGCTTTCAACCCGTCTGAAAAAACGCATGGTGTTGGACGGTTTTTGTGCGTCAGGCATCCGGGGCATCCGCTATGCATTGGAATCCGGTTTGACCGATGTGACGTTTTTGGATTTGAATCCGGACGCCATCGCATTGGCCAAGAAAAACGCCAAACTCAATAAACTGGAAAAAATCACGAAGCCTGAATTCGTTGCTGAGTCGTTCGACCGATTTGCCACCTCCGGCCGATGCTTTGACGTGGTGGAATTGGACCCGTTCGGCACGCCCGCGCCCTTTGTCGCCAACGCCTTGCGCTTGTTGCCCCGGTTTGGCGTATTGAGCGTGACGGCGACCGATTTGGCCACGCTGTGCGGCTCCAAAAACAGGCCTGCGAAGCGCCGGTACGACGCCCGGCCGCTGTACGTGGAATACGGCCATGAGTTGGCGCTCCGCATTTTGGCCGGGTTTGTGGTGCGCCAAGCCGCCATGCAGGACATCGGTGCGAAGCCTGTTTTTTCTTATTACCAGGACCATTACGCCAAATGCCTCTTCTGGGCCCGTCGGGGGGCGCAGGCGGCCGATGGGGCGCTGGAAAAAATCGGTTTCATTTCGCACTGTACCCATTGCGGCCACCGTGTCGTCGGTCAGCTGGAAAAATGTGTCTGTGGCAAATCCGTTCAATGGGTCGGCCCGCTTTGGTTGGGTGACGTCCAGGATGAGTCGGTCTTGGCCGCGATGAAGACGACTGTTGCTGCAACAAAAGGCGATGACGCTAAGCTTCAGGCTATTTTGGACTTGCTTTCCGGTGAATCTGGTTTGCCCCCGTATCACTTCGATTTACACAAAGTCGGCAGAGGTTCGGTGTCACCCAAAATGGACGCTGTGCTGGCGCAATTGAAAAAAGCCGGATTCAAGGCGGCCCGGACGCACTACAATCCGACTGCGGTCAAGACGGATGCGACACTGGCAAATTTGAAACGGATAATTTCAGAGTCTTAAGTGTATTTTTTTGGATTGGGTCAACCGATTTAACACTCGTTTTTACGGTTTGAACCAATTTGTGGGCCAGCTTCGCTTTTTTGTACCTATCGGACTTGGGGTTTTGATGGCGACGGGATATTGCTTTCCGCGCACCGTTATTTCAATCGGGGTTTTGCCCTCTTTTGTTTGAGTGGCCATCAAAATAGGGATGTTGCTAATGCCGCTGGTCACGATGTCGCTAAAACTCAGTTGAGGGTTGTTGCGGGCTCCAGATGACTCCGTTGGGTGCGTGTGCCAAAGCAGGTGGGAGTCGGAAGCAAGCATTTGTTCCATGCCCAGTGGTGCTTCGCTTTCTTTCAAAACGATTGAGCTGTAAACGGGCATGATTTGGAATCCGTGGGGCGTTTTTATGATTCGAGCCCCGCCACTATATTCGATACGGCTTTCTTTGCCTTTTTCGGCATGTTCGACGAGCGTTTTGACTTCGGATGCATCCATGTACAGTTTTTTCGGGTTAATGCCCCGCCACTTTTTCCGTATGTGGCGCTCGATTTCCTCGTTAACGGCATTTCTAAGCGCTTCTGCTTTTTCTCGCGATGGTAACGTACGTTGACGGTGAAAATCGAAGTCTTTGTAATGACTTATCATGACTTCTGTAACCTCGTAAAGACGGCCCAGGCGTGCGAGACGGTTTGACCTATTGTCGTTGCCCAGTTGCCTTATTTGTTCCAATGTTTCGCCGACTATATTTTTGTCCCAGTATTGTTCGAAATCGGAGTGGACGGCCTCGTCTTTTAGAAAGGCGGCTAAGTGGGTTGGAATTTTGCCCGGAAAACCAGTTTGTTCGCGACGGCCTAAGTTGAGCAATGTGCGCATAAATGAAAAAAGCGAAGGCAGTGTTTATAGTTTTGCGCTTTGCCTCGCATTGCCGTCTAAATCGTAAAAAAATTTAGCCGCCGCCCTTTTTTTGAGGAGCGGACGGCTTTTTGGTTTAACTGGAATTGGTTTTTTTTTGGCTTTGGTTTTTGCCTTAGGTTTCAGCAGTTTCCACAGCATTGCTTTTCGCGGTGCTTCATCCAGATGCCTTTGGCCATCAACGCGATGCCGGCCAAACCGAAAACCAATGGCCAGAAATATGCCGGATTGAGCATGCCGGTGTTCTTGGCGTACCATAATACGGCAATGGCAATCAGGCCGATGCCGACTGAGATTTTCTTCTTGGCCCAGCCGCCGTGCATGCCGCCACAGCCCGAACCGCAGCTGTCCATCGAGGGGCTGCAACCGCACGCGCCACTGCCGCATCCGCCTTCAGAACCGCACGACCCGCCCGCGCATTCGCAGGGCATCTGGCCGCATCCGTCGCAGGGGCCGCAGGAACAGTTGTCCTGTCCGCAGTCTTCACAGACCATTTCGGCCGAGTCATCGGCGCTTGTCATTGTTTTTTTGCTTGCTGAGTGTTTTTTAACCATTATTGGACCACCAATACTTAGTAGGGAATTCCGGGTTTTAAAACCGAGCGTTGCGATGCCATGGCGAGGGGGAGGGTCGGGTCCGGGGCTAATGGGTGGCCGTTGGCGTTGTGACGTTAAAAACGGATTTGGAAGTCCTCGGCCGGGCCAAAGTCGCCCTGATCCAAGAAACCGGGCTTTCCTTCAGGCTGCACCTCGATTTTTTCCACGTGCATGCCGATGAAGTTTTGGCTTTTCCGGTCCAACTCCTTCAAAAACGCCTCGAAGGCAATCGGGTCGTCATAAACCGCGAAGACGTCCACCCGTCCATCGGGAAGGTTCCGGACGAATCCGCGGATGTGGTGTTGGTGCGCACAGCGTTTGACGTGGAAGCGGTAGCCCACGCCTTGGATGGTTCCGGAGATGATGAGGTGGGCTTTCATGGTTCGATTTGCTCCTTATTTTGTCGCGGATAGCCAGAGGTCCAATGCACGTTGGACGTCACGGGCCGTAATGAGCGTCAGTGGCTTCAAGTCGCCAACATCGGCCTTTTCCAACGCGGAATAGTACGTCAATTTGATTTTTTTCTGAAGCACGATGGGTGGGAACCCGGCCCGCATCAACCGCAGGTTGCAAAGCAGGCGTGACAGTCTTCCGTTGCCGTCGATGAACGGGTGGATTGATGTGATGAGGTGGTGCAGTCGTGCGGCGGACTCGACCGCTTTTGCTCCGTTGGCCGTTGAGTTCGCCTCGATTAGTGCGGCCTTCATTTTTTTGGGTACTTCCGTCCACTTGGGCGGTATGTGTTTCGTCCCGGTGATGAACACCTGTTCCTGACGATAGAATCCGGCGTGCGTCGGATCGATTTTGTCCAGGATCAGGGCATGAATGTCCAGGATGTCTTTTTCGGTCACCTTTTTTTTCTTGGCCAATTGACCCAGGAAATGGATGGCGTCCCGGTGGTTCGTCGCTTCCAGGTGTTCCTTCATGGACTTTCCGCCGATCGTCAAGCCTCGTTCCAGCACCAGGTACGTTTCCCGCAAGGTGAGCCGGTTGCCTTCGATGGCGTTGGAGTTGTACGTCATTTCCACGTCGAATTTTTTGTGGAGGCTTTCAACGGAGGCCGGCGGAAGCGGACGCTTGGCGTTCAATTCCTTCAGTTTTCCTTCTAGCTTCCTGATGATGGGCGGGTCCAGTATCCGGTCGTTTTCCTTTGGGCGCTCGATTCCATTCTTCATGCAAAAGTCCACCATTTCCGTCTTGCTGCCGAAGTACTTCAGCGTTTTTTGACGGACTTTTCCCTTTTCACGTACCGATTCCACCAATTGGTAGTAGGTCGTTACGCCTTTTGTCTTTTCCCGGATGAATGCCATGCGTAGTTGTAGTGTCTACTGATATTTAAGTTTTTCTAATTATGGTAGACACTACTATTTTGGGCGCGTGATTGGTAAAAAAACGGTTAGAAATTACAATTCGGGCACGCGCCGCCGCAACATCCGGTTTGGCATTTGCATTCCGCCACGTTGACGCCGCAGTTGTCGCATTTGATGGGGGCTTTTTTCTTGGCCTGATGGTGGCCTGAGTGCGGGTGATGGACCGGATGCGTGTGGTGTTCGTGAGTCATGCGTTTTCTCCAGTTTGGATGTTTTAAAACGCGTTATTAATCGTAAATAGATTCGACAATTGCCAATGCGGTCTCGTGCCAATTTCCAATCCGGTTTTGTCGGTTTCAAATCTGGCTCGGCGATTGATATGACACTTTCCGCACCAACCCGTGGAACGCATCGAGGTCCACGACGTCGCCCGTCTTAAGCCGGTGCGTGGCATCCTGGGTTCCTACGATGCAGGGCACATTCAATTCACGCGACACCACGGCGGCATGTGACGTGATGCCGCCTTCGTCCGTCAAAATGCCGGCGGCTTTTTTCATCAGGGGTACGAATTCGGGGCGGGTCATGGTGGTGACGAGGATTTCGCCTTGCCGGAAAAAATCGGCCGGGGACTGGACGATGCGGACGGGGGCTTGGACGCGACCTAAACAGGCGCTTTGTCCGCGGAGTTCCAAGGTGGCGCTCTGGGGTTTTTGTTCCATCTTTGAAAAGAGTCTGTGTGCCAATGGTCCGACGACCAATTCATAGGTATTCGGTTCCATCAAGGCGAGCGTCCCGTGTTCAATGCGTTGGCACAATTGTTTTTCCGAGGGAATGCCCCTTTCGCCGTCCAGCAATTCGGTGGGCCACAATCCGGTGAATAATTCGGCCGGGACGCCGTTTTCTTCAAGCGCTTCGCGTGCCATCCGGTCAAAGCCGTACAATCCGGCGAAGTTGAAGCGTTTGCGTGTGTCGCGCCACGCCATCATGGCTTGGTACAGCCACAGCGGGTTTTGTTCAAGTCCTTTGTCATCCAGGACGGCTTGCTGACGCGCGGCGAGGGACGCATGCGACTCTTGGAAAAGTGCCAACGTGCGTTGCGCTTTCTCGCGGTGGCTGTCGATGATTTTTGTCATTTGGTTTTCGTCCAAACCGCCAAACTCCACGTAGTTGGTCGGGTACCAGAAAAACTGGCGCAGGAAATCGGCCGGCTCGGTTTGTCCCAACGCGGATTTACTTGCATCAAGCCCGAACTTTTGGACGTAGGACGGCTCAATGGGCGTGGTCAGAATCTGTATGTCGGTCCGATTCAAGTCGTGCTCTTGTGCGATGCGGTTCATTTCTGCAAAATCAACGCCTGCATCGAAGCAGTCGATGAACACGGATTCCGCCCAGAACTCCACGAATGTTTTCCAATAGCGGGCGTATCCGGCGTATTTCCCTTGATAAACGTCCCAGGAAAACGCGTCTAGTTGTTTGGCCGTATGGAGCCACGTGCTGTAATGGATGTCAAAGGTTTCGCGCGAGGAGAATTTTTCCGCGGCCGCGAAGGCGACGGCGTCAAATCGCGATTTTTCGTAAAGCACGGTCGAGGTGTCGCCTTGGAAAAAAAGTGCGAACGGCGAGGCGCCGGTGCCAAAAACGCTTTCGGTGGGTTTGCCGAACGCAATCATCCACGGTGAGCAGGGGTACAATGTGAACTTGCCGCCTTGGCGGTATGTTTTTTCGAAGTTCATCGTTTAGACGCTAGGCTGGGTTGAATAAAAAAGATTCGAAATGGAACTAAATTCGTAAGGGTTTAGTTTTGTAGGTCGACCGAAAGGCGTAAGTTCTACTTTTTCGTACCTCTTTTGCTTGGGCGTCCCGACCAGGACGCCCCGCGCAAAAAAAGGCCCACCCGCCATGACAGACGAAAAATACGTACGCG
>JACRGH010000058.1 GCA_016212375.1 Microcaldota archaeon
CAACAATAAAACCGCCCAATTGCATTAAAAAACAAAGCCGTCCACCGAAATAACCGCCCAATCTTTGCGGATTTTTTGCGAAAACCTATGGAGGGGTAGCAAAGCTTGGCCAAATGTGCAGCGTTCAGGGCGCTGTCCCTTTGTGGGTTCGTGGGTTCAAATCCCACCCCCTCCATCAACATTTTTTATTCACAAAAATAGACTCGGGTTTTCGGGGGACATCACAAGTCGTCATGGACGGGTGGGACAGCACAAAATTTTCGATTTTGTGTGGCAGTCCAAACCAGGGTTTGCAAGACCATGGGACTAAGGGGCGAATCCGTTTTGCGATGGTCGCACCAGCGTTCCCATGGCGTCAAGCGCCATCGGTTGCAAACGTTCGACCATCGCTTGCAAGCGTGCCGTGGTCCGGACCGCAAAAAGGGTTTTTAACCCGGTAGCTCCCAAGAAGAACCTTCCAAAAACGAAAAACGGCCTGCGCGCCATGCGCCCTTTGTTTTGCGACAAGTGGTTGAGCCAAAGGCCCGTTTTGCAATCTCAAGGTTTTTTCCGCATGAAAATCCCAAACCCGTACGAAAGCCAATATTACAAATATTACATCGGCATCGTCCTGGTGCTCATGGCACTTGCCGCCGGATTGGTACTGTTCGGGCCCGGCATCAAGCCGGACATCGACCTCAAAGGCGGCATGCTCATTACCGTCCAATTCAGCCAAAACGTAGACCAGGCCAAGTTGGCGACGGCCATTGAAACCGTGACCGGCGAAAAACCCTCCATGCGCTTTTACCAAAGCCCCACAGGGCACGGCGTGGAAATCGAATTACCACTGAAGCCGTCCTTGGACCAATCGGATGCGGAATTGGCCAAAGTCCACGTCTTACAAGAGCAATATGACCGCGCCCGCATCGCGTTTTCCCAAGGACAGGGCACGCAGACGAATTTGGACGGCCTTACCAAACAAGTCCTGGACCAAAGCGCTCTGACCATCAAGACGGCGACAAGCGGCCAACTCAAAGCGATTGACCCCACGATGGCCGTAACGGAAGCTGAAAACGCCGTGGCCGACGCCCGCTCCCAATACCGCCAGACTTTGTTGGACGCGGTCAATTCGGCCGTAACGGCGGATTCCGTCTCGGTCCGCGAAGTCGGCTCGACCCTTTCCGCATTCTTCTTCTCCAAAACCCGCGAAGTGGTCCTGTTAGCATTCCTCCTATCAGGCATCATCGTTTTCATCGTCTTCCGCTCACTGGCCGCAAGTTTTGCAGTCATCTTCGGAGCGGTTGCAGACATCACCATCACCGCCGGCATCATGAGCCTCATGGGCATCCCCTGGTCATTGGCCACGGTTGCCGCATTGTTGATGCTCATCGGCTTCTCACTTGACACCGACGTCATGCTCAGCTCGCGTGTGCTCAAACGCAAGGAAGGCACGCCCAAGAGCCGCGCCTTTGACGCCATGAAAACCGGCTTTTTGATGAACTTGACCACAGTCGCCGCATTTGGCGTCCTAGCCGCCGTCGCCATCTTGCTCCAAATCCCGACGTACTACCAAATCGGCATGGTCGCTACCATCGGTGGCATCGTGGATTTTGTCGCCACCTGGGCAGGCAACGCCCCTTTGATCATCCAATACGCGGAGAAAAAACACCTATGAGCCTCTCACGCTTACTGAAAAATTACAAAATACTGCTCTTGGTCGCCGTCCTAGCCGCGTCCATATTCATGGTCTTCCTCCGGGACGGAAATCCCGCTACCGTGGACCTCAACTTGGGCATCGAGTTCATCGGCGGCACGCGCATCCCCATTTCCTTGGAAAAACCCCTGGCACCGGACCAAATGGCCCTGATGGTCGACACCCTTAAGACCCGCATCAACAAATTCGGGCTCTCCCAAGCCGTGGTGCGCCCCTTGGGTAACAACCAAATCCTTGTGGAACTTCCCCAAGCACAAGCCAGCGTCATCCAAAGCGTCGAGGCCATTTTGCGCGAACAAGGCCGATTTGAAGCGCTGGTCGGCGGACAAGTCGCCCTGAACGGCTCGCACGTCATCCCCACCGGCATCGGAGGCGCCAACGGTGAACAAATCCAAGCCGATGGAAAGTGGGAATTAACCTTCAGCGTCACCGGTGAAGGCGAAATGCACTTTGCCAACGTCGCATCCGGACACAAAGGCGACAATGTCTACATGTTCTTGGACCGGCCGCAACACGCCGCATTAATCGTACCGCACAGCTACATCCCGGCAAGCCCCACCATTTTGGACGCCCTGCACGAAAACGGCGACGACATCCAACTGTTCTACCTAGAAGACCTCAACGCCAACACCACCGCGGCCATCAACGCATCAGTAGTATTGATTCCGCAGAACCTATCCGGAAGCAACCCGACGGTTTACCAAGCGCTACTGTCCTCCGGGTACAGCTTGAACATCTCCGCGTCCAAACGGCTGATTCCACTAAGCGAAAGCGCCTTGCGGCCGAACCTTTTGGGCATCGGGCCGGGGGCCGGTTTAAGCGGATGGGAAGCGATTGGCCTGAAATCCGCACCCATATTGCAAGTCGAGCCCTTGCGTAAGAATGTCATCCAACAATACCAAATCACGGGAAGTGCCCAAGGCAACGACGCCAAGGAACTCAAAGACAACGCCGCCAACGAGGTACGCACGCTCAAATCCGTCCTGGCCGGAGGCCGCTTGCCCGTTTCCGCATCCGTGGGTAGCTACTACAACATCGCGCCATCATTGGGCAACCAATTTTTGACCTACAGTTTTTACGCCATTGGTTTGGCCATATTGTTGGTCGCCGCCATCATCACCCTGCGTTACCGTCGCTTGGAATTAATTTTACCCATCGTTGGAACCAACGTCATCGAAATCCTGGTGTTGCTGGCATTGGTCGGCACCTTGGGAACGCTTGACTTGGCCGCCATGGCCGGCGTCATCGCCCTGATTGGTTCCGGCGTCGACAACCAAATCGTCATCACGGACGAATTGCTCAAAAAGCACGGCGAAGACGTCTCCCAGAAGCGCAAGCTCAAAGACGCCTTTTTCATCGTCTTTACCACCGCCGGCGTCGCATTGGCATCCATGCTACCCTTGCTGCTTTCCGGAATCGTGGAAGTCATGGGCTTTGCCTTGGCCTCCATCCTCGGCATCCTCATGGGCGTCCTCATCACCCGCCCGGCGTACAGCGTCATCGTGGAAGAGACGTTCTTTGAAAGCGCCGGCATCCACGCGGGCCACGATGAAAAGGGCCATGGGACGCATCAAAGCCACGAGCATGAGAAAAAAGAATAAGCCCGAAAAAAAACAGACGGGGCCCTGAATCTTGAAAATGAAAACGGCCAGCGCAAGCGTTGGAAAAAAAACCGTTGTTAAAAAGCGTAAGAAAAAAAACGAAAACGCATTTGAAAAAAAATTAGTCAGCAGCGGGCGTCCTATACCACCACGTAGCCCCGCCCACCACGACCAGCATGCCGAAAAACCCGGCCAGAAGCCACAAGGCGGACGGACCCGGATTCAGGGGCTTGAAGGAGGAAAACCGCCCTTGGCGCGGAAGGGCTGATGAAACCAGGCCGGCGGTCAGAACCCCGCCCGATTCCTGCACACGCACATTCGGCACCGACTCGGAGCCGGGGGCATTTTGGAAAAGCCAGGACGTTAATTTACCCGGAGGGGACGCGGGCGCATGCGTTACCGGAATCACCCACGAACCGGTATGCACGGATAACGCGTCTGCCGAGCCGCTCCAAAATGCCCCAAAAATCATCAAGACCAACAACCAACGCAACATGAACCATCACCACGAATAACCATTTGAAATCCTAATCCATACGGATGCAACCGATTTAGCCCTATAACCAACAGGCGCACGCCTCAGGGTCAAATCCGCAATTATTGCACACCGCAAAATCCCGCCAACGCATCGCAAACACCTTACTCCAACCAATCCAAACCCAAACGCACCAAGTCAAATCCGTGCTCAGTGGGTCGGTACAGAACATCCAACGGCTCGCCCTTTTTGACCGCGGAAATGACGCGCGCCTTGTCGGACAAGCTCCGAATCGAATAAACGCGTCCGTTTTTGTCCATGACTTTTGCAAACGGATTCAACAGGTGGCGGAAACCGGACGGCTGCGAAAAGCGCATCCGGGCCATCAAATAGGCTTTGCCGTTGACGGTCACTTCACTCATGACGCCTGCGTCAGTGCGGAGAGCGCAGGTGCAAAGTTCGTGCTCCTCGTGGCAATCCGAACATGCCGTTTCGTCCGTGACGTCCACCTTGGGTCCAACCATGAAACCATCCACCATCAAAACCACCTGACCACGTCGAATTCCCGTTCCGCGCGTTGCACGCAGACCACGCCGGCCGGTTGCTGCTTCTTCGCGGATTCCACCGCGATGACGTGACCCAACAAACCGCGCACATGGAAGCGGTTGCCTTGCGCATCATGGACTTTGACCCCCAGTGGGTTCAACAGGTCGCGGAACTTCGCGGGCGATTTGAACTGAACCGTACCCACGAAACAGGACTCACCGTTGACCACGGAGGGAATCAACGCACTTGCCGCATGGCGCTCATCCATTAAAGATTGCGAAAACCCATTCCCCTTACGCGACGCTTTTGCCATCCTTGTTTTCGTCCCTTTCCTCGATTTGACAAGCGTTTGCGCCGCTTTTCTCTCCAATACCGCCGCATCCATGATTCTCGTACCCCGTTTTCCGTCCAATTCCCCACGCTTCGCTGGACAAAGGTGTCGTCAACGCCAAGTCCAGACTGAACGTGTTGTCAATCTGCCACTTTTGCCGCCCGGCAGGCTAAAGCTTCCCAAACTGAGAAACGCTCCCGTCGGGTTGCAAAATTCCTGCCGCGCGATTCGGGCCAAAAAGCCCAATCCGCCACCCAAAACCGGATCCGGTCGCCAGACCAACCCTGTTTTCGATGACCACACGAGTGGTGAATCCACAATAATGCAGTCTCGATTTATATACTTAATGGAAAGCAAAGCACGGAAATGTGCATTCAAAACATACGTTGTGTAAAGCAAAAACACATAGTTAATATACAAAGTGTAAGGGAAAGGACGAAATAGGGCTAGAAATGGCGTAAAGAGCGGTTTCAACGGCCTAAACCTCTGAAAAGTGTTTACAAAAAGACCCCAAAAACGCCCCGCGCCCCCATTAGAATGACTGGAAAAACGCCAGGCCAAACGGCTAAACCCCCCGAATTGACCCCCAGCCCACGCCTTAAAAATGCGCAAACGCCTCCTGCCGGATGCGGTTTGCCAAATCCGCATTGCGGGTAATCAGCAGTTTCGCCTCGACCGGCACCTCGAAGGCCATGCGATGCGCCGACAACAAAGCTTTTGCATCCGGTTGCGAGAACCCGTCGCAGACCGCACCCCAGCGCCTCCTTACCGAGGCCGGAAAACCGAATTGGAACACGAAATCCCCCGCCACCAACGTCTCGCGCTCAACGCCCGGACAACCGGATTTACATGCAAAACCGCACTCGCGCCACAAATCCAAAAAACGCTCATCCACCAAACCGGCGGATTGGACTAAGACGCATTGGCGTTTGTCGGAAAAAACGTCTCGGAATTCACGCAAGCGGTTCGCGCCCAGCAACCAAAGCGGCCAGGTGCGGTGCTGGAAAAAGACCGCATCAATCGGCTTTTTGAGCGTCCGAATTTTACGCGCCTGGTCCAAAACCCACAGATATGGCTCTGCCATTGCGCCTTTGCTTGACACGGACAAAGCCGCGCCTTCGGGCAATTCCAAGACGGATAGCGGGCGTTGCCGGACGCACACATCTTCCAAATCGGACAAGAACTCCTGCGCCCCCGACAGCCAATCCAGCGAAACGGAATACTTCGTCCCCGTCTTGCGAAGCACGTTCTTGAACAACAACTGGTTCATCGCCTTATGCACCGCCTGGTAGGACAACTCGTACGAATAATCGCGCGCCAAATGGCCATGGAGCTCACGCGCCCCCAATTTGGAACGCTTCGCTAAAATGGACAAGATGGCCGTCTTCAAATCCGAATGCGCATCCAACGAAACCGTCGCATACAACCAAAATCCCCCCCAATGAAATCCAAACGGAAAAAATCAAGAACGAAAACAGATTATTGAAAAAAAACAAAAACGAATCAAAAAAAACCAACGAAAGAAAATCGAAAACATAACCAACCAATCAAATTCAAAAACTGCCAAAGCATTCGACAACATCTTCCCGCACCCGCGCCGACCCCATCAACGCACGAATCAAACGGCCGCCCTCAAAAAAATCAATGCCACAACTCAGCGCTCCGGCCCAATCCAACGCGCATGCGCCTCATCCTCCCGCATTGAAGCATAAGCGACGCCGTCCACACGGAACGAAACGACGCGCGGAATAAGGACCCACCTGCGTTTCGAACCGGACAAAGGCGGTACCGCCGAAGTGGAAACCGGAACGGATTCGCCGGACGGAGCGGATGCCGAAAACAGGACCGAAGCGTCACGTGGAGCCGAATTCCGGCCCAAAGACAATAAGTCGGAACGCACGACGAACGTCATCACACTGCCCACCTCCCTGAAGCAAGACTGCCGGGAATCCGATATATGGGTTGGGTAGAAAAGAAATCAACTAAATGGTTGATTTTTTGAGAAAAGAGAAAGACGAATTAAAAAAAGCTGAAAGAAACTACTTGAAGTATTCAAGGGTTTCAGAGCGGATTTGGTCGGCCAAAACTTTGTTCCGCGTGATGATCAAAGTAACATTTCCTTTCAAACCAAATACCAGGGAGTAAAACTTGGCCAAATCGATTTTCCGATGGTCGCTTTCTTTAAAAACATCATCCAAACCCTTACGGACCGAGGGTGAAAGGAAAATCTGGACGATTTTATCCCGCGTAACGACCAAATCACAGCTGGTCGCACACGGAACACCCAGTTTCAAGTTTTTACCCAAATCCATCCAGAAATCGCCCAAAAGACGGTCAAGAGCGGTTTCCGAGTTTACCAACGCATAATGCTCACCGAACGCCATCATCCGCCTCAATTGGTCGAATTCCTTTTTGGAAACACACGTAACGGGCCAAGAATGGCACCAATGAGCCACGGTAACGTCCGGTTCCTTGTTTTCCGCGATGTCGCGGTCCAGGTTGTCCAAAATGGCGTAAAGGGCGTCCAAATAGGAATCAAATGGCAGGGTGAGAGAAGTTGCGTTCTTGATTTCTCCGAAGTCCAGGGAAGATTTGCCGGACCGGCGGGCATCGACTTTGGACACGAACGAATCCAAGTTGGAAAGCCACCTAGAATTCAAACGGTATTTCTTGTCCTTTTCTTCCAAGACGTTTTGCTCAAGCAAGTTTCGAAGCGTTTTGTGTACGGCTTGGTAAGAAACCGAAGAGCCGTGCTCACGCTTGATGGATTGGAAAATGGATTTGGCGGTCAAATCTTCCTGGCGAGACAACAAGGAAAGAATCCGGTCTTTAAGATGGGAAGTGAACGGGGAATGCAATGCGGGTTTCGAAAACACAAAAATCTCCGAGTTATTTGAAATACTCCATCGTTTCAGCTCGAATCTCGTCAGCGAGGTCCTTGTTCTGAGTAATGATGACTTTCACGTTGCCTTTCAAACCAAAAATGCAAGAATAAAGACTCGAAAAATCGATTTTACCCTTTGTGCTTGAACGATAAACATCATGAATGCCTTTTCGAACCGGCGGGGACAAATAGATTTGAACAATTTTATCACCAGTCACCAACAAATCACACGTCGTGGCACATGGAACGCCCAGCTGGATTTTTGCATCGAAACCACGCCATAAATCACACAAAACTTGATCCAACGGACTCGACTGATTTCCCAAAACATAACGCTGGCCGACTCGCATGACCCGATTGAGTTGATCAAACTCTTTCTTTGAAATACAAGTCACAGGCCAGGCATGATACCAATGCGCCACAGTCACATCTCCGACTTGACCAAGTTTTACATCTCGATCCATATTATCCAGCAATGCGTAAAGCGATTCCAAATACGAATTGAAAGTCAAAGTAACGGAAGTGTCATTCTTGATGTCCCCGAAATCAAGTGCGGACTTGCCGGAACGCGTAGCATCCATTTTTGAAACAAAAGCAGACATCTCGGAAAGCCACTTGGAATTGACAAAATACTTGTTCGCCTCCGTTTCAAGGATTCCCTGTAAAACCATGGAGCGAAGCGCCTTGTGGACGCCTTGGTACGTTATCTTCGAACCGTAATCTTTCTGAATCGCTTGGAATACCGACTTGGCGGAAAGATGTTCATCTTTCGATAAAATCGATATGACCAAATCCTTGATGTCGGAAGACGACGAGGAAAAGGCGGAGAGTTTTGGCATCATTCAAATCTTTACTCCAGACGACGTAAATTGGGATTTTGCTTCTTTCCGCAATTGCTCGGCATATTCAGGATTTCGGGTGAAAACAAACTTCGAAGGTGTTTTTATCTCGAAAGCGACCTTATGCGCAACGGTGACATCAAGCGAGGAATCCTGATCGAACATGGCATAATACGTGTCCCATAATGCATCCGTTTCTTTGGGATGAAAAATCTGAAAAATAAAGTCGCCACAGACGTAAGAATCACAGTTTTTTGCACAATCAACGCCCAACTTGCAAGAGAAACCGTATTTTTCCCAGATTTTAATGAAAAATTGGTCTGCAGGCTTGTTTTCCCGGACCAAAACATATTGGTCCTTGTCCTTGAAAGCATCCATGAATTGGGCGTATTCCTTGTTAGCCATGACAATTAACGGATAAGCCCGGCGAGTAAAGAATGCACCCCGAACAGGCCCGCATTTGGACCAAATTTTGTGAGTTTGGTCTAGCATCCAGAAATACGGCTCAACCAGAACACCCGTGTTTTCAAAAGCGGCGGAACCGTAGATTGGAAGATCAAGGATAGACGCGGGTCTTTTTTTGACAAAGGAGGTTTCCAAATCCGATGCAAAGCGTTTCAGATGATCGACCCAATCCGGATTCAAAGAATAGAGACGTTTTTCCTCCGAAACAATTTGCTGTTCACATAATTGCCCAAGAGCCTTGTGAACACCTTGGTAAGAAATAGAAGAAGTATGGTTTTTCTTGATTTCAAGATACAAAGTCCTTGCATTTAGTGGACAGGTTTTCATAAGCGTCCGAATAAGCGCATCTTTGACCTCACGCCTCGCTACCGGCATCGCATCAAGACGACTTAACATGCCAACCCCCAAACGAATTATGACTAAAGTAAATTGATTGGGATATATACCTTGAGTCAGTTCTATAAAACATGGCAATTCTGGATCAAATACTGGACATTGTCTTTGGACATAGTTACCAACTATCACCCGGATTCATCATTGAAAACTTTGGGAACCGTCTTGCAAGAAACGTTTTTTTCCACGAAGATGCATTCGTAGGAATTGAAAATAAAGTAGAAAAAAAATTTGGAGACGAATTCACATATTCTTGTGGAAAAAACTTTGGCTACAATTATGCAAACCTCATAGATCTACCCATCTTTAATCAAATAACTCGACAAGCACAATTCAACTCATTAATGAAATTTTTTGAAACAACCTATGCAAAAGGGACAAAATACTCTACAGATTGGAAAAAGCCGAGTTTCGAAATACACGGCACAGACATTATTGTATGCAGAAAAAATGGGTCGGCCAACTTATTGTTTATTGGGCCAGTAGCAGGCGTTTTAGGATATTTATGTAAAGACCCAGAAATTGACGGGAAACAAGTTACATGCACAGGTAACGGAGATAGTGAATGTTTCGGCCTTTTTGAAAAATTGGGAAAAACAAAAGTTGAGTTAAAAAAATTTGACCAAAACTACCAAGTATTCAATAAAGTAATTCCATTTTCTCAGGAGTATGGAATAGAATTAATGGCAAAAATAGGAATGGTAAAAAGAAAAACAGATACGTTTGACATTCTTGGTTCAAGATTTTTTCCGTTTGAAATTTCAATGATGTATAACTTAGAAGTCGAAATACAAAAAAGCGACGGGAATCTTGATGAATTAGTTTACGCGCCAACATTTGAAGTTTTTGAAACGTTCGCAAAGAATAATCTAAAATCAAAATATAAAACGTATTTTGATGCAGTTGACTTTACATCAAAATTCTTTAGCGCATTAGGCTGGGGCATTATTCAGCCAAACCCGTCAAAAGCTGGTTTCCTAGTTAGAGGCCACCCATGGACAAATGAATTGCATAAATTGAAAGTTTCAAAGTATTTTACAGCATCTATCGATGGAATAATGAGTGGACTTTTAGATAAAAAAATTAGTAGTAACGTTAACAGCATTGCTACAACAGACGGCAAATACAATATTTCTTTAGAGTTATCTAAAAATTAAGTATCCGATTAGGGCTAAGAAAGGCCAGACAATAAATTCACTATCAATTACGACATCTGAAAACCACTTCAAATCTATAGTTTTTGAGTCAAGTTTCGAGATAAAAAAGTGAGCATACAGTGTGGTCAAGTTAAGTATGTAAGCCGCTTCGGGCAACCATTTCTGGGATATAGCAAAAAAAACAAAAATAGCAGCAAAAACATTTAGCGCAAAAAGAAGTTTCTGAATTTTTTTACCGCCAAAAACTACTGGAAGAGTATAAATCCGGTTAACATGATCTCCAACAGTGTCTTTGAAGTCAAAAGCAACAGTATTGATTGTGAAGCGAACTAAAACTAAGAAAAACATCGAATATGCAATATTGTTTATTGATTGATTAAGGAAAAACGCAGTCAAAAAAACTATCAGGCCCCAGCCAAGTGAAGAAAAAAGAGATTTAAAAATTGGAATTGCTTTCATTTTTTTTATTTTAAAAAAATTTGAAACTACACTGGGAAAAGTAACCCCGTAAAGTAAAATCATTATTAGTGATATTACTACAACTAAAAAGGAATTAATATTCCTGGAAAAAGTAATTCCGAGTGCGATAATGTAAGTTAGTGCTGGAAATACAAATAAACGCCATTTAGGAGACGTCTTGTCGCCATGAATAAAGCGTACACGTTCGGGATAGTTTATTCGGTCTTCTTCAAAATCAGTAATTTTATTTATACGATAAACTGAAAAAACCATAAAGAATACAGCACATAAAAGAGGAAAATTAGGGTGTACAACACCATAGAATATCGAAGTAGTATAAGCAATACCAACTGCAGCTAAGGAAATAATTATCCCGGAATGTCCCGCAAATTCAAGAATAGTATATAAAAAAGTTGAAAAGTTGGACGATAATTTTGTTGAAAAAGACATTGTAATCAAAACGCATCATAAGTTAATAGAATCAACTTTCTTCACAATAACTCCATTTTCAGTTATATCTAAAGGGTGTGTTTCAAGACTATGGCGCGTGCCCCTCATTTTTCGGACATAAAGACTACGATTTGATTGACCACCAAAACCAACAAAACTCAATAAAATAACTGAATCCGCAATATACTCTTCAACACCATATTTGCTAAATGTCGAAGGGGCGCCACCCGCTGCCCCTGCATCAGGCAGTTCAGTAGTGATAATTGCAGTCATCCCCGACTTGCTTAACACCTGGCTCAACCGGAGGATAATCTTCCGTATTTCATGCTCATCGTTCAGCTGGAAGCCCAAAGCGGGGATGGAATCGATTACAAGACGTTTAGCCCCAATCCTTCGGCAAACGGTTAGAACTTCCGTCAAGACGCGGTTGATATCGAGTTGAGAGGACTGGAGGGCGTTTTGTTCGGTCGAGGGCGTTCCCGCACGGGCGGAGGCGCCGTCTACCATGGCGAACAGGTTATGGGCTTCCAGTTCCCGTAGGTTCCAGCCGAAGCGCAGCATGTCGGAGCGGATGTTTTCCGGGGATTCGTCAAACGTGACGAAGACGCCCGGTTCGTTGCACTGGGTGATGCCGTGGAACAGGTACTGCATGGAAAAAATGCTTTTTCCGGTGCCGCAGGCGCCGGAAACCAAGATGGTGCGGTTTCTTGGGAAGCCGCCTTCGATGAGGTCGTCCAAGCCGTGGATGCCGGTGGTTGCGCGCTCGACCATAGGCTCTAGAAGGCAGCAGGAGGCTTAAAGGTTTGCGGTCAGGGGGGGTTCAAATCGGCTCGGAACTGAAAAGCCAATGAAGCAAGTATAGGCCGGTGGATTCGAATTCCGGCAAACCCTGGAAGCGGGATAACACATCAGTTCCGTAAAGCGCAAGGAAAAAAAACGAAAAACGCAAAACTGCTTAAGAAAAAAAGCGCAAGTGAACTTTGCTAAAAAAAATGGGAGCAGTCCCCGGTCCTATTCCAAACGCTTACCGCCGGTTTTGAGGAGGAAGGCAAACCGCCCGTATCGTCCGGCAGAAGCGTTGGTGGGGATGGTGAATCCGCGGAAACCGCTCCCAAAAGAAACGGGAAAAATCGGGGTTTTAGACCTGTGGTAGAAAAAAAATCAACTGACAACCGGAGACACTGGGTAAACGCTATTAAGTCCGGTTTCGTTCGGTTCATATGAAAACCGCCTTTTTCGACCTCACCGGGACATTACTCAAGGAGTCCTCCATCCCGCAGTACATAAAATTCTTAGCCGTTTCGGGCTTTCTGAAGGCCAACGACTTGGCGCATTTGTCCAAAATCCATGAGGAACACAAAAAGCACCATTTGACCGAGTTGCAGTCCAGCCAACACGTCATGCACGAATTGGCACATGCGATCAAAGGCGTTTCCAAGAAGAAATTTGACGCCGCCAATGCCCGTTTTGTCCAACAAGAGAAGATTCCGGTTTACCCCTATTCATTGGGCTTGCTTGTCGAACTGAAGGCCAAACACTACCAATTGGTCGTGGTGTCGGGCGCGCCGGAGGACATCGTCAAGCCGATTGCCAAGGCGTTGGGCATGGATGACGCAGTCGGAACCCGCTTGGAAGTCAATAATGGCAAATTCACCGGACGGCTCACGTTGGATTTGACCCAACCGCACCAAAAACGCAAGGTTGTCGAGCAATACGCCGCCAAACGTAACGGCGTTCTGTCGCAATGTCTGTGTTTTGGCGACATGGTGCTGGATGAGGAGATGATGGGCGCGGTTGGACACGCCGTGGCACTCAACGCCGGCCCCGCCTTGCGCAGGGCGGCACACAAACACGGCTGGCTGCAGGTCAAGGAAAGCCAAGTGCTTGAAGCGGTTGGGAAAATCGCGTAAGCGTTTTGGTCTTTTTTTCCTCGGCGGGTTGGTTTTTTCGGTGCCATTTTAGCGCTTCAAACGGTGTTTGGATTTTTTTGTAAAGGCCACAACGGTTTCAATCGGTTTTGGTTCGTTCCCACTTGTTTTGTCCTTCCAAACCCGGTCCGCCACCAAGTACCCGGCGTCAAAGGTCAACACCGCCAAAATGGGCGTTGCCGATTGTGCCAAAAAACTGATTAAAAGGGCAGCAACCGGCAACAAGGGCCGTGGGTAGAACAGGCGCAAGTCCAGTAACTCGTCTCCAAGAGCCGCGGCAAAGGCCAAAACGGCCCAAAGCAGCGCCGGGGTAGGCGTGCCGCGGAGGAACAGGACCAACACCAGTGCGATGATGGCCGCGCGGTGGGCATGCGTGTCGACTTTGCCGGCCAAAACGTTGGCCAAAATGGCGGGAAGGAAAACAACGGCAAACAATGGATCTGACGTGGCCAAAAGGCCCAACAACAACCCATAAAAGATGCCGCAGAGGTAGGCCCACTTGGTTTTGAGCTCATCGGTCGCCTTGGTCAGGAAGCCTGCGGCTATGCTAAGGACGAACAAAAGCAGGGAGAAAGCGTCAACCAGGGTAAAATCAACTCGAATGGAAATACAAAACCTGAAAGCGCCAGGGAAAAAGAAACGCAAAAAAAACGGTTTTAAAATTTTCGTTTTTAGCTTTGTTTTTGGGTTTTTTGAATTATTTTCTTTTTCCTTGAGCCAACGGCCCCATCATGTTCTGAAGGCTCGGTTTTCCAAGCGGTCGGATGGGGCTAATCCACGAAGGGTGAAATCGATTCATTCGTCTGGATGGCGTGGATGACTTTGGCTAAGACCGGTGCGACCGGGATGACGGTGATTTTGCGGGATTTGGCCGTAGGAATGGTGTCGGTGACGAACAGCCGCTCCAACGCGGAAGATGCATCAATACGGGTTGCCGCGTTGTTCGACAGCACCGCATGGGTGGCATAGGCGTAGACGGCTTTGGCGCCGTTGTCCTTGAGCGCCTGGGCGCCGGTCAAAAGCGAGCCGCCGGTGTCCACCATGTCATCAATCATCAGACAGGTCTTGCCCTTGACGTCACCGACCACATGCGTCACCTGGACCTCACCCGGCGCGGGGCGGCGTTTGTGGATAATCGCCAAAGGAGTATTGAGTTTGGCAGGAAAATCATACGCGCGTTTGACGCCACCGGCGTCCGGAGAGACCACCACGGTGTTTTCCGGGTCCAATGACACGTGTTTTTGCAAGAATTCCGAAGCGGTACGCGTGGTGTTCAGATTGTCAAACGGAATACCGAAAAAGCCTTGTGCTTTGACCGAATGGATATCTACGGTGACCACGTTAGTCACACCCACCGCTTCCAAAAGGTCCGCGACCACGCGGGCGGAAACCGGCTCGCGCGGCGCCATCTGGTAGTCTTGGCGGGAATAGCCGAAATAGGGCATGACGGCGACGATTTTCTCAGCGGAGGAGCGCCGCATGGCATCCGCCATCAGCAACAATTCCATCAACGTATCGTTCACGGGCGCACAGGTGGATTGGATTAGAAAAACGATTTTTCCGCGAACCGTGTATTGAACTTGCACGCGGGTCTCCCCATCATTGAAGCGCGTCACGTTGGCCGGCAAAATAGGCGCTTTGAGGATTTTGGCAACCGATTCAGCCAACGGGCGGTTGGCATTGCCTGAAAATAGAAGGGGTTTTTCGACCATGATTGGTTTGGGCGGATGCGGGATTTAAAGGGTTTGGAAATAGAGCAGATGATTCGAAAAAGAAGAAAAAGCAAAAACATTTATAATAAGGTTTTACACATATTTACACGGTGAACGAACATGGTCAACGTTACGATTGCAGTGCCTGATGATTTGAAGAAAAAAATGGACCAACGTCCGGAAATGAACTGGAGCGAACTGGCAAGACGTGCATGGAAACGGCAGTTGGAGTTGCTGGATCGACTGGATGAATTGGACCGATTAACGGCCAAAAGCGAGGCAACACAAGAAGATGTCGAAGAACTGACCCGGCTTATCCGGAAAGGACGACAAGTCGAGGACGACGCCTCAAGGAAGACGAGTTCTAGAATCCACTACAGCAGGTCGACTAAGTCGACAGTTTTGTAAGTTGGAACGTGATATTGCTGAAGCAGAGCAGGATCAGAAGTCCATAAAGGACAATCATTCATCATGGCCACGGCAAAAAAAGGCCAGTCACCAAAGTCAGGGCAAACCGACAACGCCAGGTCGCGATAAGGCGAATACTGGTCCGAGTGAACGAGACGAATCCGGGAAAGCACTCGTCGGACTACTTCGCGGAAGTCAACTGAAGAAAGCCGAGATTTGATGCGCAATTCGGCTCCATACTTGGCTAGCTCAAGCAGCACATAGCGCGGCGAGAAAAGATTCAACTCACCGTGGAAAAGAAGGCGTCGAGTGTCTCCCGCACGGATGATGGCGGCCATGACAATATTCGTATCAACGACCAAATCCATGCAGAACACCGAAAAAGAGGAAAAACAACATTACCAATCCGAGTCACGTTTTTGCCGAAGGATGGAAGTTATCTTTTCATCCAGAATCGCGAAACTGAATGAAATAGGTTTGTCGCGTTTTGAGCAAATGTGATGCGCTTCAAAAGACTCTAAGTCGTGTTAAGCCGCCTTGACTTGTTGACCTTCCTACAATTCATCCAATGAACAACCGAAATCGTTAGTCTGCCAACCCCCACCAAGTTCAGAGTCTCCACGAGGCAATTCTTCCATACAATAGGGACAAAACAAACGCGTTTTGAAAACAACGACGTCGAACACGCCCATACAGAATCACGCAAAATTTTTGCTTATTCTGAAAAAATAAAAAAAGTAAAAAGGACCCCCGTGAGAGGCAATGGGGACGGAGCCGCCGGAATGGCCAACAGAGCCATGTGCCCTTCCGAGCGCACAGTTGGGTGCCAAATCCCGGCCGTTTTAACCCGTCGCTTTTCAGTCCATGATGCCTTCCGGGGTGACGCGGAAAACAACTTCACCGTCCGGCAGATTGGGCGAGTCAACCAATTTCACGATGCGCCGGTCTTCCTTGCTGCGCCGCACGTACAAGCGGTATGTGGACGTGTGGGCCAAAACGTGGCCGCCAATGGGAATGGTGGGGTCACCGAAGAGGATGTCCGGCTTGTCCATGACCTGGTTCGTTACATACACCGCCAGATTGTACTGGTCGGCATAGCGGAGCAACAAGTGGATGTGCTGATTGAGTTTCTGCTGGCGCTCGGCCAACTCGCCACGACCGACGTAGTCCGCACGGAATGCCGCCGTCAGGGAGTCCACCACGATGGCGCGGATGTTTTTCTCGCGGATCATCGGCTCCAACTTTTCAGCAAGGAGCATCTGATGGTTGGAGTTGAGGGCTTTAGCCACGTGGATGTTGCCCAATACCACCGCGGGGTCCAAGCCTTTGGCTTCAGCCATTTGGGAGATTCGTTCGGGCCGGAACGTGGATTCCGTGTCAATGAAGGCAATCGAGCCGCCCAGTCCTCCTTGCTCTTTAGGCAATTGTGCGTTGACGCACAATTGGAATCCGATTTGGCTCTTTCCGCTACCGAATTTGCCGAAGATTTCGGTGATGGCCTGCGTCTCGATGCCGCCGCCGATGAGGTTGTCCAGTTCCAGGGAACCCGTGGTGATTTTCTCAATCAGCTTGCGCCGCTCCAAAACGTCGGCACCCGTTTCAAAGCCCATTTCCAGGGCGTCACGGGCCGCGTTGATGACCTTGACGGCCGAGCCTTCACCCACGCCGGAAATTTCCTGCAATTCGGACGGCATGCAATAGGCCAGGGTTTCCAGCTTGTCGTAGCCCGCATCACGGAGTTTGGCGGCAATGGAAGGGCCGATGCCGGGCAAATCGTCAATGGAAGTGATAACGGACTTTTTGCCTTTTTCTTTGGACGCCGCCGTTCCGATTTCCATCACGTGCGCATCCGAACTTTGCGCATCAGCCGAGGAGCTGGTTTGCGAATTGACCTGGTTTTCATCCATCATTGTTTCCGTCACTTCTTTTGCCGCGTGTTTTGCCATTGTCCGACCACCTGATTTCGTTCAATTCATATTGGACAACGCGCGATTCAAACCGTTTTTTTTTTTGTTTTCCCGGTTTTTTCGCGCCTTGCGGCAATACTGATTGGTCGGCGCTTTATAAAGAACCGGAGGGTAGCTGGCCGGTGACCAAGCGCAAAGCCGCTGGACCTCTGGCCACAGCGGCAAACAGGTTAACGGGCATTGTCCTCCTTCAGGCAACGAAACGAAAAACGGCCAACCCAAACCCATCATTCAGGAGGCAAACCCCTTAAAACGCCCGTTTCGTAAGCCTTGCATGCACTACCGCCACGCGGGCCACATCGTCTTTTGGATCGTCGTCATCACCACCTTGGCCTGGGCACTATACGGCCGCCTCGATGTCGCCGGCATCATGTTCCTAACCGGGCTTATCTTTGTAGAGCAAACCTTTGCCGCTGCCCGGGCCGAAGAGACCGCACCGTTTTTCGGGAAACTGCACTTGGGCGCGTTGGATGCCAAAATCGTCACCGAACCGAAAACCGGCCCCTTCAAACGGCTGGAATGGGAAGCCGATTTCAAGGATGTCCAACCGCCGTTCGTCCTGCGGGCCACCGTAAGACGGGGCGCAGGCCAGCTCAAAGCGGACGTCCGACACCTCAAGGCTAAACTGACACACATCAAAGATTTGCAAGAAGTCAAAGTCACCGGTAACGTTATCGCGCTATACTTCAAGGACCAACCCGGAAAGACGCCCGGTGGAAAAGCAGCGCTTACAATGCTTGAAAAAGCCGTGCGCTAAGTAAACACTCATGCTTGACGCCTTGGACCAAGTCGCACCCAAACTCCGCCAACACCAACAAAGGCCATTGGGGCAACCATTCTTTTCCGACCCCCGCTACGAGGCGTTGCCGCTGGACGAGCGCCGATTCAAACCGCTGGACGGCAACGTCCGTTTGCTTTCAGCCGTCGATGGCGGCAACCAGGAACTGGTCGGGGGCGCATCCGTCTCGTTGCAACTGGTGCGGGCGTACGCCAACGTCTTTGAATACGGCAAAAAGGAGTTGGAAGTAAAAAGTGCCGATGCCGAAAAATACAAACCCGTGCAAGCGGTTGGAAAACGCGTGCACCAGGAAAAACATGAATTTCTGTGCTTGACACAGGCCATCGATGGCAGCCAGTTTGAAAGCACGCTTCTGCCGTTAAGCGGCGGCCTTCTGCAGGATGCCGGCGTGTTCGAGATTGACGGCCGGGATGTGGCGGATTCTGAAGAGCGGTCCAAAGCCGCGCAAGTGGGTGCCTTGACGCGCCGGTTTGCCGAATGGGCATTGTGTGAAAAAATATTGGGGCAATTCGACGACATTTGTGTCCTCAAGGACGGCACGCTTCAGACGTCCGTGGCCAAAGAGGCGTTCTACGCCAAGCGGGCACAGGAAAAAGCCGGCAAGGGCAAGACCTTAGCGGCATTGAGCAAAACCAGCACGCTTCTAACGTCCACCGGATGGAGTTTGTCGGACGCCTTGCAACGCATGGCTCCAAAAGACGCCGGCTGGGCCTATGAATGGATCGCACAAAGCAAACACCCCGACCACCCGGCAGCTATCGGCTATGCCAAATTGCACCGGTTCGCCCAACAGCCGTTCCGCGTGGAAATGTTCAAAAATGCGGCACAAAATTCCGGCAACGACTCTGGCCTTCCCTGGGCCACATTAGCGCAAAACGCCTCGGACCCCGCTTTTTTGGGCTATCCGTACGTCTTGGTGGATGCGGACCGCAATGCCAAAGTGTCCAATGCCGAAGCCACGTCGTGGAAAGGATTGGTCAGCGCTAAATTGGGACAGAAAGTGCACGAGTTGTCGAGGCACACCGATGCGCACGCGTGGCTCAGTAAACTGTAAACCAATGCGCCCGAAACCACAAGCGGATTATTCACGAAACGGCCGCCTGCCTGGAAGCACGTCGGATTGGAAACGCTGAAAATATGCAGTCAACGTTTTGTTACGCAACTCTTTCAAATACGCATAACCGCGCGTTGCAGTTGTATGCGGATAGGCCGACAAGGCGTTGAACAAAACCGCGGATAGAACATCACGCACGACGTCAATATGGTCCGAAGTCAGTTCCACACCTTCTTTTTTAAAACGCTTTTCCAAAAACGCATCGAACCACGTCGGATGCGAAAGTAAAAGGCGATGGATTTCCGCGCATTGCGCGTGGGTTCTCTCAGAAGCGGGCACTCGAAAGTGGTCCCGAATTCGTCCCATCAAACCGGCGCCGCCCATTAACCGGACCTCGTAAGGAAAACACATAAACCTGACGGAAAGCAGGCGCAACTATAATTATGCTTGCGGATAAAGGCAATGCCATGGAAATCATCTCCCAGATCATCGGAGGCCAGCATGCCGACATCCTCATCCGCCAAAAGGCGGGAGCCCCCTTGGAACTGGGCGAATTGCTGGTAGCGGAAGAGGGCGAAAATAAAATCCTGCTCCAAGTCTTCGACCTCGTCTACGGCAGCCAAATGCAACCGGAAGCTCTGGAATGGGCATCGGGCCTGAATCTGGAAAACGTCTCCTCCGAAAGCTTCCTGGACGCCAACCTCCGGAACTACGTCCTAGCCAAAATCAAGGCCGTGGCCCACATCAAAAACGGAGTTGCCAAGACGGCCAAAAGCCTGCCACCGTTCTTTTCCGGACTTCGCCGCATCCAGGACGCGGATTTGGCGTTTTTGGAAAACCCGGCAAAACCTCTTTTTGGCGGACATGTCAGGTCAGGAAGCCGGATGCTGTCCAAAGAAGTCATCCTGGATGGCGCCGAAGTGCTGCCCACGCACGTGCTCATCGCCGCCGGAACGGGCAAAGGCAAAAGCAATCTGACCTATTGCATGTTATACCGCCTGTTGGATTCGGACTACGCCGGCATTTTGGTGTTGGACCCGCATAACGAGTACTACGGAAAACTCAAGAGCCACCCCAATGCCGCGCACAACCTCGTGGCCTATTCACCGAACCCCGATAGGGGCGCCCTGACCATGGCCATCCACTACGAAAGCGTCAAGCCGTGGCATTTTAGCGGCATCGTGCCGTTCACCGACGCGCAAGGCGACGCGACATGGATGTACTTCAAGCACTTCGGCAACCGCTGGCTGTACGAAATCATGGCGGAAAAACGCGGATCCAAGACGCAGGAATGGATTGACAACCGCCGCCTGCACGAAGGCACGCTGGCGGTTTTGCAGCGGCGGCTGGAATTGGCCCTGGACAAAACCATCTTCAAGCCGGAAGGCGGTCAGAACACGGTGAAGGACATTTCCGACGCGCTGGATGCCGGCCGCAAAGTGGTGGTGGACACGTCGCGCTTAGCCTCGAACACCGAACTGCTCATCGGCAGCATCCTGGCGCACGAAGCATTCGAACGCTCGCGCCGCAATCCAGGCCGCATCAAAAGCATCGTCATCGAAGAAGCACCCCGCGTATTGCGCGAGGGCGAGTCCAACGTCTTTTCCAGCATCGCGCGGGAGGGGCGCAAATTCGGCGTCGGCCTGATTGCCATCACCCAATTGGCCTCGATGATTCCCCGCGAAGTGCTTGCGAACATGAACACCAAAATCATCCTGGGTAACGAGATGAGCCAGGAACGCGAAGCACTGATTGGTTCGGCCGCCCAGGACTTGACGGATGACAGCAAGGCCATCGCAGGCTTGGACAAGGGCGAGGCCATCATTTCCAGCGTCTACACCAAGCTTGCCATCCCTGTGCAGTTCCCGAAATTCGAGACGATGGTGGCGGCGGACCAAAAAATATCGGCGGCAGGCGCCAGCGTCGCAAAGCGATTCGCGTAAAGCGGCCAAGCGGTTTGCCTAAAAAAAGAAAAAAAACAACTCAAGCCTTATTAGTTTTTCCCGCCACCAAGACGGCTCATGGCCCGCTTTGCCCACATCGCCGACGTCCACCTCGGGGCTTTCCGTGACGGCCGGTTGCGCGAGTTGAACCTCCAAGCGTTTGAGCGGGCGATGGACGAATGCGCCAAGCGTGACTTGGATTTCGTCATCATCGCCGGAGACCTTTTTGACATCAATATCCCGGATTTGGCCGTGGTCGAGCGGGCGGTGCGCAAGATGCGGCAGCTTGGAAAGCCCATTTACGCGGTGTACGGGTCGCACGATTACTCCCCCACCCAGACCAGCGTCATCGACGTGCTGCACGAAGCGGGCGTTCTGCAGAAAGTCAGTTCGGGCGTCTACCACGATATTGAAGAAAATGGCCAAAAAAAACAAAAACTCCGCCTGGACGTCATCACCGACCCCAAGACGGGCGTGAAAATCACCGGCATTTCCGCCCGCAAGTTGGGCTTGGAAAAGACGTACTTCCAAGATTTGGACGCTGCGGCATTGGAAAGCCTGCCGGGTCCGAAAATCTTCGTCTTTCACTGCGCCATCCAGGAGCACAAACCGGAAAACCTGCAACGGGTCGACGCCGTGCCGCTCTCGCTGTTTCCAAACGGGTTTGACTATTACGCCGGGGGCCACGTGCATGCACGTTTGCTGACGGACGGCCCATCCGGCAATTCCATTAACGGCAATGGCAAAGCGAACATTGGAAAAATCACCTACCCCGGACCGTTGAGCGCCGCGGACTTCCGGGATTTGGAAGAAAACGCCACACTGCCGCACGGTTTTTACGTCGTGGAACTGGGGGTTGATGGCGCGGTAGCGGAGTTTGTCCCCATCCCAATGGCCAAAATCCAATTGGTGCGAATTGTTGCGGACGGCGTAACGGCGGTGCAAGCGAACGGGAAAGTCCAAGCCGCCTGCCTTGAGGCGCCAAGCGGCGACGTCGCTTTGCTGCATGCCCGTGGCATGCTGTCGGAAGGAAAGTCCTCGGACATCAACTGGACGACCGCACGGCAGACCTTGGAACAAAAATGCCCCATCATCTACGTGAACAACGCGCTGGAAACCAAGGAGCGCCAAAGCGTGCGGATTGATGCGGAAAAGCCGGACGCCATCGCCGAGCACGTCTTCCGCGAGACCTTGGCGGACCGCGATTTGCCAGCTGAACTCAAAGGCGATGCGGGCGTAAAATTGGGCCTGGATTTGTTGGCCGCGCTCCGGGAAGAAAATCCGGGCGACAACAAAAAACGGTGGGACGAAATGGTGGCCGCAAAGGCGGAAAAAATACTCGGCATCGACCATTGAGGCGGAAAAGCGCCAGATGAGTTTTGCGTTGAAACGCCAATACCGAAAATCGGCAAGAAATAAAGGAAAACAAAAATGAAACTGCAATCCCTTGACATCGAAAACATCCGCACCTACGGGGCCGCATCAGTAACTTTCAGCTCCGGCGTGACGCTTTTTGAAGGCGACGTGGGTTGCGGTAAAAGTTCGCTTTTGTACGCCATCGAATTCGCGCTTTTCGGATTGGGCGACTTAAAAGCCAGCCACCTGTTGCGTCATGGTGCGGAAAACGGCTCCGTCAAACTGTCTTTTGAAGTGACCGGAAAGCACGTCACAGTTTTTCGGAAACTGGAGCGGAAAAAAGATACGGCACGACAAGCGCCCGGATGGATTGAGGAAGACGGCGTGCGCACCGAATACTCACCCGAAGAGCTCAAGACGAAAATACTTTCCATCCTCGGTTTCCGGGAAAACCCCTCGGCCAAAGCCACATCCTGGATTTTCCGGTACGCCGTGTTCACACCCCAGGAACAGATGAAAGAAATCCTCCTATTGCGGCCCGAAGAGCGGTTGCAGACGTTGCGGAAAGCATTTGGAGTGGAAGAGTACAAGACGGCGCAGGAGCACGCCAACGTGGTCCAACAGCACTTGCGCGAAAAAGGGAGGGAAATCAAAGGACAGGTAGCGGATGTGCCGGAACTGCAAGCCAAGAAAGCGGTGCTTGAAAGCCAACTGCAAACACTGGACTTGCAAAAACAAACCATTTTTACGCAAGTCGCAGCCGCACAGGACCAAGTGGTCGCCTCAGACACCTCGGTCCAAGCAGCACGCGCGGTTTCACTGGCCTTGGAGCGTGAAGCGGCCGAAGTCCCATTGTTGCAAAAACGCGTGGAAGAACTGGACCGGCAGCACGCCCGTCTGGAGTTTGACAGCAAAACTCTGGACGCCAAAAACGCGCAATGGGACCAGGACGAAAAAACGTTGCAACAACAAGTCAAAACTGGAATCACCAACGACCCTCAGGGGCAATGGGAAACGGCCGAATCCAACGTGCGGCAACTCCAACAGCAATTGGGTGCCGCCGAGCATACCGCGCGTGAGCACCAGCACTTGCGCTCCGGTTCCTGTCCCACGTGCGGGCAGAAGATACCGGACGGCTTAAACGGTAAAATCCAAGCGGCGGAATCCGCTTTCAAAGAGGCCCAAACCAAATTCCAAACGGCTCGCGATTCGGAAGCCGCCTTGCGGGCCCAAGTGCGGCAGTTCAACGACCAAAAGATGTTGCAACAAAAAATCCAGCAGGTCCAAGCGCTCCGGGCGCAAAGCGAAGTCCAGCGGACTGACATGACTGCCAAGATGGTCGAAACGGCCCAACAGTTGGAATCTGCCAAAAATGCGTGGCAGGAAAAAAAGCACCATCTGGAAAAAGTGCAAGATGCGCGGGTCCAATTGCAAAAAGCCGAAATGCAGTTGCGGGAAAAACAAACCGCGTTGCAAACCGCCCTCAAAACGCAGGCCGCGACCGAAGCCCAGGAAAAACACGTCCGCCAAAACCTCGCCGACATCGAGGCTAGCTTGGAACGCAAAGCCCAATTGGCGCTAAAACTCAAGAACCTGGAGGAAAAAACCGCCTGGATTGCCGACCCATTCCTTCCGGCGTTGACCACCATTGAAGAACATGTCCTCAGGCGCATCAATGATGAATTCAACCGGCTCTTTTCGCGCTGGTTTTCCCAATTGTTGGAAACGCAGGACCTTGAAGCGGAAGTCGACGCAAGCTTCACGCCCCAAATCCACCAACAGGGCTTTGAGCAGGACTTTGCCGCACTTTCCGGAGGCGAAAAAAGCGCTCTTGCCTTGGCCTACCGATTGGCCCTGAACACCATCGTGCGCCAGACCACGCCCTCGCTCAAAGACAACCTATTGATTCTAGATGAGCCGACCGATGGCTTTTCAAAAGAACAATTAGGACGGATGCGCTCGGTTTTGCAAGAAGCCGGCGCCCAGCAGGTCTTGTTGGTCAGCCATGAACGGGAACTGGAGGCGTTCTGCGACCAGGTCTTTTTGGTGGAAAAGCACTATGGGGAATCCGCTGTGAAAGAACTTTAAAGCGTGACGAAGTGAGACATCCGTGATTGAACTGTATGGATTGTACGGAGCGCACATCGGGATGCAGCCCGCATTACATTTATGGAGAAAAATCGGACAACTTAAACGGCAAGGAAAAAACGTGCTGTTCATCGGAATCGAAGATGCAAGCGCGCACACGTCAAAAGAAGCGGCACTCCAAACAAGCTACCAAGCGGATCGGGTCCATTTGCAACGGCAACTGGGAATAGGTAAAGTGCGAGTGCAGGACGTCAAAATTGAACCGAAAAGCCTTGCCTTATTCGCTGAAAGCCTGTGCCCGATTCCGGAAGACCAAGAAGAACAGCACGGCCTTTTCACGCATGTGGTTGCCGGATTGCACGACTTACCGCTGCACGCGTTAGAATATGCAGGGAAAAAAAATGTTAAAAAAACCAGACGCCTATTCCGGCGATATCAGGCTGGCGAAGAGCGACTCAACGATTTGATAGGGAGGCAAGCCAAAGTGGAGGACGTTCTACGACAAGCGCGCCGTTTTTACTTCGACTCGACTGACATGGTTAACACCAGGCACAAAAATGTCGTACAAAACATCATTCGCCTGACCAGACGCCAGGAGTACAGCAAAGACGGGGTCATCATCCTTCAGTTTGGGACGTATCATTTAGGGTTAGAACGGTATGTGCAGGAAGAACTCAAAAAGAAAGGCATCCCGGTCCGGGTGGCAAAACCAGAGCCATTTGGAAGGAACCCATCGATATGGGAAGAAATCGTGGAAAAAAGGGCCCGCAACCCTCGGTTCGTACCTACGGACGAAGACATCGCGCGGGCCACGCTTCATTCCTGGATTGCGTTGGGTAATTCGATAGAAACGGTGCAAAAAACCGAAGCCATGATAAGGAAAATGTCGATTGAAAAAATAAAACAGGCACTCGCCGCATATATGCAGCAGGACGGACAGGCAGTAAATGCCTTGCTTTCCGAAGGCCGAAAGAAAAAAGAGCGGTAAGAACACCGCCCAACACCCATCCTGCATTGAAAGGGACCAGGATTACCTTCCCGCGGGATTCTGTGAGTGCTCCATCGGAAGAACGCCTAAGACCGATTTCGAAGTACATGGCCCAAACCAAAACAGCATACAATCGGTTGATTGGGTGGAAGAGCGGAATCAAGATAAAACCCATCCGCATGATGATTGCACCATGCTGGAACTCCATTTTTCCTACGCCGCGCACTGGCGCCAAGCCGCAGTCGTCCCACTGTGGCGAAAACTGTTGGAATTGCACAAAGCGGGCAAGAGGATTCTATACGTCGCTTCCGAAAAGATGGGGGCCATCCGGGCTAAACGCGGGGCCGATCGAGAAAACGTCCAGTTCATCGATGATATCGCCAAGCAAATGAAACAAAGCGCGCAACAGGGCGGCAGGCGCTGGGAAGAGGTAATCCGACCGGAACATATCAACTCGACAATCGATAGGTATGCCGACTATTTGCGGCTAAGCGGCGGGGCATTAAACGCCGGAACCAAGACGCACGCGCTAGGAATCCATCTCGTAGCAGGTTTATTTGAGGTCCCGGTTGAATCACTGGAGTACGCCCGCGCCCGCAAAAGCACGCGAATCCGGCACCAATTCCCAAAATCGGAAAAAATCCATGCTGATGCCGCAGGCGCTCAAACTCCGGAAGAAATGTTGAAACGCTTCCGCCACTACTTTTTTGTTGAAAGCAACCGCAACATCGCGCGTCACCAGGAAATCGCCAAGAATCTTGTCCGGATGGCCAAAAAGCAGCCAAACGGACATATCGTTTTCGAGTACGGGTCCCGACACGGCGGAATGGAAAAAGCCATTGTGGACGAACTGAAGCGAAATAAAATTGATGCAAAAATAGGTTCCGTGACCACGCGGGGCGACACGCCATCGTTACTGCAGGAACTCATCCAAAAGCGATATGAACGCCACGACGACTTACCGTCGGATTTGGAAATGGCACGGGGCACGTTGCACCACATCCTGATGTACAGACGAATGGAGCGCGGTATGGCTGATGCGGCAGTGCGGCATGGCCTTGAACCGGACCGGGTCGACGTCGACCAGAATTTTTTCTTCCGCGAGCAAGCACGCACATCGAACGCATACACGGACATGAATGACAAATCAAAAAAACTTATCCGAAAGATGACGCAGGAACAAATCGAAGCGGCACTTGGAAGCGTCATCCGCGAGAACATGACGGTAGAGCAGTTCGTAGCACAGCATTCGAAGAAAAAATAGGCCAGGTAAAAAGCAAAAAAATATAGACCTATCCGATCCAGCCCAGATTAGGCGAATCATATGCACGTTTCCAAAAAACACAGGGCCACAGCAATCGGGGTTGGATTCCCAAAAAAATTGGAAACACCCATTTATCCGAAACAGATGAAAGATCTCACCCTCAACCGCGGCGCCCACAAGGGCCAAAATGGCATCCTGAGCGTAATCGGCGGCAGTCGCAAATACCATGGCGCGACCCTGTATGCGATTGATGCGGCCGCGCCCTTTGTCGACCTCATCTACTTTTTCTCCCCGGAAAAGGACAACCTCTGGATTGCCAAACAGATGAAGCCCAAAAGCAAGGCGTTCATCACGCTGGAAAACGCCAAAGACCTCAACGCCGCCATTTCCAAGAGCGACGTCGTCCTGATGGGCAATGGACTTGGGGAAAATGCGGCCAACAAGCGCCTGGTCAACCGCCTGCTCAAACGGTTCCCGCAAAAGTATTTCGTGTTGGACGCCGGCGCCATGATGATGGCCGATAAGCGGCATTTCAGCGGCAGGGTTGTTTTAACGCCGCACGCCGGTGAGTTCAAACGGTGCTTCGGATTGGAGGCAAACGCCGCGAACGCCAAAAAAATGGCCCTCGCGCACACCTGCATCGTCTTGCTCAAAGGAAAAGTAGACGTCATCACCGACGGTCGCAAGGTCTTCCGCAACTTCACCGGCAACTCCGGCATGACCCGCGGCGGGACGGGGGACGTCTTGGCCGGATTGGTGGCGGCGCTTGGCACGCAGAACGACTTGTTTTTGGCGGCGCAAGCCGGAGCGTTCCTTAATGGCCGGGCGGGGGAAATGGTTGCAAAGAAAAACCGGATGTTTACCGCGGACGACGTGGCAAAAGCGTTGCCGGACGCGTTGGAAAAAGCGAGCCACGCCTAAATTCAATCCGAACATAAAGAACGCAAAAACCGTATTAACCTGTTTTTCCACCATGCAGATATGGTCGACGCCACCGTTGCCACTGTAGCCGCGCTCACCGCCATCGCATTTCCCTGGGAAGCCCTGCTTTTCGGCCTGCTTTTAATTATCCTAGCAATCGTCATCATCAAAGTCCTCAAGAACCTCTTTGCCAACGCCGTGATGGGCGTTTTGGCGTTGTTGGCGCTTTCAATCCTCGCAGATTGGGCCAAATACCCAAGCGTCAAGATTGCCATCACCTTGGTCACCGTCATCATTTCCGCATTGTTGGGACTTGCCGGCGTGGGCCTGCTTATCATCCTTAAATTGCTCGGCGTGACCATACAATAAAATGAAACCGCACATGGACGCACAAACCGCAAAACCGACCGTTAAGACCATCAAGCTGCTTCCACACGCCCGGGAACACGCCCCGTTTGAAGGCGGACACGCTCAAATCGTACGGAACCAGAACGCCACCGGGCAAGCCGCAGGAAACACGACCGACAGCACTATTTACCTTTTCTTTGAAGGAAGCGGAGCCCAACACATTCCGGCCACTATTTTCCCAAAGACCACGTTTCGGCCGGTACGCGTCGACTTGGAAGCAGCCCGGGGATTCGTTGCATCGGAACCCATGCCAATGGAGCATGCTATGGAAAGTTGGCAATTGGATGAAAACGAAAAAAACCGGGCGCGCCAAGCGCTGGATTCCATCGGGCACAAACTCCGTTGAAAAGGCGTTGAAGAAACGCGCCCTCCACTTGAAAAAGAAAACACGGCGCCCCTAGATGATTTGGCCGGCCTGACTCGCTTGAGAAAACGCGCGACCGTCTTTGACTATGTGGACGGTTTTGAAGAGGCGTACCGACGTGGCGCCAAGGGTTGGACCGAAGATAAAGTAAAACAGTACGCCTCGGAAATGGCAAAAACGTCCTGGTATTTGGATCATGTGATGGAAAAATTAAGGAAAACGGGCATGGCACAACCGGAAAAGCACCGGGAGAAAATCATAGAGGTCGGAGCCCAGACGTTTGAAAATCTCATCCGACTAGCGCACGCAAAGGATCGGTTTGCCCGCCTGGCGGGGACATATCGCAACACGACAATCCCGAAAATTCTGAACGCGCTCAAGGGAATCCGGCGCGGGCGGCAAAAGGCGGAAAAAAATGAGTGAAGAAATCCGAACCCGACGAATCGAAGCGGCCTCAGCTGCAAGTACCACGGACAACCAACGCAACCCCGGACGGGATCAGGCTGAAAAAATGGAAGCCTGGCGTAAAGTCATCCAAAATGTCAACCGATTATCCAATGCATCCTTTTCCCACCACGTCGTACAGATAATCCTGGCACGGCAACGATTGACCGGAAGCGAACCATCCCGTGCACCATCCCCAACCGAACAACCGCGTGAAGCGAAAGAAACCCGTAAACACAGTCCAAGCGCACCAGGAGCAATCACAAAAGAAATGGCGGATGCTATGGAACAAGTAGCGAGAAATATGCGAAAAATCCAAATGGAAAACCGCTAACGAATAGCCATTACGGCCTTTCCGACAATCTCTTTTTGTCCGGAAACCGAACTCGTCTTCGCATACGCCAGCAACGTGACGCTTTTTCCGGCCAGATAGTCGCGCTTCAAAGAGGCCAACAGGCTTAAGTCAGTGACGGGTTTTGCGCCTAAAAAAGCCTCGGCCGCCGAGTCGAACAAAACGGCCCGGAACTTTCCCGACGCGTCCGACAGCTCCAATGAGGCGTAGGTCAAATCGGAAAAGTCTTCCGAGCCGCAGGTGCATACCGCTTTTCGTTCCGCGGATTTGGTGCCACAGGATTTGCACTTGTGCACCCGCTGTGCATCAATCACTTTGTCAATTTTAGCCTCGACTAAGGCCTCGGCGCCATCCAAGGCGGCTAAACTTTTGACCGGCGTTCCTTCCACCGCCGCCAACGCATGGTTTTCCGGATTTTTCAAAAACCGGCCGGACCACGACACGGATAGCTCGCCATTTTTCAAAACGGCCCCTTCCACTTTTACGGCGTCCCCGACGTCCAATTCTTGAGCCAACCGGGCATTTTCATCCCAGCACGCGGCCCACATCGAAGCGGCGCCGTCAGCCAATTTGATTTTGGATAAATAACCGGTTTTGTCCATGCGCTTGAATTCCTTAAGCGGCTGTTTTTCCACCACGCGGGCAAAAACGTCGGTTTCTTCGCCTTCGCGCAGTTCGGAAAGCGTCCGGATTGGCGTGGAAGCCAATGGCAATGGCGGCAAAGGCAACGCAGGCTCAGAAGGCAAAGCGGCAATAGCCACCGATGCAGTCAATGAAGCCGCGTCGGACGCCAATGGGACCGATGAAAAAGCTAACGCGCCATCGGATGCGGGAAAAGGAGAATCGACTAAAGTTGTTCTATCGGAGTTGGCTTCAAAAAGTTTTAACGGGGCTGATGCGGTCTGTTCTGGAACCACCGTGATTTCCGAAGAAAGCCGTGAATGAAGCTCCAACGGGTGCAATACCTTGACCACCACGTCTTTGAGGTTCACCACGGCGTTGCGCTGGATTTTGGAGGCGATGTCCACTTCGGAATTCCACAACACCAAATCTGCGCTTCCCGAAGCGTCGGCCACGCGCAATTTGCAGAGGCGGCCGGAACGCGCCGCGTTTTCAAAGCGTTTGGGTGAAAACACATGAAGCACGCGCACCTGCGCGGAGAGCATCTGACCCATTTGGGCGGATGACAACGGGGAAAAGACAAAAGCGTCAGCAGGCGCTAAGACGCCATTTTCATGCGCCACCACTCGGATGGCCGCCTCCTCCGTCAACAAACCGGCGAACTGGTCCTGTTTACGCAAAACGGCGTCGTCCAGCTCGTCTTGTGAAAAGCGTTGTAAAAGGGCGGTTTTGAGCATTTTTAAGCCTGAAAAGCCATTAGCATGGCAGGTGGGTCGTACGACCCATTGAGAGCGGTTGGGCCATAAATAGCCAACCGGTCGTTTCCAACATCCGAAAGAAAAACGGATCAGGACTTTGGCGGCTTGAAAAATGACCGAAAAAAATCCGGACAAAACGCCATTACAAAACCACCGGCGCGTTGCCGGAAAAACACACAGGTGTACCAACCATGGGTCCTACTGAAACATACTACCATGAAAAACTGAAGTCCGATGGCGCGCTTTTTTTCGCGCTGATTGACCCCGACAAGTTGTCGATGGAAAAAGGCGCACAGGCCGCATGGCAGAGTGAACAAGCCGGAGCGGATGCCATCTTGGTCGGCGGCAGTATCGGCGCCCAAGGCCGCATCCTGGACGACACCGTCCAAATGATGCAAGAAAAAATAGACATCCCAGTGGTGTTGTACCCCGGCTCGCCCGCGGGTTTGACCGAATACGCCGACGCCGTGTACTTCATGCAGATGCTCAACTCCCGCGACGTCTACTGGCTTGCCGGCGCACAAATCCAATCCGCCACCGTGGTCCAGCGCATGAAATTGGAACCCATTCCTACCACGTACCTGGTGCTCGCGCCCGGAAAAGCAGTGGGCTGGATGGGCAACGCGAACCTGATCCCTCAGGAGCGCGGCGATTTGGCGTACGCCTGCGCCTTGGCCGCCAAATACATGGGCTCGCGCGTAGTCATCACGGATTCCGGCTCCGGTGCCCCCACCATCCCCGAAACGCCCTTTTTTGCGGCAGTCAAGAAAGCCTGCGGACCTGACGTACTGTATTTCTACGGCGGCGGCGTCAAAACCCCCGAAATGGCGGCCCACGTCATCAAATCCGGTGCCGACGGCGTGCAAATCGGCAACGCCTTTGAAGAGTCCGATCCGCAGAAGATGAAGAAGATGGTCGATGCGGTGAAAAAAGAAGGCAAGAAAAAAATCTGAGAGACACCTAGACCCTCATGGAACGGTTGGAAATAATTTCGGAACCGGAATTGATTCGGACGTATTGCCAGCCCCACCACCACGTCATCGTGTTCGGGGCAAACGCCAGCATGCAACACGACGCCAGCGCCGCATTCATCGGTATGATTTTGGACAAAAAGGCCGGGGGAAAAATTACGTTGGTGGACGCGCAGGCCTACCCATGGACTGAACGCACACCAGCCATGGAGAAGCGGCTGGAGACATTGCTAAAGACACGGGGAATAACGGGAGAAAAATACGCCCAGATGAAAGCCAAAGCCGGCGGCTTGGGAGGCGCGGCATCCCACCGAAAAAGCATCCGTACATTCAACCGGACGCACGGACTTCACCTCGCGGTGCCCTCAATCTGGCTGGCGGACGCGTCTGACACCGGATTGCCAGAAGGCAAAGCGGACGTCAGCATCAACCGGGCCGCGTTAGCACAAATGATAGAAAAAAACGCGGATACCAATCCGAACCTACTAATCCGGGAACATCTGCGTCCACTGCGCATAGGCGGGCACGCGTTGTTCTTATTTAAATCGGAAAATGAAGCTGATAAAATTCGGTCTCGCATGAATTTGATGCAAATGGCGTTCAGGGAATACCGTTTAAAAGAAAGCCACTACCCCATCGGCCCGCAACAATTCAAAGCCAACTGCACGCACGCCATTGTAGTCGAAAAAATGGCATGAACAGGACTAAAAAGTCCGCCGCCGTGGGGTAATGCATGCCCGAATTCTTCTTTCCCGCCCTATTGGCCTTGGCCCTCGGTGGGCTTATTGGGTTGGAACGGGAGCGCTCCGGCCACCCCCTCATGGGCGTGCGCTCGTTTGCGCTTTGCGGACTGCTCGGATTTTTGGCCACGGTTTTACCCGTAGCGGAGTGGGCCATTTTGATTGGTTTTGCGGGCATCTTTTTGCTCTCCGCGTTGGTCTACCACCTCAAGTCCGAACGCCGCGGGTTGGGCCATGGCATCACCACTATCGTAATGCTTCCGTTGACGTTTTTGTTCGGCGTGCTGGTTGGCCTCAATCTGCGCTTGGAGGCGGCGGCCGTGGCAATCGTAGTGACGTTCCTTCTTGCGGAAAAGTCCTATCTGCATCACGTTGCCAAGATGGTCACGCGCGAGGAACTGACGGACCTGTTGGTCTTTGCGGTTTTGGCGTTTATCGCCCATCCGTTCATCCCAAAGACGCCCGTTGTGATTCTCGGCTCGGTCTTAAGTCTGCAATACGTCTGGGAAGTAATCACGTTGATTACGGCCATAAGTTTTTGCTCGCATGTTCTGTTGAAGTTCACCAAGGAACGGGGCGCTGAAATGGCGGCCTTGCTTGGAGCCGCAGTAAGCTCCTTAGCTACGTTAGCCCTATTTTCTCACAAAATCAAGGACGAAAAACACTTGCTGTCCGTCAACCTCTTGGTCAGCGCGGGCACCATCGCGGGCTCACTAGTCGTATTGCTCATCGTGGCGCCCGGATTGTTCGAAAAGGCATTCATCCCCTTGTCGCTCATGGGCGTCGTTTTTTTGGGAGCGTACATGACTCTTGGACCGCGTCTGCGCAACAAAGACGCACCGGTGGAAGCGCACGCCTTTTCGTTGGCATTCATCGCCAAATTTACCGCGGTTTTCGTAGCGGTGGGCCTTATTTTCAATTTGCCGCACACAGGCTCCGGATTATTGGCGTATAGTTTCCTAGGCGGTCTTTTGTCCTCGACGTCGGTGCTGGCAAGCTTGGGGTATTTGCACCTGGCGGGCCAGGTCAGCACGGCAACCGCCATCCAAGCTGCGATTGCAAGCCTTATCGCCTCATCGCTTGCCAAATCGGCCCTGACCGTAGCCAAATACCCGCGGCAGGTTGAGCTGTGGACACCCGCGGTCCTTGCCGTGCTTTCCGGCGCCATTGGCTGGTTTTTATTCCAAGCACTGGGATGAATTTTAATGAACGGTAACCAGAATCCTACCGTGGAACAGCGCCATACACTTCAAACCATCGACGCAGGACATGGCGGCGGACAGGTGTTGCGCACGGCGCTTTCTCTAGCCGCGCTCACCGGCACGCCCATCGACATCCGTAACATCCGCCAGAACCGGCCCAAACCCGGATTACAGCCGCAGCATTTGGCGTGCGTGCATGCCGTTGCGAAGATTACGGACGGCACGTTGGAGCACGACGCCATCGGCGCGTCGCACGTCGTTTTCCGGCCCGGAAAAATCCGAAGCGGCCGATACGAATTCGACATCGGCACCGCAGGCGCCAGTTGCTTGTTGTTGCAATGCATCCTGCCCCCGTTGTTATTCGCGGACAAACCCAGTTCCGTGCGCATCATCGGCGGCACGGACGTGCCGTTTTCACCACCGTCGCTGTTTTTGGAAACCGTCTTTGTGCCGGCGCTTGAAAAAATGGGCGCACCCGTTTCTTTGACCGTGGTGCGTCATGGATTTTACCCAAAGGGCGGCGGTATCCTGGACGTTATCGTGCAACCCGTGAAAACCCTGAGGCCCCTGGATTTAAAGCGGCGCGGGACCCGTGGAACAATCGCCGCCACCATCCAGTCCGCCCAATTGCCGAACCACGTGGCGGAGCGCGAAAAAGCCGAATTGCAACGTCGCGTGGATGACATTGCCGTAAACACCCAAAGCGTAACCGCTTCAAGCGCGGGCAACGTGGTAAATCTTTTCGTGGATTATGGGGGGTGGCGCATGGCGTTTGACGCGTTGGGAAAAATAGGCAAAACCTCTGAAATCATTGCAACCGAAGTGGCGGATGCATACGCCGCCTTTGACACCGGAACCGAAGCCTTGGAGCCGCACCTGTTGGACCAATTGTTGATTTATGCGGCATTGGCCGGCCCTGGAAATGGAGGCGCGAGGCGCGATGACCGATGCAGTGCAAGTGGCCAAAGTCAGATTAAAGTAACCCAATTGAGTGAACACGCCGAAAGCAACCTTCGGATTATCCACGAATTGCTTGGGACGGCCCACACATTCAATGACGGAATGTTGGTCATCCAAGGGAAAAACCCTAAAAATGGTCCGAAAGACACGGAACCATAAGGGAAAAGCCCGTTTTGGAAAAACAAATACCTGATTTTTGTACGCTTTGGAAAGCAAAACAACACCTTTTCTTTTAATATTCGAGGCGACCTAAGCGTTTCATATTGGGGTGGGGCAAATGAACGAATTGACTATCGTGGCCAAGGACCGCGTTGGATTGTTGGCGGATATCTCGGATGCATTGGGAAAAGACGGCATCAACATCGAATTCGTATCGGTCGAGACCACGGCATCCACGGCGATCGTCCACCTCAAGGTTCAAAGCTCCGTTGCCGCCAAAAAGACACTGACGGCGGCCGGATTCCGCTGCGTGGACAAACACAACCTGTTGTTGCGCCTCAAGGACAAACCCGGAGAGCTTGCCAAAGTCAGCCGGAAGTTGGCCGATTCCGGCGTGAACATCAAGAACGTCTATATCTTGGACGCGGCGAAGAACGAAAAGATTCTTGCCATAGACACCTCGGACAATGCCAAAGCAAAGACGGTATTGGCGGCATACTTGTAAGGCACACCCCCACAGGTAAAATAAACGAGGCCTAAAAATGACGAATTTAATCCAGCACCACCTATTTGAAAATGGCCAAGAACATGAGTTGCCACTAAAGGAAGGTCGTGCATTAATCGTCACGACTACCCACACGGATCCGGAAAGCCAAATGGTAAAACCCCTACGGAAAATCGCCATAGCGGATTCACAATTGCAAGGAAAAGCCGTCCGGGTGGGCCATTTCAAAGACGCGTCGGGACGTTCGGCGCGAATCAACCTGGCAGATGTTGAAAAAATGGGGAAAAACGATTTGGAAGGCCATCAACTCCGGTTGAAGCTAAGCCCGGACGGCTCGCAACTGCATATTGAAAACATGTCAGGAAACCCCATGAGTGTGGCACAGTTTCCAGACCACCGGGATTCCGGCCCATTGCATATCGAATCGTTTGGACGAGGAACGCGTATCCTCCAGCCAGGGGAAAACATTGAATTCGGTGGATTGAGCGGAAACGTGCGCCACCTTTTCGAATGGGTAAACGTAGAAGGCTACACACCTGAAAAAAATCTGGTGGAAAAGATACTCACGATTTTCAAACACGAGAACCCGGGCTAAAATAATCAGCCCGCAACAAGCGCCCACACCACATCGCCCACAGCTATGCTCAAAAGCAATCCGGCCAGAAGGTACGGCCCGAAGCGCGGCAGGTTTCGGTAGATGGGCACCGTTTTGCGCGAGCGTGCGGCCATGAAGTTCTTAAGCTTCTTCAAGGCGGCAACCGTCAGGACGCGCTCCAAGCCAAACCGCTCCACATCATTTCCCGGCAGTTTTTCCAAGGCCAAGACGTCTTCATCCAGAATCTGCCGCGCGGTCTGTGGAACAATCACCGCATAATCCACTACGTCCTGGCGGTAGACCAAATAGAAAACCGAAGGGACACCCAACAACGCAATCAGGCCTTTGCCCAAGGCACCGAAAGGCATCCACACGGATACGGCTATAACCGCAAAGAAGCCCAACACGAACCAACCGCCTTTTTTGCCCGGAAACTTGCCTGCGTCCCGCAACAAGCGCGCGTACCACATGCCGGAACCGACCGAGGCCAACAACGACGCCGCCAAAAAGACGCTGAGCACAAAGGGCCAGAAGATTGGCACGGAAATGAACGGAGACACCGGTAGCCACAACGCAAGACCCGCCAACAACAACACATCCCCGCCGCCGAATTGGCCGGAACGGTAGGAAAAATAGCCGATGCCGCCGATGAGCGCAGCCACCAGTACGGTCGGCCAAAGCGAAGCGAAGGGCAAAAAGACGACGTCCCAAATAAGGCCGCCCAAGACGAACGCATACAACAGGTGCTCGTTCATGAAAGACGTTTGGTGGTCCTCCCATGCAAGGTAAGCAGTGACCAAAACGGCTGCGATAACCCGGAGTGCCGCATCAAACCCAAGTAATTCAAAAATCATGCCAATCGACCCGGACAAAAACCAAGAAACACCGACACGGCCACAACACCCTTTTTAAAAATCGAAATAGTCGTTGTCGATGCTCCATGTAATCAGAAGCAGGCCGAAAAGCAGTGCGCCGATGAAATTGATGGTGCCGAAATACCCCAAGGCGATGATGGCGATGCCGCCGATCAAAAAATGCGGCTTGATGCGGCCGTAACCCGGACGGGGGTCAATTGGGTCGCCGGGATGGATTTTGGGCTTTTGCGGGCCGTGGGATTTGACAGCGGGTGCGGACATGAGTTCAACCAAAGGCAATAGACGTGCTTCAAATTGAAAAAGGCGATGGAAAGAAACAAAAACACCGAGCCGACAAATGACTCCATGAAACCACTTCTTAGAGCCCGCGAACTGTTGCACGGGTTCGAAGACCGGGATTCAGGACTCAACCATCCGGCCAACACACCTGTGCAGATTGGACAAATCGAAAGCAATCGGACAGGTAAAGCAAAAGCCGTAGCCACCATCCACTATGACGATTACGACCCAAAACGTATCCCCTTCGAAATCGAATTGACACCCCAAGGCTACTATGCCGGTCGTATTGGAGACAAAAAAGGTACACCACGCGTATTCAGCCTTCACTACAACGTCAAGGATCAAAAGCCGAATCGAGCAAGGTTTGGCGGCGGATGGGCATACCTTTGGGTTCAAGCGGATGAACAGGTCCCTAACGAATTGAAACGAAAATTTCGGAGCGACGGTTCTTACTGGGGCCCCCACCCGAATGCAAACGAAGTGCACGGCCTCACGGGCAACGTGGTAGGCGTCAAAAGCAAATATCCAACCACCGTTAGCAGTCGGATAGAGAATGATGCTGAACGCGAAGACCAATTAAGGGAAGCGCTCCGAGAAGCAATCTTACTGTACCACAAAGTGCAGGGTCAAATTCAACCGCATGCGCAAGCCCGACGAAAAGGACACCTGACACCGCCCTAGGCCATCACATCGGTAATTTCGCGCTGAACGGTTGGCGGAGTTTGTTCAGAGCGCGTTTGTTGCGCTTGACTTTGCCATTATCGTTCCGTTTTTGTGAAACGTCTGTTGGAAATGGCTGCAATAAACTACGTGAAAATGTCATCGATGGATTCGGCTTTGTGGACCCAGGTTTTTCCAAGACGGATAGCCAATTCAATCCGGTCAAATTCGGCCAAGTCTAATTCAAGTTCTTCTTTTCGGTTCATTCAAAGTCACTACCCGCCCAACTTCCCGCCGAACTGCTGGCTCAGCTTGTTCAACAAACCCTTGTTTTTCTTGACGTCTTTGAGCATCTTCTGCGTCTTCTCGAATTGCTGCACCAATTCGCGCACGTCCGATTCCTTCATGCCGGCGCCTTTTGCGACGCGTGCCTGGCGCGAGGATTCCTTCATCAACGCCGGATTGTTCCGCTCGGCAAGGGTCATGCTCAAGACGGCGGACTCGAAGGCTTTCAGTTTTTTCTCGCTTTGGTTCATCACGTCGTCCGGCAAATCATGCGCACCCATCATCTGCATGACCGATTTGAGCGGTCCCATTTTCTTGAATGCCTTAAGCTGTGACAAAAACGTGGCGTAATCCAGCTTTCCGTCGTTCCACGCCTTTTCCAGGTTTTCTTCCTCGGAGACACGCTTGGCCGTTTCCAATAATTCCTTCAAATCCGGAAAGCCCAACAAGGACGCGGCAAAGGCATGGGGGTCAAAAGCGCGCAAGTCCTGCAATTTTTCACCGGAGCCCAAAAAGCAGATGCGCGAGCCGGACTCTACCACGGACGACAGCGCGCCGCCGCCCTTACCGGAACCGTCCATCTTGGTAATGAGCACACCAGTCAAGCCCACGGCGTCGTGGAATTGTTTGGCTTGTTTTCCGGCCACCTGGCCCGCATCCGCGGACACGACCAAAAAAGAGGAGTCCGGTTCAAAGACTGAGGCCACATCCTTAAGCTCGCGGGCCAATTCCTCATCAAATGCACTACGCCCGGCCGAGTCCAAAATCACGACGTCGTATTGGTCGGACAGTTTGCGAGCCGCGGTGGCAATCGCAACGGCATCGTTTGTTTCAAGCGTAAAGAAGGCCACATGGGCCTGATCGGCCAGTTGTTGAAGCTGAGCGCGGGCCGCAGGACGGTGGACATCCGCGCCGACCAAAATGACTTTCAGACCTTTTGAAGAATAATAGCGTGCAATCTTCCCTGCCGAGGTACTTTTTCCCACCCCGAACAGGCCGAGTAGCAAGATGCGCTGCTTCGCCAAGGACGGCTCATGGGCCTGACCCATGAATTTTTCCAATTCCTCGTAAACGACCTTGACCACGTGTTCGCGCAGGCCCACGCCCGGAATGGGCTTTTCAGACAGGGTCCTTTCCTTGATTTTTTTCGTCCATTCCAATACGAAGCGGACGTTGACGTCATTGGCAATCAAGACGCGCTGCAAGTCCTTGACCAATTCGGTTACAGCCGTTTCGTCCACGTAGCGGCCGGACAATTTGGCCAACGCCTGCCTCAAACCTTTGCCTAAGTCCAAAAGAATCCCTGAAACATAACTGGATAATGGCTGAAAGAGACGGTGCCGAAACGGAGTTAAAAACGGAGTGTTTGGACGATTTGGAAAAAGCGACCGGAACGGGAAAAAAAGTTTTTTAAAAAAAGGTAAGGGTTTAGTTTTGTAGGTCGACCGAAAGGCGTAAGTTCTACTTTTTCGTACCTCTTTTGCTTGGGCGTCCCGACTAGGACGCCCCGCGCAAAAAAAGGCCCACCCGCCATGACAGACGAAAAATACGTACGCGAGCTCGAAGCTCGCGTAGCTACACAAGAAAAGGAAATCCACGGACTCCGCAAAATCATTGCGGACCTAATGATCCGCATCGA
>JACRGH010000005.1 GCA_016212375.1 Microcaldota archaeon
CGAACCAGCCACCACATTCTGAGTAGCCCCAGCCGTCAAATTAAAACGGCTATTCGAAATCGCATTCACAGTAGCCGCCGTAGGCGACGCCGCAATAAAACCCGCGAACGAAACCGCCAAAAAAGCAGCCAACATCAAATTGGCACTTTTCTTAATCCATTCCTGCATATCCATCGCCCTCAACTTGCTTCCAGCTGACGCTCACCGATGCAAAAACGCATCTCCACGTCAAATGGCCGCCTTTTTTATTTTCTTTCTCTTCGTTTCTACCGATTAATTTTCTGTGGGTTTTCGCATCCAACGAAACAAAACCCAAAAACGGGCAATCCGTGAATGCGAAACAACTCAACGTAAAACGATTTATAAATCTGACTCCGGGTCAATTCCACTAATCGGTTCAGGCTTTGAAAGTTACGTCCTACGGCGAGTTGTTCCCCCTCGGCAATTCGCGCAAAGAAGACGGAATACAACCAACGCCGGAAAAAGAGCGATGCACAAAGGAACGTAACGCGACGGAACGTCAATTCAGTTCGACGTATAAATCAATCGCGTTTCCGCCGGAATACGCCTGAAGCCCGACCGGTATGCGGATTTCGTAATCGTGGACCCCGTATTTTCCCTGGGCGTTGCGGTTGACGGACGTCACATAGACCAACAAAGGCTTGGAGCCGATTGAAAAGGACGCCACAGCCGAGCTGTCCCATAAAATGCCAGTAAGAAAAGTACTGGAATTGGTGGAATTGACCACCGGAACGTTGGTGGCATAATATCCGTGGGGCCTGAAAGTCGCAGTTTGGACCGGCGTATTGGAGCCGCCGCCAAAGAGCTGGACGTTTGAATCCGCCGCTCCAAAAATGCCCAACAGCGCGTCGGCATCGGACAAATCATCCGTCTGCAAATCCCCGGTACGGTTGCGGCTTAAAGCAATGAGGGCCGTCAAGTTAAGCAGGCCACCAGAGGGGACGGCATACACGTGGCCATAGGGCGTAGCGTTGGATAAATCGAATATCGAGCGGTTCAATGCATCGGACAACGTGATATTGCCGCTAAAACCGCCTTGGATAAGCGCCCAGTTGCCGGAAAGCACCAGGATGAACGTCTGGCTTGCGGTAACCGAGACGTTCGTGCTGTTCTGGACCGATGCACCCACGAAATAATAATCAGCAACGCGTCCTGTGACGTTGTAGGGCGTGCCGTTGGTCGTATTGGTGCCGTATACTTGGCTTCCAGTCTGGATGTACTCAGTCAGTGCCTGAAAGCCGATTTTTCCGTTGCTTCCCGCCGTAGCCTGGATGAGGGGAACGGAGCCGGAGGCATTGGACAGATTGACGGCTGCACCTGCAATGGCCCCGCCGGTGGCGTTCTGGACCAATACGTCGACGTACCATTGGACCGTCAAGTTGGACGCGGCATCTGAAAAGCCCACGAAAGAGCGGTTAAACGTCGTGTTCAGAAAATTCGTGGAAGCGGCATTGGCCGAAAAAACGTCGGCTACCGCAGATGTGCCGACCGAAGAGTTGGACACCATCGTGCCAACCGAACCGTTGAAATAAAGGCCATACTGACTGTTGTTTTGGACACTGACGTTCGTGATGGCGCCGTTAGTAGCACCGGAAAACAGCACGCCTGAGTCAAAGCCGTTCACAACACAGGAATCCACCGTGGTGTTCAACACGGTCGAATAAACGCCATAGGTGGATACCGTCCGATTGGAATGGAGGGAATAACCAAAACAGGAAAGCGTCACATTTTCTGCCGTCACCGTAAAACAGGTGGCCCCGTCGCTGGTCACGTTCTGCGTCAATGAATAGGTGGTGTTGGCGGTTGCAAGCACTTGGCAGCTGGAAATGGCCCACACGAATGGAAAAAGGGCCAAAAAGAGCAATAAACGCCTCAAACGGAATTCCACCATTTAGTCATTAGACACCAATGGCAAATAAAACAGCAGGCGTGCAAAGGCCCTAAATGCCACTCCGGCTTCCGGAAAAAACGAGCCAACCAACACTCTAAAAAAGCCCGGTTGGCACAAAAATCCTTCTTGCAACATTCAAAGCGTTCAGCTTCGGTGCGGCAATGATAATTGAACCAAGAACAAGGCGCAACAAAGAAGAAGCACAAGGAAAAAAATCGAAGTCAACCAAAAAACGCAACAACAAAAGCTCTAGTCGTCTAGTTCGGTCAAGGATATCGGCCTTTCAAAGGCCCGTTTGTCCGTAAATCGGCAACAAAACGGCTTAAAGTCAGCCGGCGACCCGGGTTCAAATCCCGGCTAGAGCATTCCTTTTTTTTCCACCGGCCAGCAGACAGCAACCTAAATTTTTAAGCCGTTTGGACAAGAACCATTTGGCGAAAAAGTGGTTGACATGAAACTGCCGAAAATCGATTTAAAGGAGTTGGACCGCGTCCAGAAGGAAAACAAAAAGGAACGGCTGGCGTTTCTGGATTTTTACGCGCAATGGATTAAGAAAAAGACATTCAAGACCAACGCCAAGCCTACATCGGGAGGGCCGGTTGCCCCAACGGCTTAACGTCAGTCGACGACCCGGTGCTCAAACGCGGCTAGAGCATTTTCTTCATTTAACGACCGCCAATTGTTTTGTTTTTAAATATTTTCCAAGCAAAAGCTGTTTTCGCAAACCTTTTCTTGCTTCGCTACCCTAATGGCACGAATGGATTTCCCGTTTTTAGCACCCTTAATGGCATTGCGCGAAGCAACACCCCAGGCCACCGTCGACCAACTGCTCGAATTTTCCGCCGACAAGTTGGACCAGACGCAAAATGGCGGCATTTCCGTGCAAAGCAAGGTGACGCACCGGTTGGCATCGGCGACGGAGATTGTTTTCCAACCCGAAATCGAACACGTCCAGGCCATCCAGAACGCCGTCAGCGAATGCCTGCCGGAGGACATGGTCCGCATCGACCGCAACTTGGGCAAAACCGCCTTTTCCACATCGATTTTGGTGCCCAAGAAATACGGCTGGGTCGGGGCCTATTCAGCAGCAACGCTTTTTGACTCCAAGAAAAAAGACGTGGATTTTATCACGTTGTGCCTGCCGGAAGCAAAAGAGCAAAAAGTGCTGGTCTTGGCGGACGCCGGCATCACGTTGATTTCAGGTTCCGATTATGTGGGCGAGGCCAAGATGTCCTTCCTTCGGTTGGCGATGTACCACGCCAAAAAGCTGGGCGGATTGGGATTGCACGCCGGCTCCAAATGGGTGCACCTCAACACGGGCGACAAAGGCATCCTGTTTTTCGGATTATCCGGCACCGGAAAGACCACGTTGAGCACCCACGATTTGTTCCTCCGCCCGCCTGAAAAGTCCGTTGTGCGACAAGACGACATCGTGCTTTGGCAGCCGGACGGCGCCGCCTTAGGGACCGAGCAGAACTTCTACGTCAAGACCGAAGGATTGGGTGAAAAAACGCATCCCGGATTGTTCAAGGCCGCCAATTCCGACAAGGCCCTGTTGGAAAACGTGATGGTCAAAAACGGCCAGCCGGACTTTTCCGACACGTCGGTGACGACCAACGGCCGCGCCATCGTATTCCGCCACGATTTGCCCAACACGGACGACCAGGTGGACCTGCAAAAAACGGACGTGATTTTCTTCATCACCCGCCGCCGCGACATCGTGCCGGCGGTTGCCAAATTGACGCCGGAGCAGGCCGCCGCCTTTTTCATGTTAGGGGAATCCGTGGAAACTTCGGCCGGTAACCCGACGCGGGCGGGCCAGACCAAGCGCGTGGTGGGATTCAACCCGTTCGTGGTGGGAAGCCCGGCTGAGGAAGGCAACCGTTTTTTGGACATCCTAAAAGGTTCAAAAGCGCAGGCGTATCTATTGAACACGGGCCGCGTGGGGGAAAAAATCAACATCACCGCCGACGTTTCGGCAAAGCTCGTGGAACAAATCGTTAGGGACAACGTAGTATGGAAGACGGACTCCGACTGGGGCTACCAGGTGCCCGATAAAGTCGGGACCCTCGACATGACCGCACTTGACCCAAGACAATACTACACCGATTCCGCGTACAAGGAAAAAGTCAACGCCCTGAAAAGCGAACGCAAGGCGTGGTTGGACAAGTTCAACGGCCTTAAGAGCGAAATTGCCGGCGCGATTAATCACAAACCCGCCTGAAAATCAAGACTCACGCACACGGATGCGTTTTTCCAAAGGAATAGAAAAACCGAACGTGGAGCCTTTGCCTGAACGGGTTTTAGCATAGACTTTCCCACCGTGACGGGAATCCACCAATTCACGAATGGATTCCAAACCCAACGACGAGCGTCCGCCCGCATTGCCTTGGACTCGGAAGAGCCCGCCGCGGCGATTTTCTGGAACACCATTAGCGCGATCCGTTATTTGAAAAAAAGCGTGTTGGGCGGCCCCGGTTTTCCGAAGGCCTATACGCACCACCAGAGGATGTTTTGATTCCGATTGGATGCTGGCCCGGGCCGCGTTGCGGACGTATTCGTGAAGCACTTCCAACAAAGCGGAGGTATCTACGAATGCAAAATAACCGGCAAGGCGACGCAGTGGACCTTTGACCTGCACGGCGACACCATAGGGAACCCGTTGGGGAATTTCGAGTTTGGCCGCACGGATAAAATCGGACAACCGGGTCCTGGATAGCTTTACCGGACGCGAATTCAATTGAACTAGCCGTTCAAACTGGTCCAGATGTTGCCGAACCATGCCGGGCAGATCCGAATCCAAAATATCCTTTTTTTCATCAGAGTTTGCGGTACACCACGTTTTGAAAAAAAGCGTCAGTTCAGGACGAAGATGGTTCAAGTTATGATCGAAAAGCCGGGCAGACGGAACGGAAATAGTGGAATTCATCTTCTGGGCCG
>JACRGH010000059.1 GCA_016212375.1 Microcaldota archaeon
CTACGCCGGCGGTTAGGGCTGGCCTTTGCCGCAGGCCGTTAAGCCTGCGGGAAGTATTGATGGAGCGATCGTGAGCGGATGAGCAATTTTCAAGAAGGCAGTGGCCTGCCCCCACCAACACGGCAGGGGACCACTACCTCCACAGCAGAGCATACATGGCAAAAGCACAGGTAGGCAGCGGAACGCCGGTGGTCGAACTGCGGCAGGCGACCAAGACCTACCGGACCGGGGAAACGGAGACAACGGTCCTGCACGGCATCACCTTTTCAGTGAAAAAAGGCGAGTTCGTCGCCATCGTCGGTCCTTCAGGCTCCGGAAAAAGCACCTTGCTGAACCTGCTCGGGTGCCTGGATACGCCCACGACCGGCCAGGTCATCATCGACGGCACGGACGCGGCAACGCGGTCGTCCGACAAATTGGCTGACTTGCGGGCGCGTAAAATCGGCTTTGTCTTCCAAGCCTACAACATCCTGGCGAACCTGACCGCCCTCCAGAACGTCGAATTGGCCATGCAAATCACGGAAATGCCGCGCGAGGAGCGAAACGCACGCGCCAAAGAATTGCTTGAAAAAGTCGGCCTGGGCCACCGCATGGAACACAAACCGGCCCAGATGTCCGGCGGCGAGAAACAACGCGTGGCCATCGCCCGCGCCTTGGCGAACGAGCCGCCCCTGTTGTTGATGGATGAGCCGACCGGAAATCTGGATACTGCATCTAGCCTAGAGGTAATGGACTTGGCGGAAGACCTGTGGAAAAAACAGGGCGTCACCATCCTTTTGATTACGCATGAAAAAGAAATCGCCGATTACGCGCAACGCACCATCTTCGTGCGCGACGGCCGCATCGAGAAAATTGTGGAAAAGAAAAATCGAGGTGCTCAATCATGAACGGACACAACAACGCACGGGCGTTCCCAATATTTTTCGCCATCATGGCCGCCCTGTTAGGCGCCGGAGCCGTAGCGGCCGCATTCAACGTCACCCAAATCCAGGTGAACAAGGATACCGGTTACGGTTTTTCCGACGTCATCCAGACACCCGACCGCGTGTACCCCGGGGACCAAGTCAGTTTGCGTTTTTCCGTGTTCAGCACGCGGACCGGTGGTGCGCAAAACGTCGTCATCACACCCAACACGCCGTTTTTGAAGACCACGACCGTATTTTCCCTTGGAAACATAGCAAGCAATGTACCCAAGGATGAGCTGTTGACGTTCACGGTACCGAACAGCACCAAACCCGGAACGTACCCGTTGTTCTTCTTGGCCTCGGATTCCAACACGCCGCAACAGCAAATCGCCCAATACATCATCATCGTCAACGAGCCCTCGGTATCGAACCAACTGATTGCGCAAGCCGATTTGCCTCAAGCGTTGCAAGCCGGTGACAGCGGCGTACTCAACATCGCCATCACCAACACCGCGCCCCTGGATGCAGCGGACGTCATCGTGCAAATCAACCCGGATACCAACAAGGTGTTCACGCCCCTGTCGACGGACCGCAAATACGTCCAACGCATCGGCTCCGGGCAAACCGTGAGCGTACCCTTCGAAGTGGGCATTTCCGCCGGCGCCACGCCCGGCTACTACCAACTGCCCATCACCATCCAATACGCCGTGGACCAAGTGGTTCAGCCGGATATCACGCAAAACCTGGGCATTGAAGTCCAAGCCAAACCCGAATTGCTATTGACGGTGGACAACGCCGGCTCCTCCACGAATAACGCACTAATCGTGACGGTGGCCAATGTGGGCGACACGCCGGTGCGGGGCGTATACATCAAGACATCCAGCAACGCGTTCCGCATCACGGGTGCTTCCGATAAGTTCATCGGCACGCTGAACCTGGACGACTCGACCACCATGGCTATCAATTTGCAACCGCGGGGACCCGGAAGCAATGGGACGGATTCCAATTTGGACGTGTCCATCACCTACAAGGACCCCAACAACCAGGAACACATACTCAAACAAAGCATCCCCATATCGCCTAGCGATTTTGCCGCAGGAACAGCAGGCAATGCCAACACGGCGATTGGCGTGCGATTCCGCGGGGCGTCACGAGGCCCACTTGGAATTGACCCATTTGGTTGGGGCGCCATTATTGTGGTCCTTGCCGCGGGCGGATTCTTCGGATTCCGATGGTACAAAAAACGTAAAAACGCAAAAAATGAAAGCGGCAAAACAGCTGCAAACGGGGGCAAGAAATGAAAACCCGTGACTCCGCCCAATACGCCTACCACAACCTCAAATCGCGCAAACTGCGCGCCTGGTTGACCATATTGGGCATCATCATCGGCGTGGCATCCATCGTGACGCTCATATCCTTGGCGAACGGCGTCAACCAGCAAATCACCAACCGGTTGTCCGGATTGGGCGACAACGTCATCCAAATCACGCCTGGCGGTACGCACTCGACCCGGGTGGGTGGAAATTTCGGGTTTGCCGGCGGAGGGGGGAGCGCACCCGGCGGTGCCGGAGGAGCAGGTGGCCGGAACGGTTTCGCCGGGGCGTTCGGATACCAAGACGAACAACAACCCCTGACGTTCAACGATGCGACCGAACTTGCCCGACTTAGCGGCGTAGCCTACGTGGATGCGCGCATCACCTTGCGGGGAACGGCCGCGCTCAGGGGCCGCAACGCATCCGTTACCATGACGGGAGTTGACCCGACGGCGTTCCGCACCATGTCCACAACGCCGTTGGTCCAAGGCCGGCAGTTGAGCGCATCGGACCGCTATTCCGCCGTATTGGGCTTCCGCGTCTACAACAGCACATTTGCCAACCAGGACTTACTGAACCGCCAACTGCCAATCACCATCAACGGAACGTCCTACGCCTTCCGCGTGGTCGGCCTCCTGAACCAGACCAGCGGCTCATTTTCCGTGTCCGACAACGCCATCTACATCCCCTTGACGCTCGCCAAGAGCCTCACGCCCAATGCCGATCCGAGCCAGGTATTTTTGATGACCCAGGCAAGTTTTGCAACCGACGATGTTGCCACCCGCGTGGAACAAACCCTGTTGGATTTGCACCGGAAAACAATCGACACCGAAGACTTCACCATCACCACCGCCGCCACCATCCAATCCACCGTCTCCCAAGTCACGGACCTGCTTACGTTGTTCCTCGGCGGAATCGCAGCCATATCCTTGATAGTGGGCGGCATCGGGGTCGCGAACACCATGTTCATGTCCGTTTTGGAGCGGACAAAAGAAATAGGCATCCTCAAAGCGCTAGGCATGAGGGACGAGGATATCACGGCGCTATTCTTGTTTGAAGCGGCGGCCATCGGATTGGTCGGCGGCATCGTCGGGGTGGCGTTGAGTTTCGGCCTCTCAACGGTACTTTCCGCATTGGGCGTGCCCACGCTCATCACGTTGGACCTGGTCCTGTTGGGCTTATCCTTTTCCATCATCGTCGGCGTGGTCTCTGGCATCATCCCGGCGCGCAATGCCGCGAAACTCCAACCGGTGGAGGCATTGCGGTACGAATAGGCACGCCGCACAGGACGTTGCGGAAAAAAAGCGTGCCGTGAAAGCGCAGGGAAAAAAAGGAACGGACCACGCCAACCGCAACCAAAAAAAAATAAAACCCGAAAAGCGAAAGATAGAAAAAAATCATCTTGGAAAAACGGTAGGAAAAATGAAAACGCAACAAAAAAACAGATATGAAAAAATCAAAACCGTTGGAAAAAAGGAAACGACGCAATGAGGATGGGAAAATGATTGGAAAAAAACCCGCATTTTTGATGTTGGCGCTGCTACTGGTCGGCACCGTGGTTTTGGCCGGATGCACCCAACCGGACGACGGCTATGATGGCCCGCGCCGGGGTTTTGGGAACCGCACCTTCAACGGTACGCGCGGAGGCGCTGGTGTTGGGTCGGGTGGATTTGGCAATCTGACCGAAAGCCAAAGGCAAGACCGGGCGCAACAGCGCCGATTTGCCCTCACAACGGCGTGTGACGGAAAAGCCGAAAACGACGCCTGCACCCTTGAAGGGCGGGACAACCGCAACGGCTCGAACACGAACCTCACCCTAAATGGCACGTGTCACGCCCTCAATGGAACGATGCGGTGCTGGCCGCAGTTCCAAGACCGCGGCGGATTCGGCAGACCGGAAGGACGAGGCTGAAATGCAAATCGGCCAAGTCCGACCGTGGACGCCTATGGACAATTACCGCAATAGGGCAAAAACAAGTAAAAAAAAGCAATGCGAAAAGCGGTCGCTAAAAATCACGCTTTTGCAACGGCGCCGGGAACCATCATTGCAGAAAGGGCGACAAGGCCGAAAAAGAATACCAAAATTATCACCAAGGGAATGAAAAAGACAAACCAGACCAAAAACGCCCGGCCCATACTGAAGCCGTGCGCTTTTTGCAACGCCAACGTCTGCCAATACGCACCATAACCCAGGATTATCAAAAACAAAACAACGGATACTCCGACCAGCAAAAGGGTGGCCGAAGGAATTACCTGGATCAACGAGACGAACAAATTGAGGGCCGAGTACAGCAACATCGCCGGGACCAGGTAATTGGATTGCAGGAAATACTGGTTCATGAAATTGCCTTTGCCGCCCAGCACTTTGGCGACAAGGTAGACCAAACCGCTGCCCAGCAATGAAAAAAGGATACTCAGTCCGAAAGAAAACGGGAGTAAAAGCAGGGAAACCGGGATTGCCAACAAGGCGACTACCAGGCTCACCCACCCGGTGGGCATTGTTGCCGCGGCAATGAATGAAACTAGCAAAGAAACGGCCGAACCGAAAAGAAAACTGACAAGACCATACATGCACACCTGCTTGAAAGCGCCATACCAGGAGGCGTTGGGCGCGACTTGGGCAAATGCATCAGCGGGCTTGAAGAAGAATTGTTTCCAAATGGCGCGGGATTCCTTGAATTGGCGCTCACCGAGCCAGCCTTTCGGCGGCACGTCCACCCAGTTTTCAGTCGGAGCCGGTTGAGCCATATTTTCAAAAACATGACGAAATCCGAGTTAATAAACGCGCCCGAAAGCAGGCAAATTGGGAAAAAAGCGGGCCAAAGAAAATAAGTCATCCGGCATGCAATAGCGAAAAAAATGCAGGGGGTGGGATTTGAACCCACGAACCCACAAAGGGACAGGGTATCTTACGGTGGCAGCCAATGCATGCACGCCGACCGCCCTAAGCCCTGCGCGTTAGGCCAGGCTTTGCTACCCCTGCAGGGATAGTTGCTGAAAAAACAGGGTTAAAGAGGCTTGCAAAAGGATGGAACGACAGCCAAAGCAAAATAAAATTGAAAGAAAAAAAAACTACTCCTTTTTCCCCTTTGCAGCAAACGCCTTTGCCCCGTCATCCGGAAAGGCCATCGCGGCCAACAGGGGCACCAAGGCAATCAGCACCAAGAAGGCCTCACCCGGAGTCCGGTATGCCGCCAACAGAAGCAACAAAACTAAAAGGCCGGCAAGCATCAGTTCCGCCAAGGGCTGGGAATCCTTGATGGCCTCCTTGAAAACCATAAAGCGGTTGGTGTAGCCGGTGCGGCGCCAGGCCAACAAGGCATAGAGGGAGAAAAAGCCAACCAGACCAAGGCCCAAAAGGGGTGAGACCCACAGTGTCAACAAGACAAAGGGAATTGTGCAGACCAAGAACCACAACCACAAGCGTTTTTTCATATACGGAACACTCAATTTAGACTAATATCCGTTTGCCCGCGTTGACGTCTGGCCAGATTTGAAAACCAAGCATAAAGAGACTGATTAAAAGAACCGGATTCGCGAATCGAATGAAACAAATCACGAAAGTCAGCCGGTTTAGTCAGACTCAACTTTTCATTGATATCAGTTACTGCTCAATCAACCATTTCCGGATGAAACGTGAACTGGTTTAGAAAATATGACCCCAAAACCGCTCCGGCCAGTTTTGTTTCAGAAATATCATTTGGATTTTTACCTTCAGCCACTTCCCGGTGCAACTTGTCAAACGGATATAGAAGGAAATTGGCATCTTCTTTCAGATTCACCGGGAACGGAACTCCAACGGCCAGCTTTTCAAAATGCGGTCGGTGAAGACCGCCTAAATCAGATGTGACCGAAACATCCGGGTCTTCGTGCAATTTTTTAGCCAAATCAAGAATGCAACGGTTTCGGGCTTGGTCGAATTTCTCAGAGGATACCAGGTTTTTCCGAGCGTAACGGACGAATTTTTCCCAATCTCCATTTCGAGCACTCACAAACATATTATGACGGTCAACGGCCGCATTGACCATGTGACGGAAAACGGCAGTATTGACCGGTTCCATGTGAATCCGGATAGGATCGCGACCCGACGCCAATCGTGCCTTATTTTCCTTTGAAATAAGATTCAACCGATAAAAACCGGAGTTGCCCGCAATCCCTTGAAAACGAGCAGAGTCAAGTCCACCAGCCGTAGCCGCTTTAACGGCCAACTTCCATCGACGCGACCAAAATGAATGCTCAGCTTTTTTCTGACGGATGAGCTCGCTTTTTTCGGACCGTAGAAAATACGTTTCACGAGGCGGCCCGAAATGATTCAAGGCTGAATTTTCGATGCTGGGAAAAAGAGAATTTTCGAGGATGTGATGCGTTGAGCTTTTAAAAAGTGGCCTCAGACGATCAAAATCCATCGGATACAGATGCCGACCAAACGAGATGGTTAGCGACATAACCCACTCAACCGTACATCGGATTCTGCTCGAACGTCTTGTAATCGGCGTGCAAATCCTTCATCTTTTCCATGCTCTGGCGCATGCGTGTTTCAACCGTATCCGCTTGTTTAACCAAATCCGCGGTGTTGATGGGAAGTTTCAGCATCTTGCCCACCGCATCCAATAACCGGGCCGAAGCGCGCGGATCAAGGGGTGCGGCGCTTTGGACCATCAGATTGGCCGCCGGAAACTTGCGCGCGGCGCACTCGGCAATCAACACACCGGAAACACCCTGCGTCGCGCCTTCACGAATCAGCTCGATATTGGCTTTTTTCAAGGTGGCCGAGAGGGCGGGCGTCGAAGCAATGCCATAAATCGTTTCCGTAGGTTCCGGTGCGGCGATGGCGGCTAAAGAGTAAAGACCGGAGGCTTTTTTCTGCTGGGCAAAATCCAGGATGGCCGACGAGAGGCCGTACACGGTCTCTGCCGGGATGACGAATTCGGAAAACAGGACGATCAGATTGTGTTTTTTGGACGCGTAAATGCGCGCCGGTGAGACAGGTTTGTAATCATGGATGGCCGAAATGGGGGGGAAGTGCGACGAGTGGATGGAACCGACCAGTTCCATGTCCAGTTTTTCCGCCAAATACGAGGCACAAATGGTGCCGACCATGCCGATGCCGGGAAAACCTTCGATGATGACGGGTTTTTTCAATGCGATTTTCTCGTTCTCGCGAATCAGGACGTGCATGAAAAAGAACCAACTCCGAAGAAAAGAACGGAGTCCTCATTTTTAAGCCAAGTGGAAACCGGGCGGAAAAGGATAAAAACCGAATGCAACGGGCGCATGGAAAAAATAAAAAAAAACCAAAACCACGCGCGTTGGAAAAAAATGAAAAAAAAATGGCAACTGGGCACAGACACCGCTCGTTCAAGATTGGGCCAAAAAGCCAAAGCGGCTCAAATTGCATTATGCCGCCATCAACCGTACACCATGGAACACGCCCAACGCCAAGAGTGCCAAAAAAGCGGCCTTGAATTGCCAACGCCCATATGAGCCTTCGACCACAGCGACAAATGCGGCGGAAAACACGCCGAACGCGACCAAATACACCTGCAAGCCCCAGTACACGGCAGAAGCGTATTCCGTTGACGCCGAAGTAGCATGGCTACCCCAGGAAAACAAAAGGCCTAAAACAGCCGGGACCAAAACGGCACCGGCGTATAAGGTATATTTCTGCACGGCAAATGCCTCGCGCCGGTTCGACTGCAATCGCTGGAACGCGTACGCATCCTGGGCCACGCGGCGGTAGGCCTCCGAAAGGTCCGCGCCGCTTTGATGCGCCGCCTGCAATAAGGACACCACGCGGTCCATAAGGGGACTTAAATGGCCGACTGGGCGCAGACGCGAAAGGGCCACCGTTGCGGGAACGCCGGCCCGGATTTGGCGCACCACGTTCCCAAGGGCGGAGCGCAACGGCTCAGGCTGGGCCGCGGCCACGCTTGCAAGCACCATTTCCGAAGGGACGCCGGCATCGTAAGAGGCCATGGAAAACAACGCGGCAGGCAAGTCTTTTTCCATTTGCCGAACCGCGTTTGCCGGCTTCCAAAAACGCAGGTACGCAAACCCAAGCCCGAATAAACCAAGAACGGCCAAACCAACGGTCCCTAAGTCCAAACCCATCACCAAATCAGCCCTCCGCGGGAGCGCCCAACCACACGAATCCGACAAGCGCGGCATTGAGTAACGGCAATGCGGCGGCCAACAGCCAGAACGGTCCGCTTGAGGGAAACGTGAATTGCAAAAAGGACGCGCCTACAAGCACATAGGCCGAAATCAACAGGGGCAGCAACGCCGCCAGCGCCTCGAACCAGACGCTGCCAAACGCAGTCCGGGCGGCGAAGCGATGCAAGGCCTCGACGTGACCTTGGGAGAATTCCTCAGACAAGGCCGACAAACCGGCCGCATCGCCTTGGCGATACGCGAATGCCAATTGCATGCCGGCTTTTTTGACCAACACCGAAGGCGTGGCGTTGTTGAGGCGGCGCAAAGCGGAAAGCACCGGCAAGCCACCGTCCAAATCGCGGGCTAATTTCTGCAACGCCGGATGCGGCGCGTGCACGCGGCGGATGCACGAATTTAGCGCGGCTTCAAACGGCTCAAAGGCCAACTGCACGGACAACAGTTGCAAAACGGAGCCCAGTTGGGACTCCAAAGCGCGGACGTTGCGCTCCGCCACCAGGAGCGGAATTTTCCAGGACGAAAAAAATCCGGCCGCAAGTCCTGCCAAAAAAGCGACCATGCCGGATTGTGCATCCCACTGCATCACGAGGAACGCCAAAACAATAGCCAAAAGCACGCTTGCCCCAAATGCCATTAGAGCAAAACGCGCCACGCCCTGACTCCAACCGGCCGCAAGCAAATTTTCAGAAAAACGCATCCGGATTCCTCGCCATCGCCATGACAGACCTAACTTGAAACAAATCCATCAACGCCACCGCTCCGCCATCACGGAAAGCTTGCGCGTGAGCGCCTCAGGCGTCAAACCGTAACTCCGCCGCATCCTCACGCCGGCCCGCGTGGTAAAAAATTCCGGATTCAGGCGGCCTTTTTTGTCCAGGACCGGAATGGCGCGGCCTTCATGCACGGCCGAAAGCTCGGTCAGGGCCCTGCGGTCCTGTCCGCCATGGTCCAAATCCGTATAGCGCTGCAAAACGGCCACCAACTGAAGCGCGTCCAAATCCGACGGACGGATGCCCATGAAGGTGAGCCTGGAAAGGGCGTCGGCGGCAGAGTCCGCATGGAATGTCGCAAACGCCCCTTTGGCCTGACCCGAAAGCAGGACGTCAAACAACCCGTTCGCCTCAACCGTAGTCCGGACTTCACCGACCACGATACGATCCGGCCGCATGCGCAATGTGTCGGCCAATAATGCCGAAAGCGGTTGCTCGCCGCTCAATAGCCGGGCTTGGTGGGCATGATGAAAACGCAATTCCGGCGCATCTTCCAAAATGACGATGCGCTCCGATGGAGGGATGAATTCGGATAACGCGTTTAGAAGCGTAGTCTTGCCTGAACCGGTATTGCCAGCAACCAGTAGCGAACAATCCGCAGGAAGGGCCAATTGGAAAAAGGAGGCCACGTGCGGCGAAAGCAGACCCGTTTTGACCAAAGCGGCGACGTCCAAAGGCGTCTGTCGGAATTTCCGCAAACTGATTTGGACGCCCGACAGTGCAACCGGTGCGATGCAGGCGTGCAAACGGGTGCCGTCCGGCAATACGGCGGACAGGCGCGGATGGCGCGACGTCAGGCGTCGTCCCAAGGCCATCGCCATGCGGTTGACGCATTGCAAGGCGAAGTCCAAATCCGTGACCTGCGCATTGGTGGCAAGCCAGCCCGCTTTGCGGTCGTAGACGTAAATCGGAAGGTTGAGGCCGATGACCGCGATTTCCTCCAGTTGGTCGTCCTGCAACAGATACGAAAGCACGCCGAAGCCACCCAAATTAGCCGCCGCTAAAAATGCCACGTTTTCGGCCCAGACCGAGTCGTGGCGGACGCCGAGTTGGTGGCAGGTTTTTTTGACCAACCCACGGACGTGGTCCAAAACGGATTCATCCGGACGGGCACCGGCAAAAGCGTCCAAGGTGGCGTCCAAAATGGCCATTTGACGGGGCGGCATCTGCGTATTCCAGGGAATCCGGTATTGGCCCTCATCGACCAATGTCCAGCCAAGCGCCATGAACATCCACCCCGAGGACTTGGCCTTCCTTCAAACCGTCTGCAAAACCTACCGGACCTTCAATCAAATAAAGCGCTTCGGAGCGGGGTTGAATCCACAATTGGATATCCCGGACGGCGAACGTATCGATGACGCGCATCTGGGCGTCCAGAAAAATGGCGTCAAAGGGCGGGCAGAACATCGAATGGATGGCAAAACGGCGCGGTTCAGGTAGAACGAACAACAGGGGCACCGGAACCGATTTTGAAAACATCAAGCCCATCAGCTGCTGGGAAAACGTCGTCAAGACTTTGCAGCGTATTTTAACCATAAAATCCAAATCCGCAACCACATGGCGGGTTGAAACAAGAGGCTAGGGGCCGTTGATTGAATTAAAACCTTGGGTGGAAAAAAATTCCACCCACAACGATGAAATTCGAGCACACGAATGAAAGGGAAAACCGAACCACGGCCCAGGTCCGGCGCACCGTTGCCAAATCCGGTGTTTTTACGAGGGCAACGCCAAATCCCGTTAGGGTTAAAAGCCAACAGGGGCTTGATTTGTATCCGATGACCTATCCCGCCAATTTAGCCATCATCCCGGATGGCAACCGCCGCTTTGCCGAAAGAAACAAACTGGCATTGGACCAGGCGTACCTGCAAGGCTTTGCCAAAGCCGAACATATCATGCACTGGCTCGCCCCCACTTCGGTCAAATCGGTCAAACTATGGGCACTTTCCTTGGAAAACTTCCACAAGCGAAGCTCGTTGGAATTGACCATCCTGTTCGAACTGATGAAACACCGCCTGAACCAAAGCCTCAAGGACTCCCGCTTCGACGGCCGGGATTTTTCCGTACGATTCATCGGACAGACGGAGAAACTCCCCCGTGACGTGCGGGACCTGATGGGCAAGCTTACGGACAAATCGAAAGGCGCGCCCCGCGAATTATGCGTGGCCATCGCCTACAGCGGACAGGCCGAATTGGCGCAAGCGGCGCAAAAAGCGGGCGAGGATTTCAAAGCCGGCCGCATTGACAAAATCGACGAGGCCGCCTTTTCCAAATACCTTTACGCGCAAGAGCCGGTGGACCTCGTCATCCGCACCGGCGGCGTCAAACGCTTAAGCGGTTTTTTGCCGTGGCAGAACGCCTATGCGGAAGTCTTTTTCTCGGATAAGATGTGGCCGGAATTCGGGCAAGACGATCTGAACGCGGCCTTGAGCTTTTACGACCAGACCGAGCGGCGGTTCGGCAAATAGACCTCAAAACTTTAAAATAAAGTACACGTCATTTCGACTATTTTATCAGCCAAAACAGCGCAAACAAACCCGCCAACATAAGGCCGACATCGGCGGCATGGAAAGCCGGATGCTCGAAGAACGTTTTGCTTGGTGCAGTGGACGCCATGAAGTACAAAACCTCGATGAACGCAACCAATGAAAAATGAGAATAAAAAGACCGGACCGGAATTGGCTTTACAAAACGAACAGGGAAAAATTGAAGACAATTGTAAAAATGAAAAAAGAACAGTCCGCCGCCTTAGAACAACGGGTGCATCAGGACGGCTGCGGCAAATACGAACATGGCAACGACCACGCCGTCGACGGTCTCAAACCCTGGATGATCCCACACGTTTCATACACCTTTTTTGATTTTTTCAAAATCGCTTTTTCTAAAAACGCGATTTTTTTTTCCAAAACCTCGATTCATTCCAAGCGACAAACGTGCATCGAAAAACAAGGCCGTTTGCGGTTTCAGATGGCACGAGTGTCCGTTTTCCATTTAAAAAGCATTCCGGACAAAAACAAACGGATTTAAACATATTCTGTCCAAATTTGGACATGGCAAATAAAACGCGAGAACTGGCCAAATCCGGAAAGGGAAAAACCGGATCCGGTGGCGAAAAGTTGAAAACGAAACCGGGCCGCCAAGGCAAACATGGCCCCAAAAAATCGGCTGCCGAAAAGACCGTAAGCGTCTCAAAAAAGGTCCACGCCGTATTGGAGGAAAAACCATTCTTGCTGGAAGCGTTGGCACAGGATTACGCGAATTTATCGGAAGTGGCGCGGCAATTGCAGAAGCAAACGGGTGGGACCGTTGTTGCGGTGCGTGCGGCCATCAAACGATACTCAAGCTCCAAAATCTCGTTCCAGCGCGCCGAGGAAAAAAAAGTGCTCGCCTTGTTGCGCCAAAGCACGCTCACACTGTCCACCAAAGTCGGCATGATGGTGGTCGAGCGAACGCCACTGACCGAGCAAAAAGCCGCCCAAGTTCTCATCAAGGCGCGCGCCTGGGCCAAAGGGCCTTCCGGCATGAGTTTGGCCGTGGATGAGGAACACTGGGACGAGCTAAACCGCCTTTTCAGCCCGACGGAAATCATCGCATCGTACCACGACTTGGTTGCCCTCACGCTGGTCTCGCCGCCCGGAATCGTCTCAAGTCCCGGATTCGTCGCCATCTTGACCTCGCGCTTGGCAAGGGAAGGCGTGAATCTGCGCGAGTTTTGGTCCGCATACAACGACACCGTAATGCTCTTCGACAAGGACGACGCACTCAAGGCGTACACGTTGTTGACGGGAATGACGTGAACGGAATCCAAATAGACCCGAATTGAAAAAAAGCAACACCCGCAAAAAAAGGGAAAAAAAACATTACAACAAGACCAGCAAATAAACCAACGAAATACACTGGTCTTGTTGTCTAGCAAAGCCGACCTAATCGCATAAAAATTTGCTGGCTTTGCTATACCGAAAAACGCAAGGAAGAAAAAAAAAAGAAAAAATTCACGGCCGAGTTAACAAAAAAAGAAATCAAACGTCAAATTCGAGCGCGCCGCCTCACTCCTTCAATTTAACCTGCGCCAACTGACGGTAAAGCGGCCCATCTTGGCCCAAGATGCTTTCGTAGAATTTCAACGTCGTCGCACGGAAAGCCATTGATTTGGATTTTTCGCCTGCTGGTTTTTCCTTGCCGTCGGCAGGGCCATTGAGTTCCACCCGTGTCTTTTCAGCCCAAAGCGCCAATGCCGCCACATCCGGCTTCTGTTTGATGCGCGCCAACGTCACGTGCGGAAAAAACGGCTTAACGGAACGGTATTGCAACCACTCGGCCAAGGAACGTTGCAACCGGATGACGTCGTGTTTGCCTTTGCCAAAACCGGACCACACCACGTTGATTCTGGATTCCGAGGGAAAAAAGCCGATTTGGTCCAAGGAGGCGTCAAATGCCGGAAATGAAAAAGCAGCAAGGGCGGTTTTGCGTTGCTCGACCGCTTTGTCGGCAGAATTGCCGAAAAACGCCAAGGTGACGTGCAATTGTTCCGGAAGCGGGTAGGTGGCGACAAGGCCGGATTTCCGCAGTTCCGCCTGGAGCGCCGCTAAGCGGGCCCTTGCGTAAGCGGGCAAATCCAACGCGACGAAAACGCGCATACAAGAAAAAGGAAGCGACGGACTTAAGGCGCTATTGCCGCGAGTGAAGAAAGCGGTCCACGCGCCTTCCGCGGCTTTTTTAAGCGGTGGGACAATGAACAAAGCATGCAAAAAAACAACCGCATTTTGCCCCGAATCAGCCGTTTACCGGCCTTGCCCACGTTTTCCATCGTTCTTTTACTCCTGGGCGTCAGCGTCATTTCAGCTGCCAGCTGGACTGTGTCGGACCCCGTGCAAAAAACACTCATCTACGGACAACCGTTGGATTTGGGCGTCGCGGGCCCTGGCCAGAAAATCGTCATCATCTCCAACCGCGAATCCGGCGAGCCGTCCAAAAACGCCGCCAATCCGACCGAGGCGCTCTGGGACCGCGTGGTCGTGGACAACTTGCCGGCCGGATGGACCTCCGAGCCTTCAAAGCTGTACGAAACGCCATTCCAGACATTCATAACCATCTCCCCGCAAGCCCAAGACGGTGATTACACGTTCACCGTGCGCACAGTGGATGAATATGACGGATTGGTGCCCATCGCGATTACGGCAAACGTACGCGTGTCGCGCGACGTATTGTCGGCCACGCTATCAAACGCCAAGGAATCCACGGGCGCACAACAACCCGCGCTGTTTTACCTCACGCTTTCAAACACCGGCTCCGCGTCCGACATTTTCGAAGTTATCCCCCAAGGATTGCCCGCCAAATGGTCCGAAAGCCGCCGCGTATTCGTTCCTCACAACTCCGCGCTCACGCTGTCTTATCCGGTCACGCCGACCGAAGGCGGAACCTACCCGTTCACGTTCAGCATCACCTCGCTGTCCAGCCCCCTTGTCCACCAGAAAATAAATGCCGAATTGGACGCGCAGACGTCGATTTGGAACGATGGCAAAGCCGCGTCGCACGGCATCGTGCTGTTCCCATTCATCGCGCAACCGCTGTATGCGCTGATTGCGGTTTTGTCGAATTTGAGATAAGGTTGACAAAAAAAATGGAAAGAGAAAAAATACCGCCCCTAAGTGAAATTGCCAGACAGCTTCAAGTCCATCATGATCAATTCATAAAAAACAATCACGCATCAAAAGATTCAATTGCAAAAAGTCTTAAAACCGCAATCCTTTTTGTTCAAACGGCTTTGAAAACAGCTGAAACCCCGGAAAAAGCCTTAAATAATGAAGAGCTTGACTTGAAAAAAATCAAACCGCAATTGGATGAAAAAAACGCAATAAACGCCGAATTAAAGTTTAAGTAAGGGTTTAGTTTTGTAGGTCGACCGAAAGGCGTAAGTTCTACTTTTTCGTACCTCTTTTGCTTGGGCGTCCCGACCAGGACGCCCCGCGCAAAAAAAGGCCCACCCGCCATGACAGACGAAAAATACGTACGC
>JACRGH010000060.1 GCA_016212375.1 Microcaldota archaeon
AGTCAGTCGGAGCACGGCGCGAACGATACAGCCGTGCTAATGAGTTTTTTCCAGACGGCGCGTTTGCAGAACGAAAACTTCATCGAGTTTGTCCATGATTTGGCGGAAAACCGCCTACGAAACTAAACGGTTACGTTTTTTCATTTTTAGGAAACCTCGATCAAACTGATGAATTGTTCTTCGTCGGCCGCGAAAGGCGTTCCAGTAAGGGTAGGGCCCGTCGTGGCATAGGTCCATTGGGGCAAAAGTTCGGCTGCTGGCTTCGGTACCGCATCGTCGATGGACAACCAGCCTTCGAATTGTGGAACCATGAATCCCAATTGATACGTACTTCCAGGTTTCAATTCCGTTTCAAAACCGGCTAAGTTCACCGGGCAAGAACCCAGGCGTTGGTCGTCCAAATCGTATAAGGTGCCTGTTCGCGTAAGGAAATTTTCGGAATAGCCGTTTGGATATTTCTGTTGAATTGTGTCCTCACCGGCCTGCCCGTTGATCGTAGCTACATGGGAGGCAAAAGATTCCCATGCGGATTTGATTGCTTGACGGGTCTGTTCGCAATTGCAGTACCCGTTGGCGCAGTCCTTGTAGTTGATCGGCCGATTTTCGACGGTAGTGGTAGGTGCGAGGACGTCCTGTTCGGCCCAAAACAAGTCACCCGATAATTTCTTGCGTTCAAAAATCAGTTTTTGCCGGGTTGGCGCCCCATCCAAATTCAACACGCAACTCGAACTGGTGGACACCGGTTTGATATCGATTGTCACAATTGAATTGGCTGGAACTTTTTGGCTGAAGACGTTACCGCAACTGAACGTCAATGCGCGGGGGTAATTGTTGATTAAAAACTGTTTTTTGGTCACGGAGTTGTCTTTGGCAGTGTAGAACGTGAGCGTATTTGGTGCGGCGTAGGCCAAGCCTCCGGTTGATTCGGCTACCGGTTTGATCTCGAAGGGAAGGTCAATGCGTTGGCCTCCGGCAGTAACTTTTATCGTTCCGGTAAGGGAATCCGATTGGGCAATTTCGCCGGGTTTTTTGGCGCCCGCATCGACACTCAGCCTTGCCAACCAAGTGCCGGGGTCCTCGCCTTTTACCGCTTGGATGGACACCAGATCGGAAGTGCTGGACAGGGATAACTCAGGAGCGGTCTCGGATGAAAAAGGAATCAATAGGTCAATGGTCTGCAAAGGCACCAACTCGCTCAAAACCGCGCCCGCGGTGGGTTCCGGATCCAGCGAAACGGAGGTATCAAATGAATACAGGTCATACGCGTTTTTTATGACTTTCACGCTTTTCACGTTCTTGTTGTTCAATTTCCATTCTCCGACTTCCGATCGCCCCCCGTTAAACAATACCAATGACAGTTGGTCCAGCCGAATTCGGCCTGCAGCTTTGGCAAAGGACAGGACGGTCTGTTTGTTGCTTACAAGATAGCTTCCCAGAGAGCCCGTGTTTCCAGAGATGGGGGATGAAATTATTTCTGGAGAAACAGTGGGAAAAGCCAAGGAAGTTGATGCGTCTTTATTCCATTGACCTTCATTTAGGCTCCATCGCGAAACGGCCTCATCTCCAAAAAGGAGAACTTCGGGATTTCCACCGGAATTGAAAAGAATTTTTCCCGATTCGCTTTTCGTCTGCAAAGTTAAAAATTCGGGACCGTATTCCCTGCCCATTTTGCTCGATATCGACAAGGGGTTTAAACCGTAGACCACAGGATATAAGGTCCCTTCCCGTGAATCTATTTTTCGGTCGACGATGACTAGAAACGGGAATTGATTCGTTCTCAAGGTGGAATCGATGGTTTGTTTCTCCTTGCCGCCCAAAACGGCCGGATTCTCCTGATAGGATATGCCTTGTTTGATCAGCCAATTCCTGACTTTTTCACAATTGGGGCAGTTCGTTTTCGTAAACAAGTATACGGTTTTGACATCAGGATTTTTAGTCACATCAAACATGCCCGCGGGAAGAAACTGGTAGAATATTTTTGATCCATACTGACCCAATGCTTTACCCGGCGGTTGGTCCTGCAGTGCAAACCGAGTAATCAGATGCAGGTTGCCTTCCGGGTCCGGTTGAGCATCCAAAATCACTTTGTCGGTGTGGGAAAGGACATTTCCATAGTTGACCAAGTCATCAAAGTAATCCAGTTGGGGCGCGTCCTTTTCCGGGTCCCAATTCTTTTTCCTAAATAAATCCAACTCTGATTCAATGAATTTGTTTTTGATTCTTTTCAGAGGAAGATACTTTCCCTGGCCATGGAAATACAATTGATTGAGGAAAAAGGCCAGCACGGTTCCGTCCTCCCTGGACGCGATTTTCTGGGGCGCGTAGTCATTTGGCAATTGTTTCCACTGGAAGTCGACTTTCGTGCGATGTTCGATGGTTATATCCGAGGCACCTAGTTCAATCCATTTTTCGCGGAGGTCCGTGAAATCGTTTCCTTTTTCATGATAAGAGTACAGTTTTTTCGAGTCAGAAAAATAATATTTGCCGCCTTGGGAGTGCAAGAAACGAAGGGCATGGGCCAGGTCAGCGGGCGCGTCGGTGGCTATGATTCGGTCACGTGTTTTGGTGAGGTCTTTCGAGAGGCGAACTACGTGAAATTCCGACTTGTTGGTAACGATGAGTTTTTGGGGCTGGTATCTTCCAAGGTTATCCAGAGGTTGCGCGATCAGTTGTTTTTTGACTTCGTAATTCGAATAAAACGCGTAGGCACCTTCGGATGGAGCCGGCGCCAAGCCATGGAATTCCGTCGTTCGTTCCAAATAATCGACAGACTCAGAAACTATTGTTGGAATGAACTCGTAATAAACGGTACAACCGCCAACTTTGAATGAATAAGGTTCGCTCCCTTTGTTGCGTGGACAATAGATGGTGGCGCTTCCTCCGATTTTGAATTCCATCGTGTCGCCGGTGATTATTGGTTCGCTCGCAAAGCTTACGGCTTTTGGAAAACCCCCGCTGCAGATTCCAGATTTCTTCACATGAACGGCAGCGCTTGCGCCAAAATTTTCCGGTACAACAGAATAGGTGATGGTACACTCGTTTTTGATCGCGTGGTTGCTTATTTTTTCGTTTTTGCAATATACGGATCCGGAGGCCTCGCTTACTTGGGCTTTATAGTAGAATAGGTCGTCGTCCGGCGCCCAAGAAGTTATGACTCCTTCGGATAATTTCTGTTCGTTTAGCCAATCGGGAGTGGATTGACTGCACACTTTCTTTGGGTCACGTTGGATGATAAACGGGGTTGAATCAATCGTAGATTGATCGGGCAACTGCTGCGTTTTCAAGAATGAACAGGATTTCTCCCGGTCGCCCGAATAAGCAAAACTAGTGGCTTTGTAAAACTGATCCAAAAGATAAGTGCCGCCCCCAAGCTTTCGATTGGTTGCGCCTTCCAAATAGACGGGCTGTTGGGAGGCCAGAAACAAGTTCCCAGAGGTATCTTGAACCAGCGCATTTTCAGGGATGCCAAAACCACTACCTCCGGATTGGGTTATCAATGAGTCAACGTTAACGAGCGTTTTGCTCAATGATATGGAAGAAGCTGAGGAGGTTGAGTCAGCTGACGCGAACGGCCGCTCGCTTTGAGGCGAGGTGTCACTTTTGGCATTTTCGGGTTTTTGGCAGACCTGAGCCGATGTTGCCAACAGAAAATCTTGCGCTACGGCGGAAAGTCCAGCACAACATGCTTGACCGTCTTGCAATTCCTCGTCGGCGTTTGCACACGCCAAAGGCGCCGCTTCAGCTTCAAGGTTGGCGACTTCCGGTTCCGGAGTTGGCGAAGGTGTTGGCGTCGGCTTATCCTCTTTGATTTCCTCAAAGGTCCAAGGCTCGGATTCGATGATGTTCAGATTGTCCAAATCAAAGCCGTTGGAGCCCCCGACCTTGCAGCAAATCGCGCCTGTCACACTGCAGGACGCTTCAATTTTCTCAACCGCCACACCCCCGGTACACGGATTGACTTTTGGGCAATTTTCCACTCCGGGTGCACACGTCGGCTGGGGAACGGGGTTTTGGCAAACGCCGCCGGCGGATTCACATGACGGCAATGGCGTTGCGCTGGGCGAAGGAATTCCACCCTTGCACACCGTGGCCAATCCGTCCAGCTGACACGACCCTCCGCCGCAACACGCCTTGCTTCCGGGCAAAATACCGCAGCCTGAACCGGAGGCGACACAATTCAAAGAGGGGTTGGCATTTTCCGATGGATTCACGGAAGCCGTAGGATTTGCGGTCGTTTTGGTTTTGCATGAAAAGCCCAATCCGTTCAATTCGCAGGAAGAATCAGGACAGCAGGAACCGCCGATGACGCCGCTGGGGATGCAGGCCTTTTCCACCGCGATGCACGACGTTGCGCCTTTGCCTTTGGTCTTGGCCAGGTTTTTGTCCTTGATCTTGCCGATGGCGACATCCGCCTCGCTTGAAAGGGTTGCCGCGCCTTGGGCATCGGGCTTGAATTCGATGATCAGGCGCATGGGCACACCCGCCATGAGCGTCACGCGATCCCAGGAAATGTCGGATGCTTCAGGATTCTCGGCGTTGGCGACGATGATGGACGAAAGCGGGTGGACTTTGGCGATACGGGCGGCGGCAATCGGAACAGTCATGGAAAAGGAATCCGCATAATCCTCCGGCGGCGTATAAGTGTAGATGGCGCGTAACTTGCCGTCTTTCGGGGAAAGCAATTTGAGGGACCAATTCGGTTTGACGTCCTTGCTTTGCGAGTTGGCGCCGGCCTGCTTTTCCAACTCCGACGCGGAAGGCGATTGGTCCTTTTCAGATTTTGCGGCGTTTTTTTGTTCCTCGGAAATCTTCGTCAATGGGTTGACTTTGACGTGCGAGCCGGCCGGCAACGAATCCCACGAATACACCAGGCGGCCGTCGCTTGCCGTCGTGATGGTCTGCACCTCCAATGGCGTTACCGAGTGGTCGGCGCTGACCAGGAAGAATTGGTATTTTCCAGGAGGAAGAGGTACGGAAAAGGCGTAGGTGGTCGTGGGGGAAGAATCGGCCGTTGCAGTGACGTCTTCAAAGGAAAGCGAAGAAAAAAGAACGGGAGAGGTAGAAACGGATGAACTTGAAAAACCGATTTCCGTCAAACCGGCCGTTCCGACGGAAACAGTGAACGCATCCGGGTTGTAATCCGAACAATTGCACAACAGGGGATTGGCGGAGTAGCCGAGCATGTCGAATGTCTTGGAGCCGTTGAAAAAGGTGACTTGGTCGTAACATGCGGCCGCTTGCTGGGCGGACGCTTTGCACTGCTTCAATTGCACGTCGGATACGGCGTTGCTGGTTTGAAAAAAACTGCTTTGCAACACGACTAACGCCAGAACGACGATGAGCAAGACGCCACCGAGCAAAAGAACGTATTCAAAAGTGCCTTGGCCACGCTGGCCAATGGGTCTGCCGAATTGCTGAATCCCCCGATTCACATATCGGATAATAAGTTTGAGCTTAAATGGGTTTCGAAATTACAGGGTGACGCCGATTTTGAAGACAACTTTTCCATCCACGCAACAAACCGCCGCAATCTATTTAACCCCCTTTCCGCTTCGTATGTACCTGATTATACGTGGTGCATTGGACTTAGCGTCCAGTATGCAAACAAACCCAGGTTGGGCAGTAAAAGTTCCGCTCAGGCGTTGAAATGAACCGCCAAACGGTAGTTAAACAGGCTCCGAAATCGGGCAAAAAATTGGGGATTTGTTAATGGCAGAACGTGTCGGGTTACTGGTCTTTTCGGACGGCTCTGTCCTGCAGGGCAAAGGTTTGGGCGCGTCGCGTGAAGGCGTCGGCGAGTTGGTGTTCAACACCAGCATGACGGGCTACCAAGAAGCGTTGACCGATCCATCGTATGCCGGCCAGGTGCTTGTTTTTTCATATCCCCTGATTGGAAATTATGGCATTTCGGCGCAAGCATTGGAATCCAGGCAATGCTGGGTAAACGGCGTCATCGTGTCCGAAGCCGCGGCGCACCCGTTCCATTACGAATCCACCAATACATTGGACGCCTTTCTTCAAGCGGAAAACGTGCCCGGAATCGCCGGCCTTGACACACGTGCATTGGTCCACAAAATCCGCGCCGGAGGCGTCAAACCCGTAAGCCTCGACGTGGTCGACGCCTCGGAAGTCAAGATGCGCACGAAACAACTCTTGGCGATTGCCAAAAACTTCGACTACAGTGCCATTAATTTCGTGGAAAAGGTATGCGTCCCAAACACGACGACGTTCATTCCGGAACAGGCTGACAAGACGGTGGTGTTGGTGGACTGCGGGGCCAAGACCAGCATCGCCCGCAACTTGGTGGAGCGTAATTGCACGGTTCACCAAGTGCCCTACAACACCTCCGCCAAGGACATCTTGGCGCTCAAGCCGGACGGCGTGATGTTTTCAAACGGTCCGGGCGACCCGGAACAATTGCATACCACGGTTTCGGCCTGCAAAGAATTGCTCGGGCAACTGCCCATTTTCGGCATCTGCTTGGGCCACCAAATCCTAGGCCAAGCACTAGGGGGTAAGACGTTCAAACTGAAATTCGGCCACCGCGGCTCCAACCACGCCGTGCAGGACGTCAACACCGGCAAGGTGATGCTGACGGCACAGAACCACGGATATGCCGTACACAAAATCCCAGCCATTGCCGACGAATGGCTCGTCAATTGCCTCGACGGCACCAACGAGGGCCTCACCTGTGACAAATACGACGCGTTCAGCGTGCAATTCCACCCGGAGGCCAATCCGGGGCCGTACGATGCCAATTCATTGTTCGACAAGTTCTTGGAGAAGATTTAGCCAATGTCAGAAAACGTAAAGGAAAGAATCATCCATCTGGAAGACCTGCCGGGGTCATTCATCATCCGGCTTGAAGATAATTTCAGAAAAGAATGGTTTACGACGTTGTTTAAAGATGGTTCAAAAAATCTCGCCAAAAACGTCGGCATCTCCCGCTCCTACGTTTACCACCTAAAAAACGGGCGCCATCATTTTCGGCTTTCGTTGCTAAAAAAAATTGCGGAACATGGAGGGATACCTCTCGAACTTGTTGAGAAAAAGGTGACGGAAATCATCTCAAATAGAGGTGGACGAATCAGAATCGAGCTTCCGTTACAATCGAGCCCAGAAATGGCAAGCTTAATTGGACATTGTTTTGGGGATGGCAGCATCAGTACAAAAAAGCGAGAGTTTGACTACGTAAACCTGGATTATGCAAGGGTTTTAGCGGTAAAAGAGTTAGGCAGGAACGTGTTCAAGGCTGAACCCACATCGGAATATCAAAATAAGGATGGGACGTACAAGATAGCTTTTTCTTCATTGATTGGGGAAATCCTTGGTCTTTTTGGCGCAACAATAGGGAAAAAAGTAGAAACAAACCTGTCCGTACCAGACTGGATAAAAAACGGTGACCGGAATGTCAAGATTGCCTTCCTTCAAGCACTTTTTGACGATGACGGCTCAGTGCTGCTTTCAAAGAATTATGCCGCAAAAAATGTTAACCTCCATTTTACCCGGATTGAATCAAACGACGGCGCGTTCGTAGACTATTTGAATGACATCCGGGAGATGCTTTTAGACTTGGGAATCGATTCGAGAAAACCGTATATTGCCAGAAAATACGCCGTGAACGGAATCAACCGGACGGTCCGGGGGATATACATCAGTGATATAGCTAATATAGCCAAATTTCAGAAGACCATACACTTCAGGCAATCTGAAAAGAAAAAGCGTTTGGATGCGCTTTTGGAGAGGTTCGACAAAATGCCCCTGGATAAAGGGATCAGAAAGGTATTGGTGTTGGGCAGCGGCCCCATAGTAATCGGCCAAGCGGCCGAAACTTGTTTTTAGTGACTAGAAACAAGCGGCAATTCGATTACTCTGGGACCCAAGCCTGTCAGGCGTTGAAGGAAGAGGGCATCTTCGTCGTGCTAGCGAATAGCAACCCCGCCACCATCCAGACGGATTTGGGCACGGCCGATGAAGTGTATTTGGAACCGTTGACGCCGGATACCATCAAACAAATCGTATTGAAAGAAAAGCCCGATTCCGTGCTTCCAACGCTTTCTGGCCAGACCGGTTTGAACCTTGCCGTTGCGCTGAAAGAGTTTTTTGTCGAGCAAGGCGTACGCGTCATCGGTACATCCGTCAAGACCATTGAATTGGCAGAAGACCGTGAACAATTCCGCAACCTCATGTTGGCATTAGGCGAGCCCGTCCCGCCAAGTCAACGCGTCAAGACGCTGGATGAGATGAAAGCCGCGTGCGAGAAAATCGGTCTGCCCGTGCTGTTGCGGCCGGACTTCTGTTTGGGCGGAGAAGGCACGCTGTTTTTGACGAACATGGACGACCTCAAGGAAAAAGGCGAATACTGCTTTAGAATTTCCGGCACGCACCAAGTGCTTGTTGAGAAGAGCGTGTATGGCACCGCTGAACTGGAATACGAGGTCATCCGCGACGCCAATGACAACTGCATCACCATCTGCTCCATGGAAAACATGGACCCGGTGGGCGTACACACCGGCGAGAGCATCGTGGTGGCGCCGGCCCAGACGTTGTCGGATGATGACCATCAGAAGCTCCGAAGCTCGGCCATCCGCATCGTCCGCGCATTAGGAGTGCAAGGTGCGTGCAACATCCAATTCGCGATGGATCAAAAAACGGGCCAATACTGGATAATCGAGGTCAACCCCCGCGCCTCCCGATCGTCGGCATTGGCATCCAAGGCAACCGGCTATCCCATTGCGCGGGTGGCGGCCAAAATCGCACTGGGTTACCATCTTACTGAAATCCAAAACCGCATCACAGGCTCGACGGCCGCGTTTGAGCCGGCGCTTGATTATGTGGTGCTCAAGATTCCGCGCTGGCCGTTTGACAAATTGGGATTGAATGAGCCCATCGGCACCAGCATGAAAAGCACGGGCGAGGCCATGGCCATCGGCAAGAACTTCGAAGAAGCGATGACCAAAGCCGTCCGTTCCTTGGACATGAAATCCACCAACGTCCTGGACAACCCCTCATACGTGGCAACCGAAAAACGTCTGTTCCACCTTATTGACCAGCTCAAAATCAAGCCAATTGAAGAAGTACAGTCCGCCACCATGATCAACCCGTGGTTTTTGCACAAATTGAAGAATCTTTCCGCCACGCGCACCGGATTGGTGGACTTTGCGGCGTTGCAGGAAATGCCCGCGGTGTTCAACATGGTCGACACGTGCGCCGGCGAATTCGAGGCCAAGACGCCGTATTACTACTCCACCCAATTCGCCACACGAAACGAATCCTACCCCTCCAAGCGGAAAAAAATCGTCATCTTGGGCGCCGGACCTATCCGCATCGGCCAGGGCATCGAATTCGATTACTGCACGGTCAAGGCCATCCAAGCGTTGCGTGAAAACGGGTTTGAAACCATCGTGGTCAACAACAACCCGGAAACCGTGAGCACGGACTTTGATGTATCGGACAAGCTGTACTTCGAGCCGCTCACGGTCAAGGACGTCCAACGCATCATCCAAAATGAATCACCCATCGAGGGGGTGCTGGTGCAATTCGGCGGCCAGACCGCGCTAAATTTAGCGGCACCACTCCAGGCATTGGGCAACACAATCATGGGCACTACGGTTGACGACCTGGATCGCGCCGGTGATCGAAAACAGTTTAAGGAACTGATGGACTCGCTGTTAATTCCAACCGTGAAAAGCGCCGTCTGCCGCTCCAAAGAGGAAGCCCTACAAGTGGCCCACACCTTGCAATTCCCTCTGCTTTTGCGCCCGTCCTTTGTGCTGGGCGGCCGCGCCATGTACGTGGTGAAGAACCTGCTTGAACTGGAACACCGCATCGAAGAATCGTTGATGATTTCCGACGGAAAACCCGTCATCTTGGATGAATTTTTGGAAGACGCCATCGAACTAGACGTGGACTGTTTGGGTGATGGACACCGGTGCTTTGTAGCCGGGATATTAGAACAGATCGAGGAAGCGGGCATCCATTCCGGCGATTCCGCCTGCGTCCTGCCCGCCCAGCGCCTCCAGCCCCATATCCTGGACCGCGTCCGTTTGTACGCCGAGCGCATCGTTACGACCTTGAAAGTCAAAGGTTTTTGCAACATCCAGATGGCCGTGAAAAACGACGACATCATCGTTATCGAGGTCAACCCCCGCGCCTCCCGCACAATACCCTTTGTGAGCAAAGCAATTGGATTGCCGTTGGCGAAAATGGCGGCGCTTATCCAAGCCGATGCGCTGACCCTGGAGAACATTAGCATACCGCAAAGCCATCACGTGGCCGTCAAGGCGTGCGTCTTTCCGTTCAAACGCTTTCCCATGGTCGATCCCCTATTGAATGCTGAGATGAAATCCACCGGCGAGAGCATGGCATTTGGGCATGGCTTTGCCGAAGCGTACCTTAAAGCCCTCAATGCCGCAGGACAACAATTCGGCCCAAGCGTAATGGTGGGCGATTGCGGCAAGCACACCGAAAAAATACGTACCGCCTTTGCGACCGCCAAAATCCAATGCGTGGACGATTACCACCAGGCCGCTTTCGTGGTGTCCACGGCAACGGGTGAGCCCAACTCCGCCTTGCGCCGCCAATGCGTGCGCGACGGCAAGAGCTGCATCACCAGCTATTTTGCGGCGGTCATCTTGGCCGAATGCCTTGCGGAAAATCCGGCGTTCAACCTAATCGCGTTGAGCGAAGTGCACCCTGATGAAGATGCAAATCCCTCAGACAACGAAAATGGATGAGACATCGAAAACAGGTTGAATCAAATGACAGGACAAGGCTTGGAAAAAAGGGAAACCGCGATAGACGCACTTGAGAAAATGAAAGCGGGGTATTGGAAAAACCGCCGGAGTATCCTAATCATCAGCTTGGTCGGCGTTTATCCGGGCCATTTAATCGATTCCATATTCGACCCAAAATACTCATTGCTGACTACGGCTTTTGCGGCCTGTTTCGTGGTTACTTTTTGGGCAATTTTACTCGCACCTGCTTACCGGTATCTTCGGCGCCTTCCAAATCCAATCCAAGAAAACGAATTGCAGACGGATGAAACCGTGATTGACGCCGTCACGTGCCATGAAACATACTTTGATGGCATCATGATTAATACGCGAAATACCTTGACAAACCAGAGAATCATCATCCAATCGCTAGTCCCTGCTAGCTTGGATTCATTGCGGGATTCCCCTGAAAAAAATGTACCAGGAATGGTCCGGTCGGACCGCGTTCATTCGATACTATTATCGGACATTATGGACATTTCGAAACCGGAATCAGGGTTGTATTACAATCAAATCAAGCTGCAGCTCAATCCGGATTCGGAAGCCTGCAATAAAGTCCGCCGAAGCGTTCTTGGAAATATATTCCCAAATAGGTCCGGTTACGCCATCAATATCGATAGCGGCAACACGGACTCGTTTTACCAACGCCTGCAAACGGCGGTTATTGAATCACAATCAACAAAAAGACGCAAGTAAAGTGTCAAACGAACGCGGACCGTTCGTCAAACCCTTTAAATCCGCCTTTCGACCTAATTACTGAACAAACAACCGGCCCAAAGGGGGCCCAAAAATAGCTACACCGCACGCTGTGCCAATGAGGTCGTTTATTGTGATGAAGAACAAGTTTTTGTCAAAAGCCAAGGAAGAAGTGCAACTGGCCTACACGCGCGATTCCTATATGGTCCAAGCCGTCCGCTCCTTGGACGACCTCGATGAGGTCAAATCACTTCTTTTCCAGCGTTTGGACGAGTGGTTCAAGATCCACTTCCCGGAAATGAGCCTCGGAAGCGAGGAAAACTACGCCTGGTTTGCGGCACACGCCACGGACAAAGATGTTTATGACAAACTGGCCGAGCTGGTGGGAGAGCCCAAAGCGGATGAATTGAAGCGCAAGCGCCGTGATTCGTTCGGAGCGCCGTTGGAAAAGGAAGACCAGGTCGCCATCAAGTCCCTGGCAGAGACCTATTTGCAATTGTTCGCCACTCGCAAGGAACTGGAACAATACATCGAAGCGCTCTGCCAACAGGTCATGCCCAACTCCTCGGCATTGGTGGGCGGACTGATTTCGGCCCGATTGTTGTCCGTCGCCGGCTCCATGGAGCGCCTCGCCACGTTCCCGGCCTCCACGTTGCAGGTTTTGGGCGCGGAAAAAGCTCTCTTTAAACACTTAAAAAAAGGTACCCTGCCGCCCAAGCACGGCCTGATTTTCCAAAGCCCGTACATCAACGGCTCGCCGTTTGACAAACGCGGTAAAGCCGCGCGCGCCCTGGCGGGTAAATTGGCCATCGGCCTGAAAGCCGACTTTTTCACCAAAAAGGACATCTCCGCCGGATTGTTGACGGATTTGGAAAAACGCATGAGCCAAATCACCAAACTCCCAACGCGCAATATCGTGCCCAAGGATTACCGTGAAATGGACTACCAGCGCAGCCGCGAATTTGCAGGCGGCGCCCGTCGCGGCGGGTTCCAAAAAGGCGGTTTTTCCGGCCCACGGGATGGCCCGCGTGACGGCGGATTCGGACGCAGCGGCTCACGAGAAGGCGGTAGTGGCGGATTCCGCCGCGATGGCCCACGCCCCGAGGGAGGCTTCCGCAGAGACGGACTGCGCCGCGAAGGCGGATTTGGCGGTGGCCCCAGACGATTTGACAGCGACCGGCCCCGTGAATCGGACCGCCCGCGCTACAATGACCGACCCTCATTTGCGGACCGGCCCAGATTTGGTGACCGCCCAGCGTACGGGGACAAACCGCGCTACGGAGACCGGCCCAAATACGGCGAACGTTCGGCAAGCAACGACCGGCCCCGCCTAGGCGAGCGCCCAGGATTCAAGGAACGACCCGCATACGGAGATAAACCGGCATTTTCTGACAAACCGCGCGTTTCCGACAGGCCTAAATTCGGTGACAAGCCCAGTTTCTCGGACAAACCGCGCTACGGCGACAAACCCGCATTTGGCGGCGGCGCAAGTGGAAGACCGTTCAAGAAAAAGCCGTTCCGGCGCAACGAGTAAAATCGTTCATTCCAAATGGAAGGATTGGTCAAATATCACCAATAGATCGTAAAGAATTAACGACTATTCCGGCCAATTGCTTGAAAACGGCATCCATAAAACCGTACGGAAAAGAGCTTTAATAATGCTAATACAAAGTTTTATTAAATCCTAGCATTACTAGTTATGATATGCCTACGGTTGACGAAATCAAAAACGCAATCACCGACCGCGAAAAAGACCTGCAACGGATATTCGATAGTGAAAAAATCATCCCCCGCCAAATCTTTCCGGACGCCAAAGCCAAAGTCTCCAAAAGCGCCGCATTGGTTATCACCGGACCCAGAAGGTGCGGAAAATCAATCCTCGCCTACGCCTTGAGCCGGGAAAAAACATCCGCCTACGTCAATTTCGACGACGAACGGCTCAGCCTGCCGGCGGCCGAATTGAACAAGGTCCTCGAAGCGGCCTACTCGCTCAAAGGGAACGTGGACCGGCTCATTTTTGACGAAATCCAGAACATCACTGGATGGGAAAAATTCGTATCAAGACTCATCGGTTCCAAAGAAGTCATCCTCACCGGAAGCAACGCCAACCTGCTAAGCAAGGAATTGGCCACCCACCTGACCGGACGGCACATCGACCTCACACTGTTGCCGTTTAGCTTCAGGGAATACCTCGCCTCCAAAGAGGAAAAGGTCGACGTCCATCACACCCTCCAGGTCGCCCTGTTGAAAAACCACTTCGCGCAATACCTGGAAAGCGGAGGATTCCCACTGACTTCCACCCTCGGGGCCACTTTTTTGGTGGAAACATACAGAGACATCCTGGAGCGGGACATCATCCAGCGGTATCGGATACGCCACCCCGCCGCGCTAAAGGAAATGGCCAAATACTTGGTCTCAAACGCCGCCAACGAAATCACGTTCAACAAACTAAAAAACATCATCCAGGTCAAATCGCCAAAAACGGTCAAGACGTACGCCGGCTACCTATCGGACGCCTACCTCTTATTCTTTTTGGACCGGTTCTCATACAAGCTGAAAGAACAAACCTTGGCCCCCAAGAAAACCTATTGCATCGACAACGGCCTGGTCAACGCCATCGGCTTTAGGACCTCCGAAAACCGGGGACGGGCCATGGAAAACCTGGTCGCAATCGAATTGATGCGCCGCAAAGACCGCGAGCGGTTCGAACTGTATTATTGGAAAGACCATGCACAACACGAAGTGGATTTCCTGTTAAAAAAGGAAACCTTGGTGACCCAACTCATCCAGGTGACGGACGCCTCGACCAAAAACGATTTGCGGGAGCGTGAAATCAAAGGCCTTTTGAAAGCAAGCCAAGAACTCAATTGCGACGACCTGCTGGTCCTAACACGAGAATTTGAAGCCGAAGAACAATCCGGTGGAAAAAATATCCGCTACCGGCCGATATGGAAATGGCTCCTTGAAACCGAACCGGACGTAGCGGACAAACCCAGCCCGGTTTAGGCAACCACTCAAGGCACCCCCCCAACTCCGCCAAACCCCGGAATCCTCCGAATCCGGGCAACGACACAAGGCCGAAGCAAACGTCTGACCAGGCCGCCTACGATTCTTCGCCTACACGGACGCTCAAAGCTATCGGCATATTTCCATGTTCGTAGAGGTGGCCGCCCAAGTCAAAAACGGCCTTTCCAACGACCAGGACGACGGCAGGCGCGTTCAGCATGAAACCTAAGATGACGGCGAATTGCATCAAGAAAATGCGGGGGTAGGGCGCCAACATCAATGCATCCGCACTGGTCCGCTCGAATTCACGCGTTCCCAGGTAATTCCACTGATACGAAAAGCCATGGCTGATAATCGTGGACGCCAAACCGAGCAAAAGGTTCCAACCCAAGTTATTCCATGCCGACGAGTCCTGGAATAGGAAAAATAGCAGGAACATCAAGTGCACAAACATGAAAATGCCGAAATGCATGACGAAAAAATGCATCAGGAATTTTTTCATCGCCTGGATCTGATCGGGCGTTTTCGCCTCGACGGTTTGCCCGTTCACTTTCAAGCTCCCGGTAGGCATCCCTTGCGCCTTTCGCATCTTCAACAATGTAAATGCGCCGATGACCGCGCTTTCCAACCAATACAGCAACAACAAAAGCCCCTGGCTCCAGCCCAAAAACAGCACGCCGATAAGCGGGACCAAATTAGAAAACAAAAGGACGATGACGGAGGGGCGGGTGAAGGAGTCGGGATGGAAGTCCATGACAGGGATAAGGGGAGGGGGGATAAAAACGCGGCTAGATTTGGAGTACAATGGAACTGCACAAAAAAAAGTTAAAAAAAAATTCAGGAAGTCGCGTAAAGTTCTATTGCTCGTCCGCACACCTTACCTAAAATACGCAGACAATTTTCGCCTTGTTTGCAATACTTTGCCACCAATTCATCCTCGTTACTGAAATTCAACTTTGAGCCAAAGGCAATCGGAGGTTTCGCTTCAACAGGTTGGACTCCTCACCCACCATAAATTGAAGTTGGTTACGCATTACCCTTTCGAAATTAAACAAAGAATTCAAGCGAAAAGTCCATTCAGAGGATAAAAATCCATGAATCTGACCCAATCGCAACAAATCGACGGCGCCAGTATTAACTGATTCGACATTGCTATCGCGATAATACATTAACTTTACCGGCTCAATTACGCGGCGAATCACCCGGGCTCCGCAAGGACCATATTTTTGATGAGGCGCCCACATACGTAAAAAAACAGTTTGCGTTAAATTTCACGTCGTCGTGAATCCGTCGGTCCAGGTGTAGAGCCGGAAAGACAACGAGAAAAAAATATCTGTTTGTTTTTCGTTCATATTGAAATGCAGGACTACTCAGCACGCAACAGTCGCTTAATACAGCTATTGCCGGCAACATCGTACGCGGTTTTGCCCCTTGAATCAGTCCTGTCCCGATCAGCGCCACTCCCCAAAAGGTGATCAACCACGTCAGTACGGCTTTTGTTGGCAGCATGATAAAGCGGGGTGCCTCCCAAGTTGTTCCGTGCGTTGATATCGGCGCCCAAATCGAGCAAATGTGTTACAATCGCCAGATGGCCCCGGTACGCTGCATTGTGCAACGCCGACCAGCCACCATTGTCCAAAGCGTTTATTGAGGCACCATTTTCAAGGAGATATTTCACGACGTGCAGATGACCTCGGTATGAGGCCAAATGCAGGGCCGTTGCTTCACCCTCGCCAGTGGCATTCACATCCGCGCCCCGATGCAGATATTCCGCTATAGAATCAATATCCCCCTTGGAGGCGGCCAAAACCATGAGTTGATTCAAAGCGTCCCGCGAAAGGGATTTCCGGGCACGGGAGCGTCTTGAAAGCCATTCCGAAAGGCGGCCAATAACCGATCGAACGGAAGCATTGAAACCCCGGGATTTTTTTCCAGTCTCCATAAGCGAGTACACAACCGAAGGCAAAGCCGTACGGGAAAGAATCAACTCGCCCGTTTAAATAAGACCGGGACATTGGAGGGGAGATTCTGCTTATAATAGTTGACCCGAAGGTTGTAGGACTGCTCGGGCAAATCCTTTGGCAAAATAATCTTGACACTCTCAATCTCCTCGGGAGCTGCAAATTTGACCGTGCCCCAATCGTCCTGAAGCCCATTGGCGAATTGTTTGGGCCTCAGGTTCAGCTTGCCCTTTAATACGACGGCATACCGATCTCCTTTGAAATCCTGAACACGGCTTCCATGGGCAAAACTAATCTCACCCAAGTCATTTTGAATGTCCTTGAGGATAACGACGTTGGCGGCTTGGGTGTCGCCTTTGAAGCCGTCTTTGACCACTCTTTGAAGAGCGACGAAAGGATTCTGGACATCACCATACTTGATGCTTTCACCGGCTGTTATCCAATGGATCTCGGAAGAAGGCGAAAACTTGAACAGGCCGCCGGAATACGTAACGACAACGGGATAATAACCGACGGTGCCGTCGGACTGGATGGTGCGCACGGAACTGATGCCGGAAACACCCGGTTCCTTCAAAGCGTAGTTCATGGCTTTGACCAAGTCGGTTGATCCACCTGATTTTTCCGAAAGCTTGGTCAGCCATTCGAGCAAAACGGAATTGCGAATGAATCCGGGATCCCGATTCACGCTTTCTTCCATCACGTCCAAAAAAGATTGAAGTTTCTCGTAGGAGCGGATTTCGGAATCCATAACAGTCCGGATGAGCTCCTTGTGTTTTCCAAAAAGACTGATTTCTTTGGGCTTGTTCGGCATCATTTTGCTGAGGAGTTCAGCCCCAAAATCATTCCACGCCCCGTATTGGGCGGAAGCGACCGGCGAGTCTCTCAACTGCGCCAAGGACGACTGGCGGAGTTTAAAGGCGTCGTCCAACCCGTTTTTGCCTTTGAAGGCGTTGAACAAGCCTTCAAAAACATTTCTTTCTTCGGGGGTCAGAGCATTGTAATTGAATTGTTCACCCGCATTACGGACCAATGCCCGTTTTTCCTTCGGAACTGAACTGACCAACTGATCCAGTGCAGATCCAGAAACCGCGGTTTCGATTTCAAGCGTTTCTTTTGCGTTTTTGTTTTTAAGCGCCTTTACGCGTTGCAAGACGCTTTGGGCGATTGCAACCTGTTTGGGGGAAACCGAATCAATGACGAGTTTTTGGGTAAAATCGGTCAACCGAACGCCTTTGGCAGCGGCTTCCGTCCAGGATGCTTTGGCCCCCGTGACCGTCATCAACGCCTGAGCCGCGGTATTGCAAATGCCTGTTGTTTTTCCGGAAAGATCCAAGTCATCCCATTGTTGATTCAAATCATATGCGCTCAGTCCGGTGAATGCGGCGCCGGCGCCGACGAATATCACGCCGGTCGCGGCAATGCCGACCGGCCCCCCGAATACCGACATGGTGGCGCCCAAAGCAATCAGACCGACGGATTCCTTGGTGAACAGACCGGTGACTAGGCCATTCCCGCACGTCTTGCTTCCGGCCCATATCTGCTGGGCCTCACCGAGCGTGATGGTTGAATACTTTGCTTTCTCAGTCGCAATCCACAGCATATGTTTGTCCAGGATTACCAAATTCGAAAGCGGGGGGTTTGTCTTGAATTTTTCCGCGTCCAAGTAGACATAGGCGGCTTCCAATTGGGTTATTTCTTCCAAAAGTTCCCCGTAATGCTTCAACGTAGTCAAGGTCAACGTCGTATCCTGATTGGAGTCCTTGTAAATACTCAGGAACGTCGGACTCCGGATCCCTAAACCCAGCCGACGATAGGCGTCGATTTTTTCCCGGCCGGAGCCTTTGGAGTCCACGCACGCGATGCCTGACTGGTAGCTTTTCGTGTTGGTTTTCTTCGTCAAGAACTCGAATGGGTTTTCCTTGTTTGCCAGTTGTGACGCGCAATAATACACGGTCTGCAAACCTTGCCGTTCGACGGAACCGAGGTGAATCAGATAGTTTCCGACCACCGACCTGAAACTCGGCGAATCATGCAATATCCGGTTGGTCATTCGGGCGTAGGTATCGATGGCTTCGGCGTATTTCCCATATTTTTCGTAGGACCGGGCAAAATCGATGAGGAAAATCTGGTAATCGGCGTATCCGCCCCAATCCTCTTCGACCAAATAGGCAATCACCGGATTGCTCTTCATCGCATCGCTGACGATTTTTTGCAACGGTCCCGAGCTTGGTCCGACCCATCCGGGAATGAACCGGGTCGGATTCCGGCTGAAGTCCTGGATGCATGATATTACCGGCTTGTAATAATCCTTGAAATCGGCGGTGCGCTCGATGAATGTCTTTACTTGGCCGACGGAAACTCCCAAGTGGTTGCAATGCAGGAGGATGGCTGAAGAAAGATACTCATTTCCATATGATTTAGGTAGGGTGACGGGCAGAAACTCGGTCAAATCCTTTGTTTCCAAAGGTATCTGGAGTTTTGCGCCTAAAAATGAGAATTCCGACTCCAACCAACTTCGCTCAAATTCCAAGTTGTTACTTCCGCTTTGCCAACCGTCCGTTTGGGCGGTTATAACTGGGAACATAGCTAGGAAAAAGGTCGACAGTAGGAAAAAGGAAAGTTTTTTCATCCAATCACCGGTATTTGGGTTATTTGCGGGTCGTAGCTGCTTTGGACTTCGGACATGAGGTCACCGTCGAATTGGACGACCATCAAGTCGTCCGTTTGTAAGGCGGGTTTGCAACTTGGCGAGGTTCCTTTAGGTTGGTAAGTGTCCAACGTGGCGGGGCGGAAGGTTTTGGCGTTGGCGTTTCCGAAAAAGTCTTCATAATTGGAATAAGGTACTTGGGCGGGGAGGCTATTTTTGTAAGCGCGAATAATTTCTTCTTTGAATGAAGTTTGGGCGTAGTTCCATTGGTCGCAGGTTGCCGCAGGGATGATTTCGGTCGAAATAGCGCCTAGGCATTGTTCCAGCATCGAATCGGAGGTTGCGGGAACAAGTTTGTAGGAGTTGGCGGGTATTTCGATTGCGGTTGTGCCACATTTGAGGACGTTCGGAAGGGCTAGGTTGTTGACGATGACCCAATTGCCGTTTTTGCCTTTGGCGGCTTGCATGCTAAGGTCGGTCGTGTAAACCCCGCTTTGGGGGTCGAAAGTGGACAGGGGCGTGTTTTCGACTTTTAGGGTCAGTTGGGCGTTGGTATCCTCGAAGGCAACAACCACGGAATATTGGGTTAATTCGATCCGGCTATTCGTTGCTTTGATTTTGGCTTTATTAATGTCGACTTTTATCCGGTAGTAGAATTGACCGGCATAGGTAATGATATTTTCTTCGGTGATGAGGTCCTTCAGATTTCCGTCATAGGTGGGACGGACCGTGGCCTCTTTTTCCAAGGGTATGTAGAAAACGGCGCCAGGTACCAACTGGGTGGCGGTTTGTTCATCTTCAAAATCAAAATTGACCGTATAGACCTGAAAATTAAAGGGAGAATTCCATACGTTGTTTACGGCGACGGCGGGGGAAGGCATGTTTTCCACCAATAAACTAATATCGGAGTCCTCACTTATCGGCGCACCGCGGGATAAAGTGATAAGCGGCCTCGACGCCAGATAGGTTATGGGGTCCTTGATTTTGAATAAGGATTTTTGGTAACCGTTTAGTTTCGTAGGCGGTTTTCCGCCAAATCATGGACAAACTCGATGAAGTTTTCGTTCTGCAAACGCGCCGTCTGGAAAAAACTCATTAGCACGGCTGTATCGTTCGCGCCGTGCTCCGACTGAC
>JACRGH010000062.1 GCA_016212375.1 Microcaldota archaeon
ACTACGCCGGCGGTTAGGGCTGGCCTTTGCCGCAGGCCGTTAAGCCTGCGGGAAGTATTGATGGAGCGATCGTGAGCGGATGAGCAATTTTCAAGAAGGCAGTGGCCTGCCCCCACCAACACGGCAGGGGACCACTACCGGGGTTACTGGTCATTTTTAAAGGAAAATTATTACCCACCATCCATAACGGTACGCAATTGTTGCTTAATCTTGCACTGGGTTATTTTGTTTTCGGGGCAGGGTTTGGCTGGCTTTGGCCCTTGGTTCTGATTTACAGCGGACTTTTTATTTTGAATATTCTTCGACCATACGCGTTTTCATGGTGGGGACCCATCCTAGGCTATTGGTCGTTCCTTTTATGCTCACTCATCATAGGCGGCACTTACGTGCTGATCCAATTGAGCCAAAACAGCGCCGAAACCAATTTGACGGCGATTGCAAACAGCGTCCTATTCGGCTCGAATTTGTTTCATCTTTGCATCATTTCCGCGATGGTACTATCGTTAATTTCAGCGACTTTGACTCGATTGTTTCCAAATAAAGACACATTTTCAAACGAGTTGATGTATAATTATTTGGGAATTGCATATGAAAAATACACGACAGATTCGGTGGGCATAACCGGATTGGCAGCGGTTGGACTTTTGACACTGTTTGCTATTTTTGCCAACGTTTTCTTCGGTCTGGTTCCACCAATGACGCTGATTGGTTTTATCATAATCTGTTCGACAGCATGGAAAGTGCAAAAAAAAGAGGATAAAGAGCCCATACTAGTGACGCGATTATTCTTACCCGTTGAACCAACGCACTAAACCTTCCGTTCCACCGCATACCACGCCAACGCCTCGAGAGTGTCCTTCGCTTCCGAAGCTTTGAGGTGCGGCTCAAGCTTCTTCCACGCCAAATCGACCAAATGGCGGGCTTTGGCTTGGGCGTACTCAAAAGCGCCGGTCCGTTGGACCAACGCGATGGCGCGGTTGATTTGTTTTTGCTCGCGGGTATGCGAATTGAGGATGGACAGGAGTTCTTTCTTTTCCGGCGAATTGAGCTTGCTTAAAGCGTGGATGACCAACAAGGAACGCTTTCCTTCCGTAATGTCCTCGCCCACGTCTTTGCCGTATTCGTCCGGTTTTGAAACCAAGTTGAGCGTGTCGTCTTGGATTTGGAAGGCGATGCCGATGCTTTCCGCAAACTCGCCGAATGCGTCGACGGTCTTGGCATCGGCTTGCGCCAAAATCGCGCCCAATTTTGCCGCCATCCTGGCAAGCGTGCCGGTCTTGTAGGCGCACATCTGCAAATATTGGTCCTCGGTGACGGAATCGGCATGGCCATGGTGCCAAGCAATGTCAAAGGCCTGGCCGTACGAAAGATTGACCATTTCCTGGATGTAGACTTCGTAGGCTTTGACCAACACGGAATCGGGCACTATTTTTTTCTTGGCCAACGAAAGCAGGGGCAAAAAATACATCGAGTTTCCGGCGTTCACGGCGACGTCCACGCCATAGATGCGATGAAGGCAAGGTTTTCCGCGGCGGGTCAGCGAATCGTCCTCCAAGTCATCCGCCACCAGGGTGCCGTTGTGCACCACTTCCACAATGGCGGCAAAGTCAAAGAGTTTTTCGGCCGTTTTTGGTCCGGCCACGGCGTCTGCCGCCCAGAGCATTAATGCGGGCCGCCAACGTTTGCCCCCGCGATCCAGAAGGTCCCAGATGGGGTCGTGGATGGCAGTCTGCCCCGCTTTGAGGTCGTACTCGTAACGGGCGGAGCCTAGGAGGAATTCGGCGCGTCTTGAATCCAACGTTCGCGGGACGTACGTCTCGATGGCCGCGTCGATTTTGGGCCTGATTTGTGCCAGTTTTTTCTGGATGTCGATTTTCATTTCTGGAACATTAGGGGCAAAGCTCGGTTTAAATAAGTTCGGACCGCTTTTTACGTAATATGGCAGACCGACGGCGCACCCTGATCATTTGCGTGGACGTGGACGATGATTTGGGGGAAAAAGCCCGCGTCAAAGGCCCAGTCATCGGACGCAAAGCAAACCTGGCGGCCGCATCCAAATTGGGGTCGGTGGACGCGGAAGATTCCGACGTGAACACCATGTTCGCGGGCATCCAATTGTACGACGAGTTGGCCAAAGAACACGAAGACGTCGAATTGGTCACGCTAACAGGTTCAAGCCGCTTGGGACATCACGCCGACCGCACCGTTTCGCGCCAACTTGAAACCGTCTTGAGCAAATTCCCCGCCGACGGATGCATCTTCGTCTCGGACGGCGCGTCGGATGAGCAGATGATTCCGCTGGTGCAATCACGCGTCAAGATTGAATCGGTCAAGACCGTCACGGTCAAGCAGACCAAGGAATTGGAAAAGACGTATTTCGTGATTTTGGAAAAACTGCGCGAGCCACATTTTGCCCGCATCGTCTTTGGAATTCCAGGACTGATTTTGCTGTTATTCGCATTCTCCGAATTCTTGGGCATCCGGCTTTTTTTGGCCCTATTGGGTGGCTACCTGGTATTCAAGGGAATCGGATTGGAAGAGCGCCTCATCAAGGCGTTCTCGGGCGTGCAATTTTCCGCCGACAACCAGACGTTTATCTTCAGCTTTGCCGCATCCGCATTGGTCATCGTTTCCGCCCTGTTGGGCGCGTCCAACGCGTTGAACGTCCATGATGCCAATGCCTTGCAGGCTTCGGCCTACTTTTTAAAAGGCCTATTTCCACTATTCCCCATCGCCTTGCTCATCTTCCTATTGGGCGACATGTTGCGTCTCATCAATGAAAAGAAATTATACCGCCTGCCCAAACATGTCACTTACGCATCCGGATTGCTATTGGCCTGGCTCGTATTGAACGACGCAGCGGAATGGGTCATCGGAACGCTGAGCTTTGCCGATTTCTTCTACGCACTTCTGCTCGTAGTCGTTGCCATGTACTGCTTCACCATCCTATCCGGCGAGTTCCGCCGCTCCATTCTCGCGAAGCTGAATATCAGCGGCAAGGATGTGTACACGGAAATTGGCGGGTTCGTGGGCAAGATCGCCGGAATCAACGCAAAGAAAGAGACGTTCATCGTGGAGACCTCGGCGGGACAGAAGATTGATTTGGATTTTGATCACATCAGTGATTTGGGCGAGAACGTGATCATCAAATACTGATTGGAGCACGCGTCCGGTCACCGAATAGTTGAGTTGATTTTTTCTCTACCGAAGGTCTAAATAAGCGGCCAATGCCATAAACTGTATGACAAGTATGACAATCAACATGACCATCCGTGACTTGGACGAAGACGCCTACCGGAAACTCAAAACCCGGGCCGTGGAAGAGAACAAAAACCTCGGAAAAGCGGCGTCCGAAGCATTTGTGATGTGGGCAGCACAACCCAAGAAAAAAACCGGAAAGGCATTCTTGGAAGTCCTTGAAAACCCGCCCGATTGGGGATTCAGGACTAATTTGTCAAAGGAAGTCGACGAATACGTTTACCGGTGAGTCAAAGATGGCCGTTTTTTTGGACACCGGAGTTTTGGTAGCTGCATACAACGCCCAAGATACCGAAAGGTCACGGGCGCAGGGCATATTGCAGCGGATATTCCAAGGTGAATGGGGAAGCGCGTACACCTCGGAAAACGTGATTGACGAAGCGGTCACGCTCCTTTTTGCCCGGAGCAAAAACCGGACATTGGCCCAATCGTTCCTGAAAAAATGCCTGGAATCACAAAGCCTTTTCGAGATTCTGGGAGTTGGCGGCGAGGACTTCGCAAACACGGCGGATGAATTTCTCAAGCAAAAGGAATTGAGCTTCACCGATTGCTCCATCCTGGCGCTTATGCGCAAACACGGCATCCGGAACCTGGCTACGTTCGACGCTGGATTCAGACAAGCCAAAGACATCCACACCATCAGCCAATAACCGGAAAAACAAATGCAACAGCGCAAAGTCAAAAATATTAAACCCCACACACCATCACAATGTTATAGCAAGACCGACAATTTTCGAAACGATTAGGTCGGTCTTGCTAGACAGCAAACCAAGACTATTTTACCAGGTCGCTTTCTTGGTTTGCTGTAACGAAGGTGGTAACGATGTTTGTATTGCCGAAACTAGACTATGCATATAATGCGCTGGAGCCGCACATCGACGAATTAACGATGACCATCCATCACACCAAGCACCACCAGGCCTACATCGACAACGCCAACAAGGCACTTGCCGGCACGCCCATGGAGTCGTGGGCCGTGGAAGACATCCTCAAAGACCTGTCCAAGACGCCGGACGACAAGCGCAACGCCGTTCGCAACAACGCCGGCGGCCATTACAACCACTCGCTTTTTTGGCAGATGATGGGCCCGGGAAAGGGCGGCTCGCCCAGCGGAAACCTCGGTGACGCCATCAAAGAAAAGTTCGGCGGGTTTGACAAAGTCCAGGAACAGTTCGCCAACGCCGGACTTACGCGATTCGGTTCGGGTTGGGCCTGGCTCGTAAGCAACAAAGGCACCTTGGAAATCGTCTCCACCGCCAATCAGGACACGCCGTTAAGCGAAGGCAAAATACCATTGTTGGGCTGTGATGTATGGGAACATGCGTATTACGTCCGCTACTTCAACAAACGCGCCGACTACATCAAAGCCTGGTGGAACGTCGTCAACTGGGACTTCGTTCAGAGCCGGTTCAAAGGCTAAGGGGCCGAAACGCTTTATTTTGACAAAAGTCTAGCGGATGCATCATGGCCATCGAAATCGTAAGAAGGAAAATCTTCGAGAACCTTCCCACGGATTTGGCAAGAAACTTCGCCAGGCACATGAAAACCCAGGATTTCGATGAATATTGGCACATCCACGGCCTATTGGAGCCGGACACGCTCCACCATATTGAAACCCGAATATCGGACCCAAAAAAGCCATGCATGTTCTTGGATCTGGGCGCCGGTTTTGGCAACGGGGTCCTGCATGCGTCAAAAATGGACAATGTTTCATCATGGGGATTGTCACTGCATCCGCCCGAACATGAGGAATTGAACAAACATTGGATTCGGGGCCACATCGAGGAAATCGTGATTCCGGATACGTTCGACGTCATCCAATCCCGGTACGGGTTGCATCACGCGGTCAACATCGTCGGTCTTGAAAACACGTTGAATTCGTTGAAAGAAAACGGCGTTCTGAACATCGAATTCCGTGAAGTGGCAGGCGACGGAACACCGGACGCCCTCAAACTCTACTTGGATGACTACACGACGGCAACTAAGGAACGGAAAAAAGAGTTGGAAGAAACGGTTCCGGCATTGGCCATCCGGCGGGTATTCAAGACGCTGCGGCGCCAAGGATTTACCGTGCCTTCAATGAATCGGACCCGGAAAATAACCGACATATTTGAGCGGGTGCCGCTATTTCCCAACGAAGTGCCAATCATCCGCGGAAAACAACGGGCGGATTTAAGGGAATATTACGAAATGAACGGTTTGAATCGGATTCCGATTCCCACGCACCACATTTTAGACGCCCCGATGATTCGAGAAAAAATGAAGGAGTAGTTTATTGCAACAGCCCGTCCGTCTCCGTCCACCCCATCATCAAATTCATGTTCTGCACCGCCTGTGATGCGGCACCTTTCAATAGGTTGTCGATGGCGCAGACCAAGACGGTATTTTGGCCGTCGGAGGAGAAGCCGCCGATGTGGGCGCCATTGGTGAAAGCGGCGGATTTGAGCGTGGGAGCCGGATAGGGATTCGGAGCCGTCGTCATATCGCCGCTGGCGAGTGGTCCGGTAAGCGTGACCATCAACTCGTTTTTGTAATAATCTTGGAAGCGGGCGGCCAGTAATTCCGTGGTCCCAAATGAGCCGTCCAAACCCATGACGTGCACCGTGGCAACCAGGCCGCGGAAGGCGTTGACCACATGGGGCGCAAAGGTAAACGGCCGTTTGACGAATTTGGAAATTTCCGGAAGCTGGTAATGATCGTTCAGACCATACGGGACCACGTTTTCCACGTAGTCATATTGCTTGTTCTTGCCGCCGCCGGAGTAGCCGCTTTTGCAATCAAACGCAATAGCCGCCGGTGGATGGGTTGCGGCGTGTATGACAGGACCATTAGCGCTTGGTGATCCTGACACGAGTGGCAAAGCCGCCAAGACACACGCCGTGGCGTAGCAGCCGGGATTGGCCACCTTTTTGGCGGTTTTGATGGCGTCCCGGTTCGCCTCGGGCAAGCCGTACGTGAACGAATCGTCAAAGCGATGCGCGGGGCTCAAGTCAATCACACGCACGTTGGGCAACGAAACGGCGGCGTCTTTGGCATCGGGTCCGGGTATGGCCAAAAACACCACGTCCGCCTCATTGGCCTGCTCAAAAGTCAGCGTGTCGTAGATGACGTGCAAATTGGGTGGGGAATCCGGGTACAGTGCGTGGACGGACTTTCCGGCATGCTCGCGGCTCACCGCGACAACGCCGTCCACTTCGGGGTGGAAAGCCAACAGCCGGACCAATTCGTTGCCTGCAAAGCCGGACGCGCCGAAGACTACGGCAGTTGCCATGGAAACCCCGAATTCCGATTAAATTTCGACATGTGAGAAGAAACGGACTTGAGCATCTTAAACCACAACTTCATTGAACGCGCCGACAAATTCGTTGACGTCGTTATTGGATAGGACCAAGGGCGGCAATAACCGGATAGCACAATCGTGCGCCACGTTAACCAACACGCCCTTGGGGCGGAGCGCCTCCATCGCGGGCTTTGCCGCACCATCCATCTGGATGCCAATCATCAGGCCTTTGCCCCGGACGGCGGAAACGGATTTTTTGTTCATCTGGGAAATGGCGGCCTGGATGCGGTTGCCCTGCAGGACGGCATTTTCCATGAGCTTTTCTTTTTGCAAAAGGTCCAAAACATCCGATGCCACACCCGTGACAAAGGAATTGCCGCCAAAGGTCGAGCCGTGTTGTCCGGGTTTGAAGTCCAAATCAATTCCGCGTGCCAAGGTGGCGCCGATGGGCAAGCCGTTGGCCAAGCCTTTTGCAGTGGTCACGATATGCGGTTTGAAGCGGCCGCCTCCATGCGACAAATATTCAAAATAGGTTCCGGTTCGGCCGTTGCCGCTTTGGACTTCATCTGCGATGAGCAGCACGTCCTTGGATTCGCACAGCTCCAACAGTTCGAGCAAATAGTTTTCAGGTGGGACAATGACGCCCGATTCGCCTTGAATCGGCTCCACAATAACGGCCGCGGTCCGGGGTGTCAGCGCGGCCTTGATGGCAGCAACGTCGCCATAGGGCACAAAGTCAACGGGAGGCGAGAGCGGCTCAAAGGGTTTTCGGTATTTGGGCTCAAACGTGGCGGACAGGCTACCCAACGAGCGGCCGTGAAAGGCATCGGTGCAGGCGATGAAGCGCTTCTTGCCCGTAGCCGCCATGGCAAGCTTCAATGCGGCTTCATTGGCTTCGGTGCCGCTGTTGGAAAAAAAAGCACGGTCCATGCCGGAAATCGCACACAGCTTGCCAGCAAGCCGAGCGGCGTTTTCCGTGTGGAATAAGTTGCTCGCATTGGTCAGACCCAAGGCATGCCGTTGAACAGATTCGACAAATCGTGGATGCGCATGACCCAACGGGACGCAGGCGATACCGCCAATCATGTCCAAAAAAGTCTTGCCGGTTTTGTCGCACACGCGGCAACCATTTCCTGACACCAATGAAACCGGATAGCGGGCGTAAGTATTCATCAAAAAGCGCGAATCGGAAAAACCGGAGTTTTGAACGGAAGAAGAGTTACCCGGAGTGCTGGAATACGAACCCGACTTTGCTGGAACCGTTCGTAAGCTTGCATGAGCGTCAACATGGGGCCCGGATTTCAAATGCGCGCGCTCTTTTTTCAAATGAAGTGAGGCGACCGGTTTCATGCGCTTACCATGGTTTTGGGCAGATTAAGAACGTTCTGAATGGTAGCCGCGGAGGGTTTGGTCCCGTACCAAAACACAATCCAGCCGCCCTGTTTGTGGGCGCCGTCCGCCTGCTTGAGGTACCAAGGGTTCACCGGATTGTTGACGGATGAGCGCCAAATCAGCTGCGGATACGCGCGTTTGATTTCCTGCCAGATGATCTTGGATAAACCGGTGGACTGCGCCTTTTGGCGTATGGCGAATTTGTCCAAATAATGCTCGCCGTTAAGCGTCTTGACTATGGCGACGCCGGCGTACGATTTTTCCAAGAGCACAAGTTCCACCGACTGGCGGAAATAATCGGCAACCAGTTTTTTGCCAAAGCTTTCTTCCAACAACTGACGAATGGCACTACTGTTCAAGGAACGGAACGAGCGGGCCGAAACCAGGTTGGCGCCACTCCGCAAGAGCGTCCCGGAGCCTTTGATGGTGAACAGTTCCTGCAATAATTTGTCCGGTGCGCAGATTTCCACCACCGTTTGCGGCACTTCGTCCAACAACCGTTTGATTTCTCCGACCTTGACTTTCATGCCCTCGGTAATCAGGCCCGATTGGAGCATCTGAGGCAACTCCCGTTGCACGTCAATGGTGGAGATGATTTTTCCGGAGGCATCCAGGATGCCGCCGGTGGAGGTAATCAGGATGAACTTCTGCGGCTTGATGTGACGCACCACCTGACGCGACAGGGTGTCGGCGTTGACGTTGTACCAGCCGTCGGAGCCTTTGGCCATGGATGCCAAAACGGGGATGACACCAGATTGGCAGAGGCTGCGAAGCTCGGCAGCATCAATCGAATCCACTTGGCCCACGCGACCCAAATCCCGGCCAGAAACCGGAAGCAACTTGGAGGCGTGCACCAAGTTGAGGCCGTTGGCATTTACCGCGCGGCCGCCTTTTTTGTTGATGGACGCAACGAGTTTGGCACTGACGCCGTTGAGCACGTTTTGCACCACGGCCATGGTCCGCTCATCGGTGAGCCGCAAGCCGTTGACTTTTTCTATGGGGATACCGCGTTTTTGCAATTCCCGGTCAATCTGGGAGCCGGCGCCGTGGACCACGATCGGCGTCAGGCCTAAGCTTGACAAAAAGGCCAAATCCTCCGCAATGGCATTGGACATGGCCTCTAGCGTCTTGCCGCTCAGCTTGATCACGGCGAAGCGGTGCGCCGGGACTTTGGCAAACGCACGGTGGAAAAGCGCCACCTCGCGGTCAAGTCCGAACATGCGCAACGCATTGAGGACAACGTCTTTCATCAGGATTCAAAAGCTCCAACGGTTTTCATTTTTTTTTCAAGGAACAATACGGCTTTTTGCAGGCTGGCGTGCGTTACGAATTCGTCAGGCTGGTGCGCCTGGCCAATGGAACCTGGACCATAGACCACCGCATTGACGCCGGCTGCCGCAAAGGTGGCACCATCGGTCCAATAGGGCACATTCAGGCGGGAAGGCACAAACGGTTTTTTGTTGTCCAACGGGCCTTCGGCTTGTTTGACCGACAGGGTCGCGTTTGGCGGCAGATGGGATTTGACCGCGGCGATGACCCGTTGCGGGGATTGGAAGCTGCGGATGGAAATATTGGTAAGGCACGAAGGAGAGCGGATGTTGGCGCCAACCGTTGCCGCCGAGAGACCGGCCACGTTGACGTTCCACGCGGCATGGCGCTTAATGGCGTACAACGCATCAATGGCCTGGCTTGCCGCGCTCGGGCGGTGGCTGGAGGAATGACCGCTTGGAGCCTTGAACTGCAAATCCAACTGGACATAGCCGGGATGGCGCACGATGACGCGGTTTTGCGTCGGCTCCATCACCACGGCGGCTTTGAGGTTGCGGGCCAATGATTTGCCGAGAGCGGTTTTGAAAAACGATGCCGCGCCGGTGGGGCTGCCGCATTCTTCGTCCATGGAAAACAAGACGGCCGAATTTGCAAGTCCGTCAATATTTTTTTTTCCGCGATGGACGTGAGCCGAAGCCACCGCTTCCAAGATGGCCGCAATACTGCCCTTGGTGTCGCACGCGCCCAATCCATAGGTCCGTTCGGATTGGACGCGGGCTTTGAGCGGGTCTGAAGTCCAGCCGCTCGCGCGCACCGTGTCCATATGCGCATTGAACATCAGTTTGGGTTTGTCACCCCACGTGCCCAGGACGTTGCCGGCCACGATTTGGACCCGCGCACCGCGGGACTTCAAGGCAGTCCGGAGGTAGTCCTGGATGCGGGTGTAGTCCGCGCCCGGGTTCTGGGTGTCGATGGCGATCAATTCATGAAGCGTACGGAAAACCATAAACAAAAAACCACGGATTAGATTTTCGTGCCTTTGCGTTTGGTATCGGCTTCCTTGAGCTGTTTTTCGATTTCCTGCTTCGCCAGGCGGAAGGGGATGCCTTTTTCCATGGCCAATTTTTCGGCTCGAGCCGTCGCGTCCAACGGCTCGCACAACGCGGCCAATTTTTCATTATTCGGCACCACGCCACAAATGAAATCGGCCATCAGTTTGGGCATCGGTTCGCACTCGACTTGCGCCCGAAACAATGCCGATTTGGTCCATTGCGAATCGCGGTTGTAGCCCGTGAAAGCATTTTTTGTCGCATCCGTGAGCTGCAGAAGCGAGGCCTGCGCAAGCGATGCTTTGGCTTTGGTCGCTTCCAAAAAGTCCGGATTTTTCTTATGCGGCATGACGCTGGAACCGGTGCAGAATTCTTCCGGCAATTTGAACAACTCCATTCCCGGCATGGACAACACCATGAACGTTTCCGCTAACTGGCTGGCGTGGTTCATGGCGCGCACTATGCAAAAAACGTACGCGGCTTCCGCCTCGCCGCGCTGCTGAACGGCGTCCAAGGTATTGGAAAAGGGTTTGGCAAAGCCTAGTTTTTTGGCCGTAATGGCGGGGGCGATGGGAAAGTGCGTGCCAAATCCGGCACACGCACCCAGCGGGCAGACGTCGTACAGTTCAATCCATTGTTGGAAAGCCTGCACGTCGCGTTTGAACGCCTCGGCATAGGCCTGCAACCATTTACCATAGGTATAGGGCACGGCCGTGCGGTGGTGGGAGTAACCGGGCATGGCGGTTTTGGCATGCGTTGCTGCGGTTCGCTCCAACTGCCCAATTAAAGCGGCCAAGTCCTTGACCCAGCGTTGCGCGTGGTCTTTGAGATAGAGCCGCGTATCCGTTGCGACCTGGTCGTTGCGGCTTCGGCCGGAATGAATTTTTGCGCCGGCGGGCGTGCGTTGCGTCAGGAAGTGCTCGACCGCGGAATGGACGTCTTCAAAGCCTTCAAGGGAAACGCCTTTTTTACGAGCCTCGTTCAAGGCGGCCTTCAGCTCAGAAAGCTCGCGTTGCGTCAGGATGCCTTGGCCGCACAACATCTCGGCGTGCGCCTCGTTGACCTGCAAGTCGTACGGAAGCAAGAAGGAGTCCAACGCGGCAAAGCTTTTCGCGTCAAAGCCCGCGCAGTAATCAATCACGTCAGCGCGCGGCTGCTTGGAAAACGCGCCGCCCCAGAGTTTGTTGTCCTTTTTTTCAACCATGAAAATGCCTCAAATAATTAAATCAGAAACCCTGAATTCGACTCGGAGGTTTTTGTCATTTTTGAATTGCGTTACAATTTTTTTCCCCATGTAAGAAAAGCAACAGGGCTTTTTGAGCATGTAGGCGGTTCTCCGCCTGATCGATAACCACGCTTGCTGAACTGTCAAAAACCTCTTTGCTGACTTCCATGCCTTTTTGGGCCGGCAGGCAATGCATGAAGATGGCGCCATGATTGGCACGTTTCATCAAAGTGGCGTCCACCTGGAACCCGTCAAAGGCATTAACGCGTGCGTCCTTTTCTTTTTCATCACCCATGCTGACCCACACATCGGTGTAAATCACGTCCGCGCCTTTGACGGCGGCATTCGGGTCGTGGCCCACATGGACCAGATCGCCAAAGGTGCGGCAACGGGCCAAAATATCGGCTTTGAGTTCGTATCCTTTCGGCGTCGCAATCTGAAAACGCAAGCCCAGCATGCTGCACGCCAACGCCAACGATGCGGCCACGTTGTTGCCATCGCCCACGTACGCCACGATGGCGCGGGGTCCTTTGTGCGCCAAAATGGTCTGCACGTCCGCCAGCGCCTGACAGGGATGCTCTACATCGGACAAGGCATTGATGACGGGAATACACGAAGAGGCCGCAAGTTCACTTAGCAAGGAGTGCTTGAACACCCGTGCCGCCAAAAAGTCCGAATACAGGCCGACCATCTGCGCCGTATCCGACACGTCTTCCTTTCCGGCACCGAACTGGCTTCCTGCCATGTCCATGAAGTTCCCGCCCAATTGTTGGATGGCGGCCTGAAACGACAGCCGCGTTCGGGTGCTGGTCTTTTCAGTATAGAACGCAAGCGATTTGCCGTCCAAGTCATGCCGATGGGAAAGCGGGTCTTTTTTGAGCGCGTCAGCCATTGTCAGCACTTCGCGAAGTTCGATTTGGCTCAGGTCCGTCACGGACCGAAAATGGCGCGGCTGGACGGACGCGGGCACAGGTTGCGTTTTTTTGGAGGAAGCCATACAGGAGTTTTCACTTCGTTTTGCGTTTCGATTTTTTCGTATTTCCGGTTACTTGCCCGATTTATCGGCCATCCAATGCGGATGACGCGCGGTCTTCGTGCTCAATGCGTACAACGCGCCGAACCCGTTACTATCCGCTTGGTCAAAGGAACTGTTCTTGCCATAGGTAGCCCGGACCCGCTGGTACTGGCCGTCCGGAGCCTTGCGCGCGATGATGTGCGCGGCCCCTTTGAACAATTTGACTTTGACCCAGCCGATGACGTTGGCTTGCGTCGCGTCCATGAATGCGTTGGTCGCATCCATTACCGGCGAGTGCCACAACGCGCCATAGGCATATTCGGCAAATTTTTGGTCCATCATGCTTTTGAGTTGGTTTAACTCCCTAGGCAGGCAGACTTTTTCCAAGTCGGCATGCGCAGCGATGACGACCAAGGCGGCGGGGCATTCGTAGTATTCGCGGCTTTTCAGCCCGATGACGCGATCCTCGATGTGGTCAATAATGCCAATGCCGTGCTTGCCACATAAGCGGTTGAGCTCTTCGATCAAAGCCGCTCCCACCAGGGGCATTTTTTGGCCATCCAAGTCGGCGCCGCACAAAATACCGTGCGTGAAATGGAGCGTCAAGATTTGGGCCACATCTGGAGTCTTCAGAAGAGGCTTAACCCAATCCAGCGCGTCTTCTGGAACCTCTTGGTCCTCGATTTCAATGGGTCCGCCGCAGACGGAGCGGCCCCACAAGTTGGCATCCACGCTGTAACCCGTACCTTTTTTCACCGGAACCGAAATGCCTTTAACAAACGCGTATTCGATTTCCTCGTCACGGTTCAATTGCCAGTCCCGAACCGGCGCCAGGACCTTGAGTTCCGGGGCCAAGGCTTTGACCGACACTTCAAAACGGAGGTAATCGTTGCCTTTGCCGGTACTGCCGTGGACGATGGCGTCCGCGCCGATTTTGTGCGCGGCCTCGACTAGGTATTTGACAATCAGGGGCCGTCCAAGGGCCGTGGAACACGGATAGACCCCCTGGTACAAACAATTGGCTTTGACCGCCGGCGTGACGTAGTCCTTAACAAACTCCTCTTTGCCTTCAATGACGTCAGCGGTTATGGCACCCAACTTCAGCGCCTTTTGCTTGGCTTGTTCCATGCCCTGTGCGGCGTACTCTTTTTGGCCCAAATCCACGGTCACGGTTGCCACCTGCATGCCCAAGTCCTGCAACAACGTCAACAAGATGGACGTATCCAAGCCCCCGCTATAGGCCAAGACGACTTTTTTACATGCCAAATATTCGGAAATGTTCGGACTTTGTTTAATCTGGGAAAGCAAATCCATCGGGATAACCACCTGAAATTGACACGCGAACAGGCACGACGGCAAACACCAAAATGCCGACGGAGGCATGAACGGAAAACGCCCAAACGCGGAACAAAATCGGGGGCAATAGATTATATTAACCTTATGCGCAAATTGATACAGAAGAGACAAAAAGTGTTTCAAATGGTACAAAACAAAAAACACGCACGGAAAGCGGCCAAAAGTCGGCGCAAAAAATATGCCCACACAAAGACGTCCGCCGCCTCCCGCGTCTTTGCCGAATTGGCCGCCGACGTGCATTACACCAAAGCCATCGAATTGGGCATCGCCAACCGTTCGGCCATCGCGGCGCAGCTTTGCAAAAAACTAAAACTACCACCATTAGCCGTCAAAATCGCCGTGACGCGTTGGGCCCAAGACCAACAAAAACAAGGCGCCCGCATGGCCCAGCGCACCAGTAAGGTGCTGTCCCGCTCGGCCATCCGGCTGCAGGATGACGTGTCGGTGCTGGTGTTGGAGAACAACCCGCAGGCGCACCGCGCGGTTTTCGCGCTTCAAGATGAGCGGATGCTCTCGGTGGTGGTCAGCTTCACGAGCATGACGCTGATTGGCCCGACTGAGAGCATCGCAGCGGTCCAAAAAAAACTTTCCAATCATGCGCTCAAGACGCTGGAAGGCCTGTGCCTCTTGCAATTGTCGTCCACAGAGGAAATCGAGGAGGTGCCGGGCGTCTATGCCGCCGTATTGGACGCATTGGCGCGCAAAGGCATCAACGTGCTGGAAAGTTCATCATGTTACACCGATACGAACATCGTCGTCCGCAGAAGCGATGCCGTGAAGGCGTTTGAAGCGTTGGAAGAGGCGTGCGGCAAAGGGATGCAAAAACAGAGCGGACGCTAAGGGAAGAGAAGGCGCAAAAAAAGAAAACGAAAAGAGAAAAGGGAAAAAAGGAAGAAAATGAAAGAAAGAATTCAGAAAAATAAAAAGGAAAAAGAAAAGTTGGGAATTTAGCAACAACCGCAACCCGGACCGTTCATTGATTTTCACCCCTTCAGCGTCAAGCAGATTGATACAAACGCATGCACACGCGGATGCGCAATACGACTGCGAACGCACGGGACATATATTGGACGTCTTATATTAAAAAGGTTTTGACGGCGGCACGAGCACCGCTATTGCAGGCACCAAAACCGCAACGCCAATCCCGCCCGAAGTCCAATGGTCCGGATGTCTTGCGCCGGGACGTGAGCAAAACGCACCCACTACTCCGTGTTTTTATACGCCCGCCGCGTTGTTGCTTCCATGGGCTTTTTGATGGAATTGTTGGGGCACGCCGTCATGCACCGGCAGAAGGAAAACCTCAAGAAGATGCACGACCAGCTGGACGTCCACCATCAGGCGCATCGCGATGAGAAAAAAGCGCAACAGCGCGCCATCTTGGCACAAGCGCATCTGGAGCGCCTTCATGCGGCAGTAAAACTCCACGCCTTCCACCAACAGCTTTCCGGCCAGATGAAGACGTTGACAACCCAAAAACAATTCCAGGACCGCCAACGCTTGCAAGGTTTGGTCACCAAAATCAGCCGGGTCGAATCGGGCCAAACCGACTTGCGCAACGCCATGTCGAAAAAGGCGGATGCGCACCAGGACGTGGAAAAACGCCTCTTGAGCCTAAAAAGCGACGTGGATGACGCCTTGAAAGAGCTCAACAAAATCAAGCGATAAAAACCTAAACCGAATCCTAAAAAAATTAGCGCCCGAACTTCGTCTGCAATCCCGATTCGTCTTGGTCATTTCCGATTTGACCAGTACGGGCATTGGTAGCGCCGCCATCCTTCCAAAGTTCTTTCAACTTTTCATCCCCCAGCGCTTCCGCCTGCTCCTTAGTGTGGATACCTTTGTCGAACAACCGCCGTGCCCTGACGCGGCCGACACCTCGAATAGAAATGAGGGGCAACAACTCACCCTTCACACCGTATTGGAGGCGTTTACGCATCGGGCGGGCGATGCTTAAAGCGGTGGACTGGTTTAGAAGGTAAGCCAGTTCCGAGTAGGAATACGCGAGCCACTCTTGGATTTTGACTTTGGCATGCACCACACCCGGCGGCACGTCCAGCCCTTCATAAATCTGATCTTCGGTTTTCTCAGTTATCCAGGCCTGCAACAATTTGGCGCCCTTGAAACGCTGCAACGCCTCGATGTCATCGGAGCCGGCCGAATTCTCAGTTCCAGCCACAGATTCAAACCACTCATCCCAAAGAATTTGCTCTTCCGCACGCTTGACCGTCAACAACGGCCGTGATTCCGTGGCTTTTTGCAGGACCATCAAGAAACCCATATCATCCAACTTGCGGCCCATGGATTGGATGAAGCCGTGTGCCGAGAGGGGGTCGACGTAAAGCTCGGCCACGCGCTTGCCCGCCGGAGTGGCCAACAAAAGACCCTTTTTTTCGCGGATGAAGTCCATGTCCTTCAGCTGGTTGACCACTTTCTCGACAACAGCCAACAATTGTTGCACATCGCCGTACTGGTGGGCGTAGAAGGTGGAGTGGAAGAACTCGAACAGTTTCTCGAACGAACCGGCGTACCCGGACGCGACCAACGCAAGGGCATGAAATCGGAGGGTGGGTTCCGAGGAAAGCTGCGAGTACAAGTCCTCCAATTTGCCGAAAACATATTTATCCCGCACCGCCCGCAGTTCCCGCGGCTGGCACATCAAGATACCGACGCCTTTGGTGTCAAAGCGCGGCCGGCCGGCCCGACCTGTCATTTGTGCAACTTCCATCTTGCTCATATAATCGGAAAAGCCCCCGGAAAACCGCTTCAAATCCCGAACCACCACCCAGGATGCTGGCATGTCCAAGCCCACGGCCAAGGTCGTGGTAGCGGCGATGATCTTGATGCAACGCGTGTGCTTGAACGCATCCTCCACCAAAGCCCGCTGGGTCCCCTCGCATCCGGCGTGATGGAACGCCACGCCTTGGGCCACGCACTCTGCCAACAGGCGGCATTGATGGGTTGGAACGGGCAAGGCTTTGAGCACTTTCTCCGACAGGACCTTGCACTGCGCCAATTCTTCAGCCGAAAGGCGGGGCCGCACTACCGTTGCAAGAAGCTTTGCCAGCGCCTGCGTGGACGGTCGGGTCGCCACGAAAAACAACGCCTGGCCTTTGCCGTTCTTTTCCTTCAATGCAAGCTTGGCAAGGTCCAAAACAGCGGGCTCCGTCACGTCCAGAACCGGGCCGTCCTCCATATGCAATTGTTCGCCGTCGCACAAACCGATGACCAAAGGGGTCGGGCGGTAATCGCTTTGGATTAATTTGGCACCGAGCCATTGGGCCAATTGTGGGGCATTAGACACCGTGGCGGAAAGGCCCAATATTTTGCCTTCGGAGCGCTTGACCTTGGTCAGCACCATTTCAAGAGTCGCACCGCGCGAGCCGTCGGCCAATAGGTGGATTTCATCGAAAATGAACAAACCGGCCTTCTGAAGCCAAGTTTTGTCATGGCGCAACAAGGAATCCAGCTTTTCCGAGGTCATAATCAAAACGTCAAAGCCGCCCAACTCGGAAGACGACGAATCAAAGTCGCCGGTACTGAGGCCTACCGTTTTGTCAAACGACGCCAAGGACTGCTTGAATTCCCGGTGCTTTTCCGATGCCAACGCGCGCAGGGGCACGACATAAAAAACTGGTTTGTTCGAGGAGGCAAAATGCGTCACCATCGCCAACAAGGCCAAAAGGGTCTTTCCGGAGGCAGTGGGCGCGCAGACCAAAGTCCGGGGCGACTCTAAAAAACCCTCTGAAACGGCGTGCCGCTGCAAGGGATTTAGCTCGGAGTAGCCGAGTTTGGACAAAACGTCTTGGTGTTGGAGGAGGGTCATGGGAAGGTTCAACAAGTGACAGGTTGGATGGCATGAATTCGACCGCCAACAAACCAACCGCATAGAAGGTGACCAACAACCGCCTTAAAAGCGATTGAGGCGAAGTGGCCGGTGAAAATCAGGACGCATCATCCAACTTGGAATAGACATCGCCGTACAATAAACCCAAATGGTAAAGCATATTTCGGCGGCGGATGAGTTCATCCCGAATCATTGGATCCATTTCGTGGTTCAGCAGATTGGACACGCGCCCAGAATTGTCCTTTCCCCAACCCAAACGTGACGTTCTCCAAACCGAAGGCCCTCGAAGCGGTTGATTAACCAAAAGGTCAGAAAGCTCGACGTGTCGTTCAATCTTACGGAAGAGCACGTCAAAAGGTCCGACAAACGAACCGCGATAATCCAGTTTTTTTAAAGTTGCTTGGACTAAACGCGTCGTACGTCCGATATCGGTGGCGTCCACCATGCGGACATGCTTGACACCGGGATTAATCACAGGCGTAAGCGTTGGCAAAAACCCATCGACCAAATGAGCAACATTTCGAGTCCGGCCATCCATACGGGGCGTGGGTAACAAGCGACAGCGAGCATATGGAGAAACCCGCTCAAAAAAGCCACGAACAAACTGGTAAGCGGGTGCCGCTTCAGTTAGTGGAAAAAGGACCAAGTAACCTTTGCCATCGGATAAGTCCAGCATATTATGAAGCAAATCGCCTAAAGGGCGTACTAGTTCGGCGGACAATGCCATGTTCGAGATTGGATCTTGACCATGGGCCGGACCATAACGATGAACAAATTCACCCAATGTTTTAGGTGGTCGAAGGGGCGTTTCCATCACTAGGCCAAGAAACATCAAGCGCTATATATTTGACGGATGCCTGGACCATTTATGAAAACCATCACCCCCGCCCTCAAATTGGCCCTCAAGAAGCCGATGGGTACGCTGTTTCGGTCAAGTGCCAAGGAGCGGGCCAAACTCAAAGCCGAACTTACCGGTGCGGGCCCTGACCACCCAGGCCAAAGACAAAACGGAAAAGTCTATGCCGTCGGGGATGCCACAGTCCAAGCGCTTTTCAAACTCGGCATTGCCCCCCACATCCGAATCTTCGACCTGAAAACCCGTCGCAAGCCTTTGCCGCCCAAACAAGCCGCTTTCTTTGACACGCTTTACGGTGAGAAAATGGCGGCCGTCAACCCCGCCGGCCACATCACGCCTTCCTTGGAAAAAGCCATAACCAAAGCGGTGGCAAGCCCAAAACCGGTGGACCTGTTCGTCATCGGGGAAGAAGATTTGGCGGTCATCCCCCTGTTGCGCGAAGCCAAGGAAGGGAAGATTTGCTACGGCCAACCGCTCAAAGGACTGGTCGTCATTGACGTCAACGCGGAAAGCAAGACCAAAGCCGAAGAGCTGTACAGAAAGTTCAGGACGGTTCGTAACTGACCGAACCGGCAGACCGAATCCGCACGAAATCAAAAAACGGAAAAAAATACCTCAAAGCGCGTTGGGAAAAATGAAAAAAACGAAAACGTCAAACGCAAAGGCCAAGCCCCCGGCAAACAAGTCAAAGCCAAAAGCGACCGCCAAGCGCCTGACCGTCGTATTTCCGGGACGGTTCCAGCCCTTCCACAACGGCCACTACCACGTCCTTAAGCGCCTACTGGGCCGTTACAACGTCATCGTGGCCATCGGATGTGCCGACCTTCAAAACGAAGACAACCCGTTTTCGGCAGATGAGCGGAAAAAAATGATCCAAGCCTCATTCCAAAAAAAGAAAATGGAATTCGCATTCATTCCGTTCGCCTCCGACGCCCAATGGGTCCAAGCGTTGCTCAAAGCGGTCCCCCGAAAAACGTTTGACTTCGTATTCACCAACAACGGGCGGGTGCAAAAACACCTCCGGAAGTGCGGCATACTCTATCGCGGAGGCCCCATGGTCCGGCGGCACCGGCTGGAAGGAAAACGCATCCGCAAATGGCAAAACGATTGGGAAAACGCCGTGCCAAAAGCGGTGGCCCGAATCATCCAAAAAAAGCACGCCCAAAATCCAAAGAAAAAAACAAAAGGCGTCTGAAACCCTCTGGACCCCCATCCAAACCCTCTTATGCGCCATCCGGCACCATCGAATGCGTATGATGACTCAGTCGGTATTCCGGATGCACGGACGAAATCCTTTCGGGGATTTCTTATGCAGATGAAGAACAGGTAGAGAGTCAACTGAAATCTATATTGGTTACGTAAAGCCGGCGGGATGGAAATTGCCCAAAAGGAGGCTTCCGCCGACCTCGCCGCCAATTCCATCCAACACAAAGCCGAAGAAAAAAAGAAAAGGCATCCACGACAAAGGCCCGCCCGTCTTGCCAAAATGTTAAAATAGGACAAAAAAGCTGGTGGGTACGATGCGAGTCCCGTTTGCGTTGTCCCTGTTCGCACTATTGGTGGTAAGCGCATCGTTCGCGGCGGCCCAAACGGCGCACGTCAGCGCGATACAATCCGTCCCCGGCCAGACGCCCCTGTCGTTTTTCCAGGTCACGGCGACCACCTACGGACAGCAGCCGATTGACCACATTTGGCACGTCACAAGCACCTGTGGAAAGTATTGGGACGATTACAATGGCGAAGAAGGATTCAGCCAATCCGAGATAACTAGCGGGATATACGAATTCCAACTGGATTGGGAACATCCAAGCGGCCAAGGCAGTTGCCTGCCCTATCCGGACGGAGTTGAACCAATACAAGAAGGCGTCGTCACGTTCACGTTGAAATTATCCGACGGTTCCGAATTTTTTTGTGATTACGACAAAGGCTCGGCCGTTGGAATTGGGGACGCGTGCGCCATGACCAAACCCCCGGTGGAACAGGTTACCCCAAAACAAAGCGCCACGCCTACGCCAAGCCCGATCGCGGCGTCGTCCGGTCCGATTTTGCCGTTGGCATCCCTCACGCCCGCAAACAGCCCCAACCCCTCATTACTGCCGACGATATCCCCCGGAATCCCAACCCCGCGTCCTACCCTGAATGTACGCGCATCGCCCGCACCATTCAATGGCGCAAGAATCAAGAACCCAACGCCCGACGCGCTAACCGATCATCCTGGGCTTCCGCAAGGTTTTCCATCGTTGCCACCGGCAGTCACTTCCGGCGATTCACCAAGCAACGGCTCCATTCTGGATGACTTACCCAAATCACCATCACGGCCCCAAACGGGCTCTATACTCGATGATCTGCCGAAAGCCACGAACCCGGCACCCAAAACCGGCTCGATTTTGGACGACTTGACGCCCAGCAAACCCGCCGAAGTCTGGACCTCTTTGGCGATTGAGCAAAAAACGGCCCTGGAGTCGTTGAAAATCCAAGTGGATTATCCAGTCCTTCCCGGCCAAAGCGTGTTCATCGATTCCATAGAAAACGCGTCAGGTACCACATGGGGTCGGTTCGTTTTTTCTAAAGAAGGCAATGATGCCAACGTTTTGGGCGCCTTCGAGGTAACACCGAGCGGCGGACTTGAAGGGAAAGTCGCCAACGTCACGTTCATCTTCAACGTGTCATCCAAAAATAAAACCGACGCGTCCACAAACGTTTTGTTAAAGCTCTACCGGTTTGAAGCGACAACGCTAACGCCGGAAAGCGCCGAGACTGAGTTGGCCGTGGAGTCCCTAGGCGGCGGGCGCTACCGGGCCGTGAGTCCGGGCTTTTCATATTATGTCCTGGTCGCAGTTCCAATGACCGGTTCGTTCCCATGGTTCCCCGCGTCCGCGGCCCTCATCCTCTTAAGCGGAGCCCTCGGCTGGCTCTTTTTGGAAATGCGGAAAAAAAGTCAGACGGAGAAAAGCAGCGGCGAGCGTAAAATAGAGGAACACAAAAGGCCGGAAATTGAAAAATAAAGCGTTCATTTTTTATATATTCGAAAGCGTCCGCCATCAATCTTCCCGGCTTTCCTGCAACATCTTCACAATCGTCGGGTCCGCCAAGGTCGTCACGTCCCCGACGTCTTTTTCACCAGCTGCAATGGCTTTGAGAATCCGGCGCATGATTTTTCCGGAACGAGTCTTGGGCAAGTCGTCGGCAAAGTGGATGACTTCGGGCTTTGCAATGGCTGAAATTTCTTTAGCCACATGGGCGATGAGTTCGTCCTTAAGCCCGTGGTTTTTGGTATGACCCGCTTTGAGGATGACAAAGGCGTAGATGCTTTGGCCCTTGATGTCATGCGGCCGAGGCACGACGGCGGCTTCCGCAACCGCCGGATGTGCTACTAGGGCGCTTTCAATTTCCGCCGTTCCCAAGCGGTGGCCCGCGATGTTGATGACGTCATCCACCCGGCCCATCAGCCAGAAGTATCCGTCTTGGTCTTTGCGTGCGCCGTCTCCGGTAAAGTATACGCCGGGAAACTTGGAAAAGTATGTTTTTTGGAACCGCTCGGCATCACCCCAGATGCCACGGCTCATGCCGGGCCACGGTTTGGAAATCGTCAAATAGCCGCCCTCGTTCACGGACGCCTCCGAGCCGTCATCACGCAAGACTTTCGGCACGATTCCAAAGAACGGCAAGGTCGCAGAGCCAGGTTTCTGCGGTATGGCACCGGGTAAGGGAGAAATGAGGATGCCGCCGGTTTCCGTCTGCCACCAGGTGTCCACCACCGGAGCGCGGTTTTGGCCCACATGGTTGTAGTACCACATCCACGCTTCCGGATTGATGGGCTCACCCACCGAGCCCAAGAGTCGCAATGAAGACAAATCGTTCTTTTGGGTCCATTGCGGGCCCGCTTTGGCCAAGGCGCGAATGGCGGTCGGAGCGGTGTAGAACGTCGTGACCCCGTATTTTTCCACAATCTGCCAAAAACGCGATGCGTCCGGATAGAAGGGAGTGCCTTCGAACATCACGGAGGTGGCGCCGACGCTCAATGGACCGTAGACCACGTAGGAATGACCCGTAATCCAGCCGATGTCCGCGGTACAAAAGTGCACGTCGTTAGGGCGGTTGTCAAAGACGAATTGGAACGTCATACCCGCATAAAGCAGGTAACCGGCCGTGGTGTGCAAGATGCCTTTGGGCTTGCCTGTGGTACCGGAGGTGTACAAAATGAAAAGGGGCGCTTCCGAATCCATCGGCTCGCACGGGCAATGGGCATCTGCGGACTGCATCACATCGTCCCACCACACGTCGCGTCCTTCTTTCATGGCAACGGCATTTTGGGCACGCGCACGACCACGATATTTTTTACCGAAGGGCAATCGTTCAGCGCGGCATCCACATTTTCTTTGAGGGCAACGACCTTGCCACCGCGCAAACCGCCATCCGCCGTCACGACCAATTTGGCATTGCAATCCTGAATGCGGTCTTTAAGGGCGTGTGCCGAAAATCCGCCGAACACGATGCTGTGCACCACGCCCAAGCGGGCGCACGCCAACATGGCCACTGCAAGCTCCGGCACCATCGGCATATACAAACAGGCCACGTCGCCTGCACCCAGTCCATGATGTTTCAGGACGTTGGCAAATTTGGACACCTCGCGGTGCAATTGATGGTAGGTCAACGTGCGGGATTCACCACCATCGCCCTCCCAAATCAGCGCCGCTTGGTTTGGCCGGACAGCTAGTAGTATGACAAATTAATTTTTACTTATAATATTTTCCTAGTTTTTCATCCGCTTTCTGTTTGGTAAAAGTCCATTCAATCCTCTTTTGCTGCTGATTCCTCCGCATCGTCCACGCTTTTACCTCGCGCACAAGCAT
>JACRGH010000061.1 GCA_016212375.1 Microcaldota archaeon
GCTGCGTACAATGAGCGGCGTTTGCACATGAGTTTGGAGTGGCAAACGCCGATTGAAGTCTGGAACCAAAAAGTGAGTAAGGGTTTAAAGTACGAAAAGCTTACCAAAACCTAGAGAGGAACTAATTACGGGATAACACAGATGGGTTGGGCGTGCTGTGGTCCATGAGTTGGGCGTTGCAGTTTTCTTTTCGTCTTTGATGCGGTTTTCGGTTTACCTCGTGTAACACCCCTTTTTTTCTTCTAAAGCCAGTTAAACGCCCTTGGCCACCATTCCTTCCGCCTTGTGATGAGTCATCCCAACTCTGACGCTTGTGAAGAAAATTACCAATGGATGAATCTGAAGGCGATTTTCATTGCAATAGCCGTGCGTATTTCGGGCCAATGGGGTGGCGTTTTTTTCCCACGCCCGCTCGATTTTTCATTTTTACCGGCAGTGCGGTGCCATCACGTATTTAAACGTCCATTTCGTTTTCTTCTTTCCCATGGCCGACCCGATATCCATTGTCACTTACTTGGCAGGCTTGGTCGGGGTTGTTGCCGCCGTCTTGTTTGTATACGTCTACCGCACCGCCACCGAGCTTGAGGTCGCGTTTGCCAAGATGCGCCAGCGCTCGGAACTGCTTGTCCACGATTTGGATTCGTTGCATTCGAACCTGACGGAATTGCGGGAAAAGTCCAAAGCCAAAGCCTCGTACCAGGAAGCCGAACAATTGTTGGCCGCCGCGACGGGCAAACTCATGTTGAAAGACAAACAAGTGGCCCTGGAGCCGCTCAATTCCAACATCCGTGTGGAAGTGAAATGACGTGGCGGAACTTGATGCACTGACCATCGGTTTGCTGGGCATCAGCATCGTCGTTTCCTTGTTGCTGTTGCAGAACACCGCACGGTTCCAAAAGAACCTGACTAAGGAATCCAAGCAATTGGAAGGCATCCTAAAGTCCTTGGAATGCCAGGCGTTGCAATTGAAGACCGACGTGCAGGACCTCCAGCGCGTCTTGGAAACCAAAACGGATCACAATTATTTGGACAAGCGCATCGATGGTCTGGTGCATCTGATCAAGGCGAAATGAATTGCAAACCGTTTCCGGAACGGCATCCGTCCGGTTTTTAAACACTTCATGCCAAGAAATAGTTTCTCTCAATGTTAGACTGAGGTTTGTCAATGGGTTACCGTCCCAGAAAATGGAAAAAATCAGGCCGCATGAGATGGAAGTGGGTTAAGAAACGCCGCCGCCGTCTCAAGCGCAAGCTCAAACGCCGTGTTGGCGAGCTTTAGGCTCGTCGGCACGTTGGCTTTTCGTGTAAGTTGTTTGCACGTCTAGCCCACGGCTTAATTTTCGTTTGATTTTTTCTTTTTTCAGCTTTTTTTCTTATTGCGAACTACTGGTAGCCCCTTTATTTTTATCTGAAAATCCGCTTCTTTTTTCTAATCCCGCGCCTTATTTCTTCCCCGGGTCTTGAGCTTTTCCAAGCGTGTTCCGACGTCCTGGGCGTTTTGCTGGCTCTTTTCGTAGCCCTTCCAAAAAGCTTCGAAGCAATCTTTGGGCACCAACTCTTCGAACACATGCAGGTCGGTCGCCATGTCTTCCGTTTTGTGCGACGGATAAGACAGGCCGAAGTCAATTAGGACGATTTGTTCATCCTTTTGACCGGGATGCTCTACCAGAAGATTTGACGTCGTGAGGTCACCATGAATCAATTGAGCCGCGTGCATCTTGCCGACGGCAAATCCAGCTTTTTCGCATCGGTTGGCTGTGAGGTGGTGTTTGAGCGGCTCGCCGTGGATTTTTTCCAAAATCAAGCTGTCGTCTGTTTCGTCTAAAACCTTGGGCACGCGGATGATGGTATGTAGCTTTCTGAGTAAGCGGGCTTCCCGGCGGCTTCTTTGCTTGCGCAAGGCGGCGTCCAATTGGGGCAAGCGGTAGGCCTTGGCCAGGCGGGTCTTGATGACGCGGTCCTTTTCAATGGTGACGAGCGCTTCGGCGCCGCGGTAAAGTTGCATGGTGCACTATTGTAAAAGTGTGTTATCCCGTAATTAGTTCCTCTCTAGGTTTTGGTAAGCTTTTCGTACTTTAAACCCTTACTCACTTTTTGGTTCCAGACTTCAATCGGCGTTTGCCACTCCAAACTCATGTGCAAACGCCGCTCATTGTACGCA
>JACRGH010000064.1 GCA_016212375.1 Microcaldota archaeon
CGCCGAGTGCCAAAGCGGCTTTTTTCGCGGTTATGCGTCCGTAAGTCACGTTTCGTACAGCCCAACTGACTTGGGCGTTGGTTAATTTGGTCATAGCCAAATTAGCCGCCCAGGTGTGAAATAATTTCAGGGCTCTACAGATTTTGTTTTTTGTTTTGACTTTTACTGAGGTATTGTTGAATCCGTTATGTGGTCGAATTTAGTCGTCCTGGATGATGCCTAGGATTTCCGTTGCAAGATATATTCGGTATTTTTTCATTCCGCTGACTTCCTTTACGATTCCCGCCGGTTCCAAATCGCGTTCGATGTGACGTTGGACGGTCTGGAACCCGTGGCCTAATTTCTTTGAAATTTCGGGAATCGTACAGATGATATTTTGAAAGAACTCATCCAAGATTCTCTCCGAGGTTGCCGATGCTTTGGATTTACGCAACTGGGTGATGTATTGTTGCCTCAACTCGAGCAGTTTTTTTGTTTTTGTCAGTGAGTATTCCGATTGGGCCTCTACTGCCGTCAAGAAAAACTCCAGCCATGGTCGGAAGTCTCCGGTTTGCCTGACGCCCATCATCCGGTTTTCATATTCGGTCTTGAATTTTTTGAGGTAAGGGCTCACGTATAGTAGGGGTTGGCTTAACACGTCGTTTTTGACTAAAAACAATGGGATGAGCGCACGTCCGATTCTTCCGTTTCCATCGGTGAATGGGTGGATTGTTTCGAATTGGTAATGGATGAGTGCGGCTTGGACTAGTAAGGGCATATTCTGGTCCCTGTTGGCATATTGTTCGAATTCCTGCATTAATTGGTCCACTAACTCCGGAGCGGCGAAGATGAAATCGGCGTCTTCAATGCGGTGCGTGGGGCCGTGGAAATTCTGGACCATTTTGAACGCCCCGCGATCGGGTGTGGGAATGTCTGTTCCGTCCAGGAGTATTTTGTGCATTTCCTGGATGAGGTGGGTTGTGAGGCCTTCTTTTTTCACGATTTCAAGCCCATAAATCAATGCTTTGAAGTGGTTGTCCACTTCTTGGGCGTCTGCCCGGTTTTTGGGTTCACGTCCGGATTGGAATTTACGGACGTCGCTGATGTCGGATTGGGTGCCTTCGATTTTCGAACTATCGGTCGCTTCCTTAATCATGTATGGGTTGATGAGCAATTTTGGATTTGGTAGGAGCATGGCCGCGCCTGAAAGTTCCGACACTTTTCGGGTGGCCCGATCGAGAATGACGATGAGGTCTTGGTCGAACTCCAATTTCTTTGGCAAGGGCTTGGGGTAAAACGTAGGCTGGTTCTTTGAATTTAGTTTGGTCGTTCCTGCGGGATTGTCATACTGGCCCGGTTTGAACGCGTAGTTACTTGTCGGCATTCTATTATTAGGAATTGTCAATTATTTATTTGTTTTCTTTTGTTAGTTGTTCTTTTTACAATTAACAAAATTGGCTTATTTAGTGCTACAATTAACAAAAAATTGGTTTTTGATACTATTTAGCCGAATCTCTCGGTTTCCGTAATCTTCAACGTGGCCGGGCTAAACGTGCCTCCATAGCCCGTTATGAGCCCTTCGGCCTGCATCCCGTTCCCTAGGGCGATCTTGATCTTCTGTCCCGTCTTGCCATCTTCCAATGCCGTGGCAAATACGACGTCCATGACGGATTGCCGCTGGCCGCCTTGGACTTGTTCGCGCCGCAAGAATGCCACCATTTGGTCGCCTTGTTTGACTCCCCGGAGGTGGGGGTACGCCGCGGCCACGATGATGGAAATGCCCAAACTCAAGGCCACGAGTTTCCAGACGTCCGTCAGAAGGCCGAATGCGGTGATGCCGTGTGCGGCCAAGAAGCCGGACAGGCCGAACGCCACCAATGAGATGCTCAAAGTCAGCATCAGGGATTTGGAAAATACGCCGAGGTTCATAACAATCTATTGCTCTGTTTGGTTTTTATTGAAAACGATTTGGCGCCAATTTGGCGATTTGGAGGCCGGTTTGGTCTTTCTTAATCGACTTTTTGGCCGACGTCGTATTTTTTTACCGTTTTCGTTTTGGAAAAAATTGAAAAAAGAAAAAAATTCAGTTGGCTTGCAACTTTACGCGTACTGCAAGTCCTTCTCACGCTGGCGCTTCTTCGTCAGAATGGGTGATAGGGTGACTAAGGCTTTTTCAAAGTGCACCGGTTCGACCGTCTTTGCCGCTTGGTTCTCACGTAGCGCAATCATGGCCGCTTCACGGCACAGGCCTTCCAAGTCCGCGCCTGAAAAGCCTTCGGTCTGGGCCGCAAGCTTCTGTAGGTCCACTTTGGGTCCGATGGGCATTGGCGCGGTGTGCACCTTGAGGATGGCGATGCGCGTTTGCTCGTCCGGTGCCTTGATTTCAATCAATTTGTCAAACCGTCCGGGACGCAACAAGGCCGGGTCGATGATGTCGATGCGGTTGGTCGCTCCGATGACCACCACGTCTTTGGCGTTTTTCATGCCATCCATTTCGGTCAGAAGAGAGTCCACGACTCGCGCTCCAACGCCGGAACCTTCGTCCGAACCGCGGATTTGGGCGATGGAGTCCAATTCGTCGATGAAAATCACGGTGGGTGCGGCCTGGCGTGCTTTGCGGAAGATTTCCCGCACGGATTTTTCGGCCTCGCCGACCCACTTGCTCAAAATTTCAGGGCCTTTGATGGAGATGAAGTTGGCCTCACTTTCGGTCGCCACGGCTTTGGCTAAAAGAGTCTTGCCGGTGCCAGGCGGACCATACAATAGAATCCCTCTGACGGGTCGGATGCCCATGCGTTTGAACACTTCCGGCTTTTTGAGGGGTAATTCGACGGCTTCGCGGATTTCGCGCTTGACCTCGTCCAATCCGCCGATTTCGTTCCAATGCACGTTGGGTACCTCGATGTACACTTCCCGCAATGCCGATGGCTGGATTTCGCGCAAGGCATTTTGTACGTCTTCGCGCGTCACTTTCAATTCTTCCAAAATTTTGGCCGGGATTTGTTCGTCTTCCAAATTCATTTTCGGAAGCATACGGCGTAAGGCTTTCATGGCGCCTTCTTTGACCAGCGCATGCAAGTCCGCGCCGACAAAACCATGCGTCTGTGCGGCGATTTCGTCAAGCGACACGTCCTTGTTCAAGGGCATGCCGCGGGTGTGAATTTGTAACACTTCCTTGCGGCCTTTTTTGTCGGGAACTCCGATTTCGATTTCCCGGTCAAAGCGTCCCGGTCTTCGGAGAGCGGGGTCGATGCTGTTTTGGCGGTTGGTCGCGCCAATGACCACCACTTGGCCGCGGCTCTTGAGGCCGTCCATCAATGTCAGCATCTGGCTCACGATGCGCTTTTCGACCTCACCGGTAACCTCTTCGCGCTTGGGGGTGATGGCGTCGATTTCGTCGATGAAAATGATAGTGGGTGCATTCTCTTCCGCTTCCTGGAAAATACCGCGCAGGCGCTCTTCGGCCTCGCCCACGAATTTGCTGACAATTTCCGGGCCGTTAATCGTAATGAAGTGCGCATCGGATTCGGACGCCACGGCTCGTGCCAACAAGGTCTTGCCTGTTCCAGGCGGGCCGTAAATCAGAACGCCTTTGGGCGGCTCGATGCCCAAGCGTTCAAACAATTCGGGGTGGCGCATGGGAAGCTCCACCATTTCGCGGATTTTCTGCACCGTGTCTTTCAGGCCGCCGATATCCTCATACGAAATGGTGTTGACTTTGCCCATTTCCTTGACCGGTTCTTCCTTGAGGATGACGTCCGTGTCAGGCGCTACGAGGAGCAAGCCGTTGGGAACGGTCTGGGCCACCACGAACGGGAAGGATGTGCCGAAGATGTTGACCGAGAGGATGTCCCCTTTGGACAAAGGCTTGCCGATTAGGTTTTTCTTGACGTATTGGTCGAATCCGGGTGCGTAGCGGCTGTTCTGGTTCGGCGCGAGCACGATTTTCTTGGCGTTCTTGATTTCCGCCTTTTTGACCTTGACCCGGTCGCCGAGGGCCACGTTGGTATTCTGGCGTAAGATGCCATCCATCCGGATGATGTTCAGTCCTTCATCCTGGGGATGGGCGGGCAGAACCAGTGCAGCGGTGGTTTTTTTCGCGGCAATCTGGATGACGTCGCCCGTGGTCAGATTCAGAAGCCGGCGGGCGTTGGAGTCCAGCCGTACCACCCGTTTGCCATAGTCAATCTGCATGGCTTCGGCTACTTTGAGTTCCAGTTCATCCATAGAAAAGCGCCACCACGGTTTTGGCTCCGTTATCCACGTTACCTTTTAACCACGTTATTGTATATCCAAGCATCTTATTAATTTTGATTTTTTGTGCCGGTTGGATTCCCCCACGACGCCGGCGTATAAAAATGAACCGGTTTTCTCAATCTTGGGTGGCCGTTTGGTTCTTGCTTTACCGCTGGCACGTTCGGTTTTCCGTTTTCTGGCAATGATATGTCGGCTTCAATGGACTTTTGAGAAAAATCCGCCTTCCAGGTTCTTTTTGACGTTTCCCGCGGCAAAGCATTGCCCGTTCATGGCTACATAGACGCCCGTCGGAAGCGTTTGGACAAAGGCCAATGCGCAACCCAAATTGAACAAACCGTCGGATGAGCCGAAGGTGTAGGGGATCATGGCGCCGGTAATCACGATGGTTTTGTCCGGCACGCGTGACGCGAGGTATTCGGCCGTCTTGTCCATGGTGTCGGTGCCATGGGTGATGACAATCTTGGTTTCGGTTGCCGCTTTGCAATAGTTGGCGACGATTTCGCGGTCAGCGTCATTCAATTCACGGCTGTCTTTGAGCATCAACGTGACGACTTCCACGTCCAACCGGTTTCTGCCCTGTTTGAGCACGCGTGGAAGCTGGGTTTCCCCAAACATGAGGACTTGTTTGTTTTCGTCGTACACTTTATCAAAGGTGCCGCCGGTGATGAGGATTTTGATTTTGGGCATTGTGGTTTTTCAGCTCGGTTACGGCTCGGTTTTGAGCACAATTGCCATTCCGTGTTATTGGTTTTGTTTTCGGACTTTTTACGCCTTCTTCTGTCCCGCCAGGACCAATTGCGCCAACAGCGCTTCCAGTTGGATGCGCTCATCGGCCCCTTCGGACAGGCGGAAGGAATATTCGCCCACGCGGTCGACCAGGTGCACTTTGATGCTGTCCGGCACGTCCATCGCAATCACTTCGCGATAAATCTGTTTGATGACGTCCTCGCCCGACAAGCCGTAGGTGATCATCAATTGGTCCAATTTTGTGCGGCTTTCCGAGAACTTGCCACTCCATGCCAGCATGACCATTTCCTGCACTTCCTTGGGTCGTGCCTGCGAGGAGACTTTCAAAATGTCGTCTTCCGTTACGCTTTTTCCCATGGCGCCTGCGGCTTGCAACACGTTGAGAACCCGACGAGCATCGCCTTGGGCAACCGAGGCAATCGCGGCCGCGGCGCCTTTCTGAAGCGTGAGGCCTTCAGTTTTTGCGACTTTTTCCGCCAATCCCAGGCTTTCCTCTTGTGTCAGCGGCATGAAGCGGAACACGGCGCAACGGCTTTGGATGGGCTCGATAATCCGGGAGGAATAATTGGCATTTAGGATAAAGCGGCACGTTTTGGAGAATTGTTCCATTGTTCTTCGAAGCGCTTGTTGGGCGTCTTGCGTCAGGGCGTCGGCTTCATCGAGGAAGATTATTTTGAATGGGACGTCTTGAAGAGCCATCGTCCGTGCGAAATCCTTGACTTTGCCGCGGATGACGTCAATGCCCCGTTCGTCGCTACCGTTTAATTCCAAGAAACTTCCTCGAAAATCATCGCCAAATAGTTCGCGGGCCAATGCCAACGCCGTGCTCGTTTTTCCGCAACCGGGGGGGCCCGCATATAACATGTGCGGCACGTTTTTGGCCTTGACGTACGCCTGCAACCGCGAGACGGCTAAGGTCTGCCCGACGACGTCGGACAATTTCTGGGGCCGGTATTTTTCGACCCACGGGATGTAATCGGTTGGCGTTTCGGTCATGCTTTTTTCGCTCTTCGCTTTCGCGGGAATTTCATTGCCGGCGGCAACTTAAAAAGCCATCTTTGTGTAAGCGCATCATGATGATTGTGACGAGCGAAAACGTGCCCGGCCAAAAAATCGACGGCTATTGCGGCATCGTCTGGGCCACTACTGTGCGCTCGCGCCACTTGGGCCATGATGTGTTGGCCATGCTCAAAAGCTTAAAAGGCGGCGACATCCGCTCTTACGAACAGATGACGGACACGGCCCGTGCCGACGTCTTGAAGAAGCTGGAACATAATGCCAAGGAAATGGGGGCCAATGCCGTGGTGGGCATGCGGTTTGGCACGACGGCCGTGATGCCGGGCACCATTGAAGTCTACGCGTATGGAACCGCGGTAAAAGTCAAGAAAGGATAATTGTGTTTTCTTATCTTGCTATTTTTTCTTTTATTTTCTTTTCCCATTTGCTTTATTTTTCGTTGAGTTTTTTCCACGCGTCTTGTGCGTCGAAAAAGCGTTGGACGTACTTTTCCAAATCCGGCACGATTGCGTCTTTTAGGCCCATGTGGACGAACCGGTCGTATTGCAGTTGCAATTCCGGCTCTTTCAATGCGGCCATGGCCTCATCCAGCGGTTTTTGTTGTTCCCGGCGCAAGGCGGTCTTTTCCGGGTTGAACTGCTCGTGCAAGTCTTTCGGTGCCGTCTTGCACGCCGTTTTGATTTGGTCCGGACCGGGGTGGTCGCCGTATTTTTCCAAAGCGTATTGGACGCTTTTGCCGATGCAGGCGCCTTGAAGCGCGTTGAGGTAATAATCGACCAACGTGGTGACCGGACCTGCGTGCGGTTTGTGCACGCCAACTGGCGCTTCCGGTAAAAAAGGCATGAACGCATTTTCTTGGACAAAATGCTTCGCTAAAATGCAGTACATGCCGTCTTCCATGCGGAAACGGCTGGGATAAAAGCAATACTTTTTGGCCGCATCCAAGGCAACGCCCAGGCAGCCGCCGCTGTACCCCTCCACGGACGGCGACCACTCGTCCGACAATCCGCAGAAGCCCTCGCGGGCTTTTGCAACGGCTTGCATCCGGCCCAGTTTTCCCTCGGCAAAATCGCTCAGCGCGCGGTGGACCTTGTCCATCAAAAAAACGGCGCCGGTGCGCTTGCCGGCGTAGGCGCCGACCACGATTTTGTGGCTTTGAAAATGAGTCCGGAACCTGGAGAAAAGCGTATCCGTTGGAATCACGTCATCGTCCAAAAATACCGCGTGTTTTCTTTGGTGCACGGCGTGTTGCAGGATGGTGTTCCGCGGTCCGCCGAACGGGCCGTCAAACAGGAACCTAAATTCCGATTTTTGCGCGGCTTGGTGCGTTTTTTCATCCAACACGGTCACGTTGGTATCAAATTTTTCGGACGCGTGGGTGGCAAAGGCTTGGTTTTGTTCGGCCTGGCCGCTGCCGTCCACGACGAGGATGTCCGCCGCGATATTTTCCTCTTCCAAGGCGTTCAGGACGTTCAGAAGGCAGGTGCGTAGCCGGTGGGTGCGGTTGGAGGGGATGCCGACCAAGATGCCGGTTGGTTTTTTTTCCATGGTTCAATTGCGCTCCTTGGCGTTTTTGGATGTTGCGATTCTTAGCGTTTTTCTTCGATGGGTCCGTGCCCCGGCGCCAACAGCTTGAAATCCAAGCCGTCTATTTTTTCCAGGCTTTTTTCCAACTCCTCGGCGTTCCCGCCCCAAAAATCGGTCCTTCCGACCCCGCCGTCCGCGAACTTGCAGTCGCCCGAAAACAGGATGCCCCGCTTTTCGTCAAAAAACGAGACGGAACCGGGGGTGTGGCCGGGAGTTCGGATGATTTGGAGTTTGAACTCGTGCCAGTGGATGGCCTCGAAGGCAACGTCGCTTTTGCCGATTTTTTGGCCGGCGTCAAACGGTTTGAAAAAATCGGGTTTCTGGATGTTGACCCATTCGGCGTTCAGCTCGTGGATGACGTCCAAATCATCCTTGGCCATCTGGCCGCCCCATTTCGCCTTGATTGCCGCTTGGACGTGGTCGAAATGGCCGTGCGTGAAAAAAACGGTTTCAATCGGTTTGCCCAGATGCGCGACGGCTTCACGGACGCGGTTGGCATCGACGCCGGAGTCAATCAGCGCCAACGAATCTTTGCCTTCCAGGACGTAGACGTTGGAGCAGACTTTGGGGTGGGTGTCGCCGGAAAGCAACCAACCGCCTTCTGCAATGCGTTGAAGGCGGTCGTTCATCGGGTTTTCACTGCCGTAGTAAAAATAAAGGGCCCGGTTTTCGGGCTTTTTAATTGGCTTAGATGCGCACCGGCGCCACGGCCGGCTTTTGAAATTTCTTTTGGGTGCGCTTGTTGGTCCAGCAGTCCTTGCAAATGACGCGGCGTTCCGTCTTGGTCGCGGTGGCCGAGGATTTGATGCAGTATTTGCAGACTTTTTTCTTGCAGTAGGTGCAGATTTCAAAGTAGTAATCTTCTTTTCCGCAACGGTCGCACTTGTTGGACGGCGCTTTTTTCAAACTCACACACCTCAGGATAATGGCAAAATAAATGAACAATCGGCCGTTCAGGTAAGACCTGGCGGCTTAGCATATATTTGCGGAATTTCTTCTGGAAAGGCGGCCTTAAAAAGGTTTCAAGGCGGTCAAAATGCGCCCGGGTTGGTTTGGCAGTGGGTCGGAATGGTTGCGTTTTTGCCTTGGCTCCTTGTTCCCACGCATCGAAGCCGTTTAAAACCCGTTTGCCCCAAAAAAGCCATATGCCTGCAACGCACGCCGACAACGTCCTATCCCATACGGCATCCGCCTACGGCAAAAACGGCAAACTCATCCTGTTTTTCTCCGTCCCATTCTTGGTCGCGGTTCCGTTATTGTCCCTTTTACCGACGTTTTCCACCCTCGGCGGCATTTTCCTGCGATTCGGCAGCATCTCGGGCAACTTGACCCTTCCGGAATTCGCCTTCATCGCCGCCGTTTTCCTGGTTTCTTTGCTTTTGTCCAGTTTCGCCATCGCCGCCATCAACATCGTCATCCGCTCGCAACGAACGCTGAACCTCATGACCCGGAGCGAAGCGTCCCGCGTGGAGCACGCCACCTTCCGGCTGTTCTTCGTGTTATTGGCGGCAACCGTAGTAATCTTGGCCGCCAACTTGCTTTTGCTGGATTTGCACGTGACGGTTTCCGGCAAAGTAGTGCCCATCCAGCCGCTTTTGGGCAGTTTTGTTTCCCTCATCGTCAGTGCTGCTATTTTGTTCGTGCCGCAAGCCATCGCGGTGGACGATGCCACGGTTCCGCAAGCAATCAACCGTAGCATCTCGTTTGCCACGCACAAGCCCAAATACTTCGTGCTGTTCTTGTTAGGCGGCGCTTTGTTGTTGGTCCTCAATGACGCCTTGTTTTTGACCGTTATGCCAAACCAGGCGCGTTTGGCATCCTTGCTTGTGACGGCCTTTCTGATTGTGCCGTTTTTGGAAGTCGTCAAGACGCAGATTTACTTGAGCAAGTATACGCTGATTTGAGATGCCCGTCGAAATCATCCGCGAAAATCTTCTTCCTTACGCCAATATCACCCAAGTGCGTCCGGATGGTCCGGACATCATCATCCATTACGCAAACAAGAGAAACAAAAAATTCAATCCGGCATCCATTCTGGTTTCCCTTGAGAAACGGGGCTGGATTGGCCATCATACGTCCAATGCCCATAACCTTGGTGGGATTATCCGGATTTCAATGAAACCGTCTCAAAAAATTCTCGATTCTCTTCTATCCTTTGTGGAATGAGCCGTCTTGGCCCAATCCGACCTCCCGTTTTAAACGGTTTGGTCTTCTACATTCTACTCTTCCATGTCCATCCTGGTCATCAGCGAAAAGCCCTCGGCCGCGCGCAAGATTGCCGATGCGCTCAGCGGAGGCAAGGCCAGGACAATGGGCAAAGGCAAAGTCAAGTACCTGGAGTTTGTCTTGGAAGGACAACCGGTGCGGGTGGCCGCCGCTGTCGGGCATATCTACGGCCTGAAACAGAAGGTACCTGGTGGCGCGTATCCGGTTTTTGACATCGAGTGGGCGCCGTCCCATGAAATCCAAAAGGGTTCGGATTACACCAAGGACTACCTTTCGGTTTTGAAAACTTTGTGCAAGGAATCGGACGAAGTGGTCAATGCGTGCGACTTGGATACGGAAGGGAGCCTCATCGGGTTCAAAGTCATCCAGTTCAACGCACCTTCCAAAAAATCCAGCCGCATGAAGTTTTCCACCCTCACCTCCGCCGAATTGAAAAAAGCGTTTGACGCGCGCGGCCCACTGGATGTGTCCATGGCGCAAGCCGGTGAAGCAAGACACGAATTGGACTGGCTCTGGGGCATCAACGCGTCGCGTGCCTTGATGGCGGCCATCAAGAAAGCCGGCATCTTCCGCATCTTAAGTATTGGCCGCGTCCAAGGCCCAGCCTTGCATGTGTTGGCCACGCGGGAAAAAGAAATCGCCGCCTTCAAGCCCGAACCGTATTGGCAACTCTTTGCCCGTTTGGGCGAGGCGGAATTCGAGCACATCCACGGCAAATTCTTCGTACAAGGCGAGGCGGATGCCGCCTTCGGACGGTCATCCAAGGACGGAACCGTGCAAAAAGTCGAAGCCACTAAGGTGAAGCAAAAACCGCCGTTCCCCTTTGACCTCACGACGTTGCAAATGGAGGCGTACCGATGCTTCAGTTTCTCTCCGACTCAAACGCTGCAATTCGCGCAGGACCTTTATTCGGAGGCGTGGATCAGTTATCCGCGCACCTCGTCGCAACAGCTACCGGCCCAATTGGGTTTGGACCGCATTGTCATGCAGATGGCCCAACAGCCCCAATATGCGGCTCTTGCAAACCAATTGGTTGCGGAAAAACGCTTTTTGCCCAATAATGGTCCGAAAGACGACCCGGCCCACCCCGCCATCCACCCCACCGGTGAGAAACCCGGCCGCATCGGTGTGCCGCAGGCCAAACTGTACGACCTGATTGTCAAGCGGTTTTTGGCAACCTTAGCGCCGGAAGCAAAACGCATCAAGATGAATGTGGTGCTGCATTTGGGTCAGGAAGACTATGCCGCCCAGGGAGCACGGACGGTGGAGCCGGGCTGGCATGCGTTCTACGCGCCGTACACCAAAGTCGAGGAAGTTACGCTTCCGGCGCTGACCGAAGGCAATCCGGTAACCGTGGACAACTTGGAAAAAGTCCAAAAGGAAACCCAACCGCCGAAGCGCTTCACCGCCGCGTCCATCATCAAGGCGCTTGAGGCCAAAAATTTAGGCACCAAAGCCACGCGCGCCTCCATTGTCCAAACCTTGTTTGACCGCGCCTATCTGACCGGCAAAAGCATCCAGGTCACTCCCCTGGGCTTGCAAGTGGAAACGGCATTGGAAAAAAATGTGCCGGAAATCCTTTCCGAGGGTATGACGCGCCAGTTCGAGGAAGAAATGGAAGCGATTGAAGGCCAAACGATTACCAAGGAAAAAGTGGTCCAGGATGGCCGCCAAGAGCTTGAAAAGATTTTGCTGCAGTTCAAGGACAAGGAAGGCCCCATCGGCCAAGAACTGGTGTCCGCACTAAAACAGACGCAATCGTCTGCCAACGTCTTGGGCCCTTGTAAAGCCTGCGGCAAATCCTTGGCAATCCGCAAGTCCCAATACGGCTTTTTCGTGGGTTGTACGGGTTATCCGGCGTGCAAGATGTTGTACCCGCTTCCCAAAGAGGCCCTCATCAAGCCGTTGGGTAAAATCTGCGAGTCCTGCGGAACCCCCCAAGTCTCGGTCCACCGAAAAGGAAAACGCAGTTTCACCATGTGCTTGGACCCCAAATGCAAGACGAAAGAGAACTGGGGTCCGAAGCCTGCGGCAATTGGAAGCGGTCCGAGCGAGACCGGCGGCGCCGTTTCGCCGGGGGTACGACCTTCGGTTGCCTCCACTTCATCAGCTCCGTCCGCTTCGGCATCTGCTTTGGTTTCCACTACGTCCCCATTTACGGCAAAGCGTCCGGTTTCCATTAACGATGTGCCGTCGGCGCCTTCCGTTCGGCCACCGACCATGGCGCCTGCTTCGGGTTTGCTCAAACCGGTTTTGAAATCCGCACCTGTAACGAAGCCCAAACGCAAGCCGCCTGCGAAAAAGCCGACCGATTCGAGCCAGGCGCGCATTGATTACGGCGACTGACCACCATTTTTGTTGATTCCTTACTATGAAAATCATCATCGATCTCAAAAAGACCGTCCACGAAAACGCCGCCGCGTATTACGACGAGGCGAAAAAGTGGAAGAAAAAAGCGGACGGCGCCAAAATCGCCATTGCCCAAATGCAAGGCCGTAGTTTGGCCCGGCGGCAGTTGCAGGTGCCCGTCAAAGCGGCGACCAAAGCACGCAAAACCAAAACCGGATGGTTCGGCGAATACCACCACGGCACGACCAAGAACGGCTTCATGGTCGTTTCCGGAAAAAACGCCAAAGACAACGACCAACTGGTCAGCCGGCATTTGAAGGAAGGCGATTTGTTTTTCCATGCCGACATCGTCGGCGCCTCGACCACCATTCTCAAAGGTTCGGGCAAAAAGCCGGCCAAAGAGGACTTGGAGCAAGCGGCGCAGATGGCCGCTTGTTATTCCCGTGCTTGGAAGCAAAGCTACCACGTCGTCGACGTCTACGCCGTAACGCCCAACCAATTGTCCAAATACAGCCAAGGCGAATACGTGGGCCAAGGCGCTTTCATCATCCTAGGCGAGCGTCAGTGGTTCAAGAACACGGAATTGAAGCTTTACTTAAAACCTGACCCCGTAGCCAAAACCGTCGCCATCGTTCCGTTCATCCACTCCGGAAAGCGCGACGACGCCACCTTGGTTCAGCCCGGTTCGGTTCCAAAAGAAACCGCCGTGAAGGCCTTTGCCAAGAAGTGGCACGTACGCGAGGAAGCGGTGTCCAGCGTGTTGCCGGGCGACGTGGAAACGGTTTGAATTACCCGGCTTTGTCTTTTCTGACCTTTTGTTTCGTCTTTTTTTCCATCCAATGGGCGTATCGGTTGATTTCATGTGGATGGAAATACTTTTATATGTTAAATTTTACTAACATATCATGAAATTTCACGACGTACTCCCGGACTTGTTGGGCACCAAGGCCAAGGCATGCCTTCTCCAGGCGCTTCTGGTTTTTCCCTCCGCTCAAAAGACCGGCCGCGAGTGGGCTGAAGTGGCCGGGGTCTCGCCCCCCCAGGCCCAGATGGCCCTCCGTACATTCGAGAACTACCGCATGGTCTCCTGGCGTCCGGCCGGGAAAAGCCGCGTGTGGACCCTCAATGCCAATCACGTCTTCGTTTTGGCACTTTCGGAATTGCTGGATGTTCGTTTGGACTTTCAAACGGCCTTCACTGACGGATTGCGGAGCAAGCTTGACGCCAAGACGTTTTCCAAAATCCAGGAAATCACCCTTTACGGTTCCGTGGCACGAAATCAGGATGGACACGGCAGTGATATCGACGTTTTTTTGGCCGTTTCCGACCCGGATGTGGCCGAAACCGTCCGCCAGGCCTGTTTGGGCGTGTCGGTCGACTTCCTGGATCGGTTCGGCAAAGTCGTCATGCCGTTGGTTTGGTCCAAAAAGGATTTCACCGATACGAACCCCGGTTTATTGAAGAACATCCGCCACGACGGCATCACGTTCTACGGAGGCGCCCTGCATGCAACAAACCGTTGAAATCGAAAAACGCCATTATGCGGACTATCTCAAAAAAGCCGAGGAGTTCTTCCAAGGCCTCAAGGAAGCCGTCCAGGCCGGCCGCTGGAACGCCGTGGGCCTCAATGCCATCCATTGCGTGATTTCAGCGTCTGATGCAATGACGACCTATCACTTACAACAACGATCCGCGTCGGACCGTCATCAGGACGCCGCCTATTTGTTAAAAAAACTCCCCCTTCCGGGTGCTATGGAAAAAACTAAGCAGTTCCTGGACGTGTTGAATTTGAAGAACAAAATCGAGTACCAATACACACTGGTTTCTGAAAAAGAAGCCCTTCAGTTGGCCAAACAAGCCGAACGATTCTATTCATGGGCCAAGGAAAACCTCCCGCGGTCAAAGGATTGAATACCCAATTGCATGGACTTGAATTTTTGGCGTTCACATGGATTTTTCAACGCAGTTCCGCCGGGCCGCTTTGTACCTGGTAGCCGGCACGCGCGGCGGGCCCATGCGTTTGCGGGTCATGCGGCTGATCCTGCACCGGCCTTCCAACGCCCATCAGGTATCCATCGCGTTGGGCGTGGACTACACGACCGCGGTGCATCATCTGGAAAAACTGCTCAAGGCCCGTTGGATCAGCCGCGATGCCAAGCGGTACGGCGAGTTGTATTTCTCGGCCCTTTCGCCGGAGCAAGTGCGCGTCTTGGACGAATTCGTCCCCCCTAACCCGTTGAATCCGGGATGAATTTGGGAAAAACCTTTAAAACCCAAAACGTCCGACCAACCGCATGGAACTTGCTATTCTTCTGGAAGCGGTCAATTTGGTCTTATTGTCGGTCCTTTTGTATGTCTATGTCGGCAACTACCGCACCATCCGGACGGGCTTTGGCTTGGGTCTGGTCGTTTTCGCCGCAATGCTTGCCGTCCAGAATGCACTGGCATTGTATTTTCATGTCATGATGGTGGACTACTACTCGGCGGCCGTCATGGGACACGCCTTATGGCTGGATGCCGCGCAATCGGCAGCCCTGTTGGTTTTGGCTTGGAAGACGTGGACGGAATAAAAAAAACGGATGAAGCGATTTGAAATTTATGCAAAGGTGGTTTTGAATGATGAAGCATTTGGTTTTCGTTGCATTGGCCGCCGTTTTGTTGTTGGGCTGCACGCAGGTCCAGACGCAGCCGGGAGCCGGGAGTGTCCCCACTCAAAAAAATGCAGTTGCGGCCCCATCGGATGCCATGAAAAAGGATGCATCCGCTCCTGTCGCAAGCCCGGTTGCCACGGATGGTCTGACCGGAACGCCGTCAAGTCCTGCCATGGGCCAAAAAGCGGTTTACGTACCTTTCACCCAAGCCTCCTACGACGCGGCGCGAACGGCTGGCAAGTTGATTTTCCTGGAGTTCTACGCCAATTGGTGTCCCACGTGCAAGCAACAGGAGCCCCAAATCGAAGCCGCTTTCCAAAAAGGAATTCCGGCCAACGTGGCCGGGTACCGGGTCAATTACAATGACGATGAAACGGACGAAAACGAGAAGAATTTGGCACGTCAATTCGGCGTGTCGTACCAGCACACCCATGTGATCTTGGACGGAGCCGGTTCGGTGAAAACCAAATCCTTGGAGTTTTGGTCGTCCGACATGGTTGCGCAAGAAATCCAAAAGGTGGCCGGCTGACATGGCGGAAGATGCGTTTTTAGGACTTGCACGGGTGGCCGGTTGATGGCCGAGATCACCCTTTGGTTGGCATTGGCTGCCGGCCTGTTTTCCTTTTTGAGCCCCTGCGTGCTACCGCTGATTCCAGCTTTTTTGACGTATTTGGCCGGCACGTCGGGCACCGAGGCGCATCATGATCCAACGAAGGCCCGTGCCGCCATATTTCTTTCCAGCGTCTTTTTCGTCCTAGGCTTTTCCGTGGTCTTTTCCATCTTGGGCGTTTTATTGCAGGGCGTCCTGTCCAACATCGCGTACGACCTGCGCACCTATTTGGGATACGTGGGCGGTCTTTTCATCATCTTTTTCGGCCTGCTTCTGACGGGTATCATCAAAGTCGATTTTCTCCAAAAGGAGCATAAATTCGGCGTCAAAAAAACCAAGTACCAGTATCTGACGTCCTTTTTGTTCGGTGCCGCCTTTGCCGTGGGATGGACCCCCTGTGTCGGTGCCGTGTTGGGCGGCGTTTTGACCTTGGCCGTGACCCAACCCACATCGGCCTTGCCGTTGATGTTGGCCTATTCTTTGGGTCTGGGCATTCCGTTTTTACTTGCAGGCCTTTTCCTCAGCCGCCTGACCGGTCTGATCCAACGGATTTCGCCCTGGCTCCAAACCCTCAACATCGTCTTCGGCATCCTGTTGATTATTTTGGGTATTTTGGTGTTCACCAACACGTTGAGCGCGGTGGCGAACTTTTTCCCGGTGGGCAATCTGATTGGTGGCTGAAAGGCATAAGTTGATGTTGAGGTTTGAGCTTTCATGATTGCATTTCCCAAACCAATTGCTTTGCTTGTCGCCGTAGTGCTTATCGTGTCGGCCGTTTTTATCATTGAAAGCGGCAAAGTCCATTCCGGAAGCGGGGCTGCCTTGAACGCCAATCCAACCGTGACGTCAAGCACGCCATTATTTTCGCCTTCGGTTTCTTCTTCGAGCCCTTCCAAAGCCGGCCTCAAAAAAGCGCCTGAATTGGCGGGTATCACCGGCTACCTCAACGCGCCGGACGGATTCAAATTGGCCGACGCCAAAGGCAAGGTCATTTTGGTGGACTTCTGGACGTACACCTGCATCAATTGCATCCGGACCTTGCCGTATTTGACGGATTGGTATTCGAAGTACGCCGCTCAAGGATTCGAAATCATCGGGGTGCACACGCCGGAATTCGAGTTTGAAAAAGACATCAACAACGTCCGCGCGGCAGTTGAAAAGTACGGTATCAAATACCCTGTGGTGTTGGACAGCATCTACGGCACGTGGAACGCCTACCAGAACCAATACTGGCCGCACCACTTCCTCATCGATGCCGATGGTTACATCCGCTTTGACCACATCGGCGAAGGCGGATACGATGAAACGGAGGCACAGATTGTCCAACTGTTGAAGGAAAGAAACGCATCCATAACCATGAATACCACAGCGCCCGCAGTTACGCCAACTGACTTTTCCAAAATCGGTACGCCGGAAATCTATTTTGGCGCGAAGTTCATCCGCCAGCCCTTGGGCAATGATCAGACGCTTGCCGCGGACGTGCCCATCAATTTCACCTTCCCGAAAACGGCCTTTACGCCCAATCTGGCTTATTTGGACGGCACCTGGGCACTGCGGGCCGGCTCGGCTGAGCTTCTGTCCGAAACGGGCCGTGTTGCCTTGGTCTTTACGGCGAATAAGGCAAACATCGTGGCTGGAACAAATGTGAACCAAACCGTTTGGTTGAATGCGTCGGTGGATGGTAAGGCGCTGTCCGAAGAAACGGCGGGAAGCGATGCGGTTTTGGCAGGATCCGGGTTTACCGTTCCCGTAATGGACCAGCGGTTGTACAATATCGTTTCCACCAAAGGGTATAGGCAAAAAGAATTGATGTTCAACGTGACGAAGGGTTTTGAGTTGTATACGTTTACGTTCGGGTAAGATTTTTATTCCCGCTACGGGCAATGTAGCCATGGCTGCACGACTCCGAGAAACTCTCTTGCGTTCCAGAAAACCCTCCGTGATGCGCTCGATTGGTTTTTTTAACAAGCTGGAACTGCGTGACTTCGTCAAGGCGCGTCCGCTTCACACGCGTGTAGGTGGTAGTCGTTATTCCCTGGTCAGTCCCGACCATGCCGCATTTGATGGGCGATTCCAGGGCATACCGGAAAATCTGCGAGCCGTTTTGGACAACGGCGGCCGTCTGGTCGTCAAGCATGCCTACCCAATGTCCACCTACGGCAAATTCACCTATTTTCTGTCCAAACAAGACGGCCAACTCCATCTTCACCTTCCCTCGACAGGAGAGCGTTGGCGCGGTCTTAAGGCCGCTGTTGAGTTGAGGCGCCTGACGGATAGACGCCCGTCCGATGCGTATGCGCCGCATGCGGAAGAACCGTACCGCCGCCAGTGGATGGTAGAAGAAGCCTACCAACCCGCACGGCTGGACGGCCGCATCGTGGAAACCCGCCATTTTTTCACCCCCTTCTTTGGAAAACAAAATTGGCTCTTGGGCGGAATCGGTTACCTCGGCCACAGCGACACGCGCTCCGTGGATACGGCACTGGCCGGTAACCACCGGGTCGTTGATATTATGAAACAGCTTTACATGCAGTCTGAATATGGAGGTCATTCCGAGAAAAAAGCCCAAGAATTGGCTCGACATTGGGACCAGGCTGCATCCGGCATGTTGCTGACGTTGAGCAAGCGGCTGCATCGCAATGTTTCCCGCCAATCGAGGGTCCCCTTTGCATCCGAAGGCTTCAAGTATGCCCAATTGGAGAAAAGCCCGTTGTGGGAAGGCAAAACGAAAGAAGGTAAGGACTTGATAACGCTGGGTCATGGCTTTGCTGGTGACTCATCTCCCGTTTGGAACCCCCGAACCCGCCGCTTCGACGTGGCGTTGGCCGAAGTTCAGTATTGGCCGGAAATCAAGGACTTTTTCGAGGTTCATCCCGAGAAGCGGCAAGAACTTCAAACGCGCTTTGATGCGCTGAGCGCGAAAAGAAAAGCGATTTTATCCACCCCCCGCCGTTCGACGGAATACGTGCCGGACTGATTAATAGCGCATCTCAAAAATAACGGAACATCGGCCTAAAGGGAAAACAGGGCTAAAAAGTTCCAATATTTCCGCAATCAGCTATAATTCCCTTCAGCGCCCGCTTGACCCGTGTGGTTTTAATGTCTTTAAACAATTAACTTAAACCGGTGGTTTTTGGTGCCCAAACTCATGGAACGACCTGTTCACGAATCGGTTAAAAGTTGGAAACGTAGAGCTCCAAAGGGTCTTGCAACAGATCGAAACGGGAATGTTATTCTGCGCAATGATGGAAAGCCGATTGAACTTTGGGAACGCCGTTCTCCCAGCGCATCTTTTTTCAAACCCCGGTTCCAAGGCGGCCGGCCTAACGCGCTTATTTCATTGGACAATCCATTTGCTCAAACCCGCACTGAGCAACAAATGGTCGACGGCAAGATGCAGGATGTGCATTATACGACGATTACAAAAGTTCCCGGTTTGATGAAAGGCGACGCCGAAGGAAACCGTTTTCCCGGAATGCGTGATGCGTTGAAGACGGAATTGGGTGAAGAAGGGAGCCAACAACGCAAGCATTCCCTGGAAGTGCTCAACCTATTCAATCAATCCAAAAAAATTTGGCTCGATTTTTTTCCTAAAGTTGAGCGCCAGCCGCTTTCGATGTTCCGCAAAGGCTTCGACGCCACTCCGGAAAGCAAGGGCGTCGGTTATCATGTCATCGTCGCGCACACCGATGAAGGTAAGATTTTGGGATTTTCGTCCTTGAGCCATGCTGTTGAGCGCGACGCAAAATCAGGTAAGCTCCGAAGTTCCGGCGGTTTGGGTGAGTACATTGTCGTGAACCCTAAGGCCCAAGGTTCCGGCGTGTTTGGCAAGCTTCTGGAATATCGGAAGAAGGCCGTTGCGGATGAGAATGGTCACCATTTGTTTGTTGAATCCGAACCATTTGCCATTGAAGAGGCCCGCCGGCACGTCGAGCTGTCAGCTAAATATTCCCAGTTCATGGAATCGCGTGACTTTGCGGATGAGAAAAAATTATCTGAACACTTGCAGGCCCTTCATGGTAAATCGAGCCTATCTGAGGGTGAGCGTCAAGAACTTTCCGAGCTTGAAGAGCTCAAAAACAGCCATGACCGACTCAAACGGTTCCAGATTTTTGCCAAAAAAGGGGTCTTAGTCGACCCTGATGTCATCCATCGACATGTGCTATCCGAATCGGCCGATCCAGTTAAGTTTTCAAACGCTCTCAGGGCATATGCTCGGCGTATGATTCCCGATTTAGAAAAACGCCAAAGCATTGAGCGGGTTATGGATGCCTTGCACGCAAAAGGCCATTTGGAAGGTTTTGTGAACCGTCCGGCCATCCAGGAACACTTGGGCATTCCCCTTTGGTTGATGCATTACAACGTCGGAAAAGAGGCGGTTCCGCTGAAGATGGAGCATGTGAATGACTTTCAAGAGTCCATTTTGAAACGGGATATTTATGCGCGTCCGGAATTTGCGCCCATCATCACCACGCTGAACCGGCTTTTCGGCCCCAAACGGCTGAATTTGGCAAGTCCATTTGATTTGGCTCAAAACGCATTGTCCCAGGCGCGTGCTGAGATGCGTAGGGCAGCTTAGGACTGTTTAGATCCGGACGTTGGTCTGCTTCCACGCCACCATTCCCCCCGCCAGGCTCTTGCAGTCTTAGCCTTTTGTGGACAAAAAGCGTTGCACCACCAAGCTTCGGTGGCCGGAGTGGCAAACAATCACTAATGGCTTGTCTTTGGGCACCTCGTTGAGGCGGGCCATCCGTTGGCTCATGGGAATCAGGATGGCGGCGGGCATTTTGGAATCGTCGTGAAGCTCTTCGGGTTGGCGGATGTCCAGGACGAACGGTGGCGAGTCGGATTCCAGACTTTCCATGAGTTGACGTTTGGAGATTTCCAATTTCAGATGCATTACCCTGTCTTTGTTTTCATTTGTTGCCATACCTTTTGCAAGCGTTCATGTTCTCCAAGACGGGCTTCCCTTTCTTTATTTGCTAGAGCGTGATCCGCATCGATTTGTTCTCGCCATCTTTGCAAATGCTTTGTGAAGTTTTCCGCTTGAGCCAATTCATTGAAAAAATCCGAGGCGTTCAGTCCGTCTTTTGCATGTCGGGTTAAATTCTCGTCTTTCCGGTGTTCGTGGTAGTACGTGAGGCCTTTTTTCCACGCGTCGACCACTTTTTGGTGATCCTCTTCTTGAACAACTCTTCGGAGGAATAATCGGGGGTCCAATTCGTTGCCTGCTAATTTACTGCTGAGTGCTTCACGCGTTTTGGTAGTGAGCTCGAACACTTCCGGATTTTTAAAACCCGCATTGATGGCTAATTTTCCATGTTCTTGAATCGTGCGAGCGGCATCTTCTCCATGTATTCTCATCAAACCCATCGCACTAGGGTCGTGTTCCACCGCCAGTGCCATCATAGTCGGAGTTGCCGATGGAAGGAACTTTAGGGCATGTGCCCCGTACTTGCGGACGAGATTTAATGCGTTCCTCAATATTTCTTGTCGTTGTGGGCGATACTCACTTCCCAGGTATGCGCGTGAGATTTGCGCAAGCTTGATCGCAGCGCCTTGGCCATGCATTAGAATCGGCGGTATCGCACGTTCTCCATAAGCTTGAATGGCATGGGCGGCATCCGGACCACCCTCATGGATGGCGTGGAAAATCAGTGTTTGTTTCCTTTCACTTAGCCCCCTGCCTAAGTATTGTCCTGCTTGTTGTGCGTCCGCCTCTAATTCGGGCCGCGGACGATTTGCGAATTCTCTTAGCATCGTTAATTCTTGGGGCATATTCCGCATGGGAAACCTCATTAACCATTTAATTCCTGCAATATATACTGTTGATATCCCCTCATTTTTTCTTCAATACGTTTCAATTACTTTTCGTTTTATCTGGTTTGCGATTTACTCAACCTTCTCGTTGAGCTTCTGGCCCAAATACGCGTACACCGCCGCCTTGATGGCTTTCAATGAGAGTAAGGCGCACTTCACCCGTGCCGGAGAGATGGGCACGCCCAGCATCTTGAAGACGTCGTCGCGCGTGAGGGCCTTGATTTGGTCCAGCGTGAGACCTTTGATTTCATCGGTGAGCATTGAGGCGGACGCGGTGGAGATGGCGCATCCTTGGCCTTTGAATTTCACGTCGGCGATAATGGCTTTGCCTTTGGCGTCTTTTCCAATCTTGAGGAAGACCTCGATCTCGTCCCCGCACAGGGGGTTGTTGTCCGAAAAGCGGGCGTCCGGTTTGTCGAGGTGGCCCTGGTTGTGGGGGTGTTTGTAGTGGTCCAGGATTTGGTCCCGGTACATGGCGTCGGACATGGGGATATCTCGTTTTTTTGTCGAGGTGTTTCCCTCGGTTTTCAGGCTTTGTGAAGGTTGCTTAGATGCTTCAATTCCGCATAGTCAAGAAGCACAGGTATTCCATTTTTGAGGGTGCACAGGGAATTTGTTTTTAGGGCGTCGGAGTGTTCGACTTGTCTGGTGCCGAATTTTTTTTCGGCTTCGGTTAGGATTTCATCCCGTCTTTCTGTGTGCTTCCCTTTTTCACGTAGATAAATTTTTCCAAGAATTCCTGCCATTTCTGCTGCGTGTGCCGGACTAAGCCGCACGAGGTGATGAATTCGGTTTGAACTCATGCCGACGCGGGATGTTTTTTTCAAGAAAAAAACGGTCAGTTTCATATATATCGCCTTAGCTGAATATTTTCTTTACCCTCTTTACCCCTTGCACCAATCGGTCCACTTCCTCTTGCGTGTTGTACAGATAAAAACTCGCCCGTGCGGTGGCGGCCACATTCAGGCGTTCCATCAAGGCCTGCGCGCAATGGTGGCCCGAACGAATGGCAATGGCATCTTGGTCTAGGATTGAGCCCAAATCATGTGCATGGACCCCGTCCAGATTGAACGCGACAATGCCGACGCGGTTTTGTGCCTTTTCGACGTTTGGCTTTTTTGCGACGTGGTCTTTGCCGTTTTTGCCTGTTGCGTAAGACGCGTTTCCGTTTGGCCCGTACAACGTGACACCATTTATTTTGGCCAATTCTTCGCAGGCGTAATCAGCCAATTTGATTTCATGGTCATGGATTTTTTTCAACCCGATTTTGTTAAGGTAATTGATGGCCGCGGCAAGTCCGACGGCATCGGCCGCATTGGGCGTGCCGGCTTCGAATTTGGCCGGTAGGTCAGCCCACGTGGTTTTTTCTTTTTCGACTTTTGAAATCATGCTGCCGCCAAAGAGGAACGGAGGCATTTCTTGGAGGATTTCTTTTTTGCCCCACAGGACGCCGGAGCCCATCGGGCCGCACATCTTGTGCCCCGAAAATGCGTAAAAGTCGGCACCGCTTGCCGGAAGGTCCAGCTGAAAATGGGGTGCACCGGCCGCGCCGTCGACCACCACGGTCGTCCCGGGGGCTTCGAACTTGGCCTTTTGGCTCCAGCCTTTGATGTCGTTGACGGTTCCAAGAACGTTCGAGACGTGAGGAAACGCAAACAGTTTGGTATTTTCCGGAAATTCAAAGTCTGCGTCCAGTTGGCCGTTTTGTTCGCCGGCATCTTCCACCGGGATGTAGTGCAATTCCGCTTTTTTCAGCAACGCCAACTGCTGCCAGGGCACCAAGTTGCTGTGGTGGTCCATTTCCGTGATGACGATGGCGTCGCCGGCTTTCACGTTGGCGTTTCCCCAAGCGTAGGCAACCAGATTGATGGATTCGGACGTGTTGCGCGTGAAAACGATTTCTTCGGTTTGGGCGCCAACGTGTTGGGCCACTGTTTCCCGGGCCGATTCAAAGGCATCGGTGGCCTCCATCGCCAACGTGGACACCGAGCGGTGGACGTTGGAATAGTGGTTGGCGTAAAAATCGGCCAGGGCGTCGATGACGGCTTGCGGTTTTTGGGCGCTTGCGGCGTTGTCCAGGTACGCCAATTTGTTCTTGCCGAAGCGGCGCTTGAGGATGGGAAAGTCGGCGCGGATTTTCTCGACGTTGAAGGATGCGTTTGAAGGTTTTTGTTTTGCCATGCGGGGTTTCACTTTTTGCAATTGATTTTTCCTTTGCCTAATGTGCGGGCCTTTTCTTTCGATTTCAGGGCCGCGTTTTCAATTGCCTTTATTTCGCCTTGACCTTGATTGATTTTGGCCTGCACGTCTTCTTCGATTTTCTTTCGAAGTCTTTCATGGGGCAGCTTCCGGATGACGTCTTGGAGGAAACCTTGGACGACCAGCTGTTCGGCGTGCGTTCTGGATAAGCCACGCGAGCGGAGGTAAAAAAGCGATTCGTCGTTCAATTTGCTCACCGTGGCACCGTGGGAGGCTTTCACGTCGTTGTTGTCGATGAACAAGGAGGGGACGCTGTTGGACTTGACGCCTTTGCTTAGATGGAGCACGCGGTCCTGGAGGTAGGAGTCGGTCTGTCGTGCCTCTTTGTCAATGCGGATGACGCCCCGGTACACGGCGGATGCTTTATCCTTGAGCGCGCCTTTGACCAAAATGTTGCTCTTGGTGGCCGTTCCGTGGTGCAGTGCCTGGGTGGTGAGGTCGAAGTGCTGGTGGTTGGAGCCGAAAAAGACCGCGCTGTGCTCTGGAGCTTCGGTGTGTTTACCGTCAAAGTGGTGCGCGATGGTGGTGCGGCTCAAGAGGCCCCCCATGTCGGCGTGGAAGCACGTCAGTTTGGATTTGTCCGCCAAATGGAATTCCTTTTCCGTGAAGCTGATTGTTTTTTGGCCGAAGCGTTGGACTGAATAATAGTTCAACTGGGAGTTGTCTGCGATGTGGAAAATGGTTTTTTGTCCGAAAAGCAATGATACATCCTTCGATGTGTAATGCTCGAAAAAATCCAATTTGGCACCTGCGCCCACACGGACCGTTTGCAACACGGCGCCACTTTTTTCCAATGAAATGGTGGACTCCAATCGGGTATGGGCTCCGGCCGGCACGTCGATTTCCACGGCGTTGCCAACCGCGCGCGTCCAGGCGGACATCTTGTCCAAGATTTGGCCGTAGTTTTCGTCGTCCGGGGCTTGGATTTGGACGTTGTGGCCCTTGAAATGTGGTTTGACGTCGTCCACGGCTTGCAGAGTGGCAAAGTTCAATCCGAACAAATCGGTGTATCGCCACGCTTCGTCTTTGGATGTTGGGATTGGCAGGGTTTGGAACTGTTTGAACGCCGTCACTCGCCATGCCGGCGGTTTTTTGAAGCGCTTTTGGAACTGCGTTTGGGTGAAGATGTTTTCCAACATGGTGGCTCACGATTTGGGCTGCGTGATTGTGCTGCGTTTGGCGCAAAAAATGGAAATTTGATGTGTGACGTCGGTTTCGTTTTTCTTTTTTTTCCTTGCGTTTTTCGGTAGTGATTTTTTTCAGGCTTTCTTTGGGCTCATTATTGGCGTGGTTCGAGTTATCCGACCGATCCTTCCATTTCCATGTCCACGAGGCGGTTCAGCTCAACCGCGTATTCCATGGGCAGTTGCTTGACGAACGGCTCGATGAAACCCTGGACCAGCATTGCTTTGGCTTTTTGCTCGGACAGGCCGCGGCTTTGGAGGTAGAATAGTTTTTCGGAATCCAGCTTGCTGACTGAGGCTTCATGGGAGATGGACACGTCGTCGTTTTGGATTTCCATGTACGGCACGGTATCGGATGCGCTTTGTTCGTCCAAAATCAGCGCGTCGCATTCCACGTTGCATTTGACGTTAAACGCGTAGGGTGCGACGTAGACTTTGCCCCGGTAGGTGGTGCGGCCGCCGTCCTTACTAATGGATTTGGAGGTGATGAGGGATGAGGTGTTTGGGGCAAGGTGGAAAATCTTAGCTCCGGCATCTTGGTGTTGGCCTTTTCCGGCAATGGCAACGGACACGACTTCGCCCCGCGCGCCGGGTTCCATCAACAACACGGCCGGATACTTCATGGTCACACGGCTTCCGATGTTGCCGTCCAGCCAGAACATGGTGGCATCCTTATAGGCCTTGGCGCGCTTGGTGACCAAATTGTACACATCGTTGGACCAGTTCTGGATGGTGGTGTATTGCACGCGGCTACCTTCCAGCGCGATGATTTCGACCACGGCGGAATGCAAGGCGTCGGTGGTGTAGACTGGGGCGGAGCATCCTTCCTGGTAGTGGACGGATGAGCCGGGTTCCGCGATGATCAGCGTGCGCTCAAATTGGCCCATGTTCTTGGTGTTGATGCGGAAATACGCCTGCAGGGGCACTTCGACATGCACGCCTTTGGGCACGTACAAAAAGCTGCCTCCGCTCCAGACGGCCGTATTGAGGGCGGCGAATTTATTGTCGCCGCTGGGGATGACGGAGCCGAAGTATTTTCGGACGATGTCCTCGTGTTCCCGCAATCCGGAATCCATGTCCAAAAAGACCACGCCTTGCTTTTCCAAGTCTTCACGGAGCTTGTGGTAGATGACTTCGGAATCGTATTGGGAGCCGACGCCTGCTAGGAACTTGCGCTCCGCTTCGGGGATGCCCAATTTTTCAAAGGTGTCTTTCAGCTTTTGCGGCACGTCGTCCCAGTTACCGTACTGTTTTTTCGTCGCACTGGCGTAGTAGATGATGTCGTCAAAGTCGATGTGGCCCAAGTCCGCGCCCCATTTGGGCATCGGTTTTGAATAGAAAATGTTGAGCGCTTCGAGGCGTTTTTGGAGCATCCATTCGGGCTCCTTCTTGATTTTTGAGATTTGTCGGACGACTTTTTCATTGAGGCCTTTTTTGAATTCGAAGACGTTGTCGATGTCGTCATGGAATCCGAATTGGTACTCGCCGGATAATTTTTGTTTCAGTTGGACGTTTTCCATTACAGACATGCCTCGCGGTGAGGGGGGGTTGGGGTGGTGTTGGGTTTGGCTTTGGTGCTCATGGCTTTTGCGCCGGTTTTTTCCAAGCTTCCATATCCCGTTTTTTCCACCTGTTCGGCCAAATCCATGCCGCCGGATTGGACGATTTTGCCGTCGACGAACAGATGGACGTGGTCGGGTTTGAGGTAGTGCAAGATGCGCGGGTAATGCGTTACGAGCAGGACGCCCAACCTGCTTTTTTTAACCAGTTGGGCACATCCGTCGGCTACGATTCGAAGCGCATCCACATCGAGGCCGGAATCGGTCTCATCCATCAATGCGATTTTCGGACTCAGGATAGCCATCTGCAAAATTTCACCGCGCTTCTTCTCGCCGCCGGAAAATCCGTCGTTCAAATAGCGCTCTGCCATGGCGGGTGGCATGTGCAGGGTTTTCATTTCTTGTTCTAAGAGTGCGTTGAACTTCATGACGGACAATTGGCGCTCTTTGGGCCGCGATTCGTTGTATGCGGTGCGCAAAAAGTTGGCTACGGACACGCCCGGTACCTCGACGGGATATTGGAAGGCCAAGAACAGGCCCGCTTTGGCTCTTTGTTCCGGCGTCCATTGGAGGATGCTGTCGCCGTTGAACAAAATGTCGCCCGATTCGATGGTGTAACTGGGGTGGCCTAGGATGACGGCTGACAACGTGCTTTTCCCGGAGCCATTGGGACCCATCAAGGCGTGAACCTCGCCGGATTTGATGGTCAGGTTGACGCCTTTGAGCACCGCTTTGCCTTGGACGCTGGCGTACAGGTCTTTGACTTGCATGGTGTGGGTTTCTTGGGTCAGTTTAATGGCCATGGTTTTCGTTTCCACGTCGATTCGTTTTCTATTTTGGGGCATCTGGCTCTAGGGCTTAGTTGGCCTTTTTTTTGGACACGTTGAGCGTTCTTTTTTTGTGTCTTTGACGGTTTTCGGATTAACCGGTCTTTTCCATGCAGCTATCGCAATCCAAGGGTACGCCTTCAAGGCTATGGTGCAAGTCGCACAGTTGTTTGGATTCCTTGAAATCGCGCACCAGATATTGGACGGCGTCGTATGCGGTTTGTTTGCCCAACGACACGCCGGAGCAGGCGGCCTTGATTTTGGCTTTGAACGCATCAGAGAACTCGACGTTCTGGGCGCGTTTGGAATGGACGTACTGCGATACCGCGGCCTCGGTGATGCCCAATGTTCTGGCGGTCTGTTTTTGGCTTAATCCTTGTTCCAGAAAACTTTTAGCCATCTGGCAGCGCAATGCGGGTAGGACATACCAGACTTCGATTTCCTGCGGCAGCATCGTCATCTGAATTTGTTGGGAGTCGGTTTTTAGTGGAATTTTCATATCGGAGGCCTCGTTGGTTTGAGTCGGCTGGACGTCTGACCGTTTACTTAACAATGGTTAACTCGGAGGCTTTTAAGGGTGTTGAAGACGGGTTCGTGTGTTCCGCCGGTCGAAGAAAAAAGGGTCAAAAATTGTGGGGTTAGCCGGTGGTGGGTGGGACCTTCGTCGGCTTTTTTTGGGTGGCATGGGTTTGGTTTTTAGAGCCTGCGGCACAAAATGCCATTTTTAATCCACAAATCGCCTTTTTTCATCAATTTAAGTGATTCGCGGCTCTTCATCGCCATGAGGCAGACCATGCCCGAGTTCAGGCCGACGGCCAGGAAAAAAGCGTAAACTTCATTGGTCGTGCCGGAATCCGAGTGTAAAAGGAACGTGCCGACTTTGACCACGCCCAAAATCAGGCCGGAAAGAACGATGGAAAGCAGGAACCAAGAAATCACGGCGGTGGTTTTGTATCCGTACCGTTTCCACAGCCATTTGGCAACCGGACTTTTGGTCAGCTTTTCCGCGTCGTTTTTTCCGAACTTTTGGGCCGCGTAGTTCACGAGCCGGAAGCTTGAGTGGACCGTTTCCAATAACAAAACGGGCGTGACGAGCCAGAGGAATTCAAACATCTTACGGGGTTGGAACGGATTTTTGGAGTTTTTAGTCTTCGCTTTCAGGTTTTCCTTGCGCCCGTTTCTTGATTTTTTCCGCGATTTCCGAACGCCTTCGGAGATGCTCCTGCAATTTTTGCTTTTCGTCTTCCTTCATGGTCTTCGTCATGATGTACTGCACGTAATCCTGCGTGCTTTGCGAGGCGTCCAAAAGCAAGCTTTGCGCCTCTTCCATGGATAAGCGGATTTCATGTGGAAGCTCGATTTCGGCCGCCAGGGGTCCGTATTTGAGGCACAAGTTGAGCAGCGTCGAAAAGTCTTCGGTCAGAATGCGCACGCGGGTGCTGCAGGAATACATCAGGTGCTTGGCCAAGCCATCCGCGGTGGGCTCTTCCGTTTCCAATGCCGGGTCGATTTCGCCTTTGCAATACAGCACGCCGCGCTCCTTGGTCAGCCGTCCGACGAAGTCAATCAACGAGTTTTCAATGCCTTCACGGGACGGTCCGTGGGCGTCGAAGTACAGCGTGGCCAAAATGGCGCCATGCCGTGCCGATTCTTCGAATAGGTCTTCCAATTCTTCCTCGGAGACTTCGCCGGTGAACTGCGCTCTAGACATAAGGTTACAGTTGTGCGGAATCCGGTTTTTAAACGGTGGTTATCCGCTCAATCTGCGGGTTGAATGCAGAGGTTAAACGGGTTGGAAAACGCTTTGGGCCGCCGGTTGCCCGGGGTGCCAAAATGAGGAAAATGTAAAGAAACGATTCGGCGATTACGTCCGCCAGGTGTTCGTGTTCAAATCCGGCGTCTTCATGTAGCCGTCCTTGATGACGTATTTATGGGACGCATTGTGGGCGCACACGTAGATGCCGCTTGATTGCTTGTTCAGTTTCATACCGAAACCGTCCTGAAAACAGGCTCGGCAGTTCATGATGATATCGTCACCAACAACGGTCATATGCGGGGCACCTCTGTGATTCTTGGGGGTTTTCTTGCAGGGCCGGCAAACGTGTGTTTTTGGGTATTGTCGGTTCTGGGATTAGCGGTAACGAAAAGGCGGTTTAAATAGGTTAACTCGCGGATGGTGGGTAAAAAATACAACCGTTTGTCTTTCCCTTTTTTCCAGGCTTAGGCGACGTTGGTTTTCAGGTCTGCGCCTTCACGTTCTGCCCCGAAAGTCCCCGCGAGAAGCCCTGGGCCATGGAAAAACCGATGTTGGAAAAGATGTCCGACAATGCCGGGATTTGCGGCGTGATGTCGCACTCCATCGGCGTGGTTCCGCCGTCGGTCTGCAAGCCGGAAAGAGCGGCCGCTTTAATCAATGCGTCTTTGCGGCTACCGATTTGGTCCACGAGGCCGGCGTTCAGCGCGGTCTTTGCCGAGATGATGCGGGCGTCCAAAAGCGGCTCAAACGCCTCCGTCAATTTGCCCGACCGTCCGGCGCGCACATCCGTGACGAACCGCCCAGCCGTTTCGGTAATGAGCTCCTGGAGCAAGGCTTTCTCCGCAAGCGTCATATTGCGGTATCCTGCCCCGATGTCCTTGAGCGCACCGGATTTTATGGCGTATTGTTGCACGCCGATTTTGTTCAACAATTCTTCATAATTGGTCACGTCCGTGACCGCGCCGATAGAGCCGGTGATGGTGTTCGGATTCGCCACGATGTACTGCGTGCCGGCGGCGGAGTAATAGCCCCCGGATGCGGCCACTTCGCTTAAATAGCCAACTGTGGTCTTGCCGGATTCGTTCAGCGCCCGCAACGCGTCGTATATTTCAGTTGATGCGACGGCCGAGCCGCCGGGTGAATTGATTTCAACCAACAGGGCTTTGGATGAGCCGCTTTGGAAGCTTTCCAGCGCCTGCACGATATCCCGTGCGGATGCCTGTCCCGATGCTGGGTATAAGCCGATGGGTCCGTCGATGTGCAGGACGCTGACGCAGGATGATTCGGATGCGGTTTGGAACGCCCAGGCGCCCGCGGTCGTGAATGCCAATATCGCGATGAGGATGGCGATGATTTTCAAAAAATCCATGGTGACTCTCAAACGGTTCGGTCCCATTTATTGCTTTGGTTGTGCGGCGTGCCGTCGGCATGGTGTGCAAGCCGCCTGGGCATTTTTTTTGTGGGGGAGGGTCCGCTTGTTTTTTTTGGATTGCCTAGGTTTGTTTTTTTACCCGGTTTTTCCGTTTGCCGCCTTCAAGTGCGATGGTTTTAATGGTGGTCCGACCCAAAACGGACTCATGATGGACTGGTTGCAATTGTTGGCCTTCATCCTGCCGGCGTACGTGTCCAATGGGATTCCGGTCCTGTTTCCCGGCCGGACGCCGATTGATTTGGGCCAAAAACACGACGATGGCAACCGCTTCTTCGGACCGGGCAAGACCATCCGTGGCTTCATTGCCGGCGTTTTGGTCGGCACGCTGTCCGGCGTTTTGTTGGCATGGATTTGGCCCGCTTTCCTTCCGGTTTTAAGTTTCAATGAAAAAGCCGAACTGTCTTTTCTATTGGCCTTCGGCGCCATGGCCGGCGATTTGCTGGGCAGCTTCCTGAAACGCCGCCTCCATGTACCGCCCGGTGCCAAAATCCGGTTTTTGGACCAAATCCCCTTCGTGGTCATCGCGTTGCAGTTGGCCCTGTTGGCATTTCCCCAATTGGCTAGCGCAATCGGTTTATGGGGCTTTGCCTTCCTGATTGTCTTTACGGTCATCATCCACCGCGTGGTGAACTTCATCGCGTTCAAGGCGGGTCTGAAGCGCGTGCCGTGGTAGGCGTTTTTCTTTCGGTATTGTTGGCGTTGCCATTTTGGACCAAAGACAGAATAAGCGCCCTTTCGTTTGTTTTTCGGTATCGCATTAATGGCTTCTTCAAAAAAGCGCAGGGAAAAAGTCAAAGGCCGGGGCTCCGTCCGGAACAAAAAAGCCGCATTGAAAAAAGCGTCGCAGGACCTTAGCTCCTTTTTCTTGCCGCCCAAGTCTTCCTTTTTCAGTTTTTCCCTTCCTCCCAAGTCGTCTTTTGCCGGCTTCGCTTTGCGTTTCGCTTTTTTCTTCGGCATCCCTTACGCGTTGTTGCACGTCTTGCCTCTTGGCGGTTTTTTGGACGTCATTGCATTCATTGAGTCCGTGGGCTTGCACGCGCTGGGCGTCGCATCCGTGGTGTTCGGCTCTTTTCTTTCCGCCAATTCGGCTTGGTTCCAAATCGTGTCCGATTGCAGCGGCTTGGTCATGGTGTCTCTTTTGTTCGGCCTGCTGTGGTCCACGCCGGTTGCAAAAACTGTCCGCGAGCGCTTTTTCTTGCGGTGGGCGCCGTTGTTGTTGGTTTACAATCTGGTCCGCCTGCTGGTGGTGTTGTACGTGGGCGGCACTCTAGGCATGCGAGCGATGGATGCGGTGCATCTGGGGTTGTGGCTGGTGGATGCGGCATTAGTGTTAGGGATTTGGTGGAAGGCGTTTTCGGAAGGTTCCGACACCAAGTGATTTTTCATATTTCCCATTGCAACCAGTTCAGTTTGAACTGAAGTTTGTCTGCACCGAAAACTATTTAAGTGTATGTGTGTATACATTATTATGGCATTTAAGACGATTACGTTGTCTGTTGAGGCATATGAATTGCTGAAGGCTTCAAAAAAAACCGGAGAAAGTTTCTCAGACGAAGTCATCCGGACGTTCCGGCACCAAAAGTTCCAAAAATTGTCCGATTTGGCCGGAATCCTTACGGATGAGGAAGCGGATGAATTGGACCGGAACGTTGAACAAATCCGGAAAAGCGCCCAGGTACGTCCATGGTCTTTTTAGATACTTCGTTCATTATCGATTTTGGCCGTAACAAGACGCTTGCGGTTGAAAAAATGCAATCCTTTGAAGCATCGGGTACGCCGTTACGCGTTTGTACCCCCGTGATTTTTGAGTTGAGCAGCGGTTGGCCACCCGGCATCGATGACAAACGCAAGGCCCTTTTGCAACGCATGCAAGTCGTCCCGTTTGACGCAACCCACGCCGAAAAAGCAGGCGCTCTGAACCGGCACCTAATCCAACAAGGCCAAGGAATCGGCGCATTGGATGCCATGATTGCCGCCGTAGCATTGGTCGAAGGCGAGGCGCTGGTCACGCGAAACAAGAAGCATTACGAACGCGTGGCCGGACTCGAGGTTTTGGACTATTGATTTCATAGTCTTCCGGCCTAGTCGCGTTGTTTTTTCCTTGTCGGAAGCGCGTTACGCGGAGCCGGAGGGGAGGTGTCCCAGTGTTCGCCGGATATTTCCTCTCCGTTCAGGGCGCGTCCGAGGTGCCCGATGGCGGTTTTCCACCGGTCTCGTTCTGTTGTAGTGGCCTTCCGATTCAGGTCACTTTGGCTTATTATGCTGCGCAGGTATTCTGTGACTTGGGCATGCTGCCGATCGCCAGGGTAGCTGTTCGCAGTCAGACGGTTCGGGGCGTCCTGGCCCTGTCCGACCCGGACTGAATTTTCGCTGGTTGAAAATGCGATGTGCAAGTGCGGGTTGGTTTGCGGGTCTTTGCCTTTTTCCACCATTTGCATCTGCAATTCGTGGGGGCGGTGGCCTTTGACGTATTGGAGTCGGTGGATTGCGATTACGACGTCGTGAGTCGGCATGTTTGGAAGGTGGCCGCGGTATTCGAACCGGTCGAATATGTTCGACGCATCGGGGATGCTTTTAAACGTCAGCTTTTCGTCCCCTCCGTGTTTGGAAAGTGGCATGATTTCAAAGCTCATGTTGGCCTTTCGGTTTGAACCAATATATCGTTTTTGGCCCTTTTGCAAAACGCCTTAAAAGCACGTCGCCATAGGTTTTCTTCAAGATAGCCCCGTCGTCTAGTGGTCAAGGATAGCAGCCTTTGGAGCTGTGGACAGCGGTTCGAATTGTTCGAGCGTCAGACGTAGCTTCGGACACGAAAATCCGCTCGGGGCTATTTTTTCTTTTTCATCCAGTTTTTTTCACTTTTCCGCGAAGGTTTGGTTTTTCTCATTTTCTTTTTTTTCTGCGCTTTCCGGTATTGATTGCCATTCCTGGCCCGGGTCTTTCCTCGTTTTGGCGTCCGGTTCTGTCATCTTTTTACGCTTCGTCCATTGTCGCTCGCGTCTTGGTTTTTAAGCCGCTGCGCCATTTTTACAACGCCATGATTCGCCTCGTCGTGTTTGACTTGTGGAACACCCTCATCCGGAACACATGCACACTGGGCGGGATTCCCACCACGGTCCGGCACGAACTGGGCTTGCATGAAATGGATTGGCGCACCTTCATTGAAGCTTACGACCAGGCGTTTTGTTTGAAGCCCGTCGTTTCTCTTGAGTCGGCCATGGAGGAACTTTGCAAACGGTGCGGGGCTGACGTAACGGCTGAACGGAAAGCCGCGGCGTGCCACAAAATCGAGCACCTCAAGGACTGCGTTGAGCCGTTTGCGGAAACGTTTGCCGCCCTAAAGGCGCTAAAAAAAGACGGCTACCAATTGGTGGTGCTGACCAACACGAACAACCCCGCGTTGAAGTTTGCTTTCCAAAAAGCGCCCGTGGACCACTATGTCGACGCCGTCATTGCGTCCTGCGAAGAGGGCCTTATCAAACCAGATGTGCGGCTGTACGCCCGGATGTTGCAACGGCTGCGCGTCGGACCGGACGAGGCGTTGATGGTGGGTGACAACGTGCATAACGACGTGTTAGCGGCGAAAGCCGTGGGGATGCATGCGGTATTGCTGGACCGGCGCGATGTGCACAACTATCCGGATAAAATCCGGACCTTGGATGAGTTGCCCGATTATTTGGACCGCCTTAACCGGGCCCAGGTGGCGCCGACGGTTTCAAAAATGGAGAAATGATTTGTGCATGGCCAATCGCGACTCATCGGCTGACGGTGTGCCTTTATCCGCTGTTTCGCTTCCGTCCAAAATCGGGACTTCCATTTCACCTGAGCCGACCATCAACTCTTCGATGGACGAGCACCGCGTTTTTCCGGCCTCCGTGGCGTTTTCCAAATCGGCGCACGTCAAAAGCCGCTCCGAATACGACGCGATTTATAAAAAATCCATCGAGGCACCGGAGGCGTTCTGGTCCGAGCAGGCGCGCACCCGCCTTGATTGGTCCAAACCGTTTGACTCGGTTCTTGAATGGGTTCCGCCGTTTGCCAAGTGGTTCCAAGGCGGGCAATTGAACGCCGCGTACAATTGTTTGGACCGCCACCTAGTACTATGACAAGTTAGTTTTTTAGTAAAGTTTTTATTCTCCGGACGCCTAACCTTCAACAGGGCAAAACAAACGAGGAGGGCGTCCAATGAGAAAATTAAAACTCAAACCAAAAGAAGTCACTCGCCTTAAGGA
>JACRGH010000063.1 GCA_016212375.1 Microcaldota archaeon
CGCCGAGTGCCAAAGCGGCTTTTTTCGCGGTTATGCGTCCGTAAGTCACGTTTCGTACAGCCCAACTGACTTGGGCGTTGGTTAATTTGGTCATAGCCAAATTAGCCGCCCAGGTGTGAAATAATTTCAGGGCTCTACACACTACCTGGTTATGGATAGGGACTTAAATGCTGCGTTCAACATACTTGCAAAAGCTACCGCTGGAATGGCGGGAAGTAACGCCTGTAGAGTCGAAGAAGCATCTTCGTCGGTGAAGCAGGAAGCGTCAGCATTAATGCTGAAGTAGTTCACGGAGCCGATTACCCGATGAAGTCAACCCCGACGATTAAAACGTTCACCCAATACCAGCCCCAAGAGCTGGAGGCTGAAATCCGCGCCTACTGGACGGCCAACAAAACCTACCAAAACATGGCCGACCGCCGAAAGGGACGAAAAACGTTCTATTTCCTAGACGGCCCGCCGTACGTCAACGCCTCGCCCCACGTTGGACACGTCAAGACTACCACGTGCAAGGACATCTGGACCCGCTTACGTTATATGCAAGGATTCGATGCCAAGATGCAAGCCGGATTTGACTGCCACGGTTTACCGGTCGAAGTGATGGTTGAAAAAGAACTCGGCGTGCAGAGCAAGCAAGACATCGAGAAAATGGGTATTGACAAATTTGACGCGCTTTGCTTGCAGAAAGTCGAGAACAACGAAAAAATCTGGATGTCCATCTACCAGGACATCGCCGCGCTAAAAGGCCATTTTGAGCCGTACTTCACCTACAAACCCGATTACATCCAATCCGCATGGTGGACCTTGAAGCAATTGCATGAAAAAGGCCTGCTCGTGGAAGGGAACAAAAGTATCCACTGGTGCCCCCACTGTGAAACCGCCCTATCCGGCTACGAGGTTTCCGATTCCTACAAGGAAGTGGTCGACCCGTCGGTTTACCTTAAATTCAAAGTCAAAGGCGCCACCAACGAATACCTCTTGGTATGGACCACCACGCCTTGGACCTTGCCAAGTAACGTGGCCCTGGCCGTAGCCGGAGCGGAGCAATACATCAAGGTCAAAGTGGGCGACGAATTTTACATCCTGGCGGAAAAGCGGGCCGAAGCGGTTTTGAAGGAGATTTGCGGCATCACTAACTACGAAATCGTCGACACCTTTGCTGGAACGAAATTGGATGGCCTGCGCTACGAGCCGATTATTGAGTCGGAACAGCAGGTCCAAACGTCCAAAGATGAGCGGGCGTACCGCGTCTACCTCAGCATTCCTTTGATGGCCAAGAAAAAATACAAGAAACACGAAACGAGCCAAAAGCTCGAAGATGAGTTCCAACAATTCGTCACCGTGGACGACGGCACCGGTTTGGTACATTGCGCACCGGGACATGGCCAGACGGACCACTTTTTTGGAAAGCACTACCGCCTACCCACATTGTCGCCCATTGATGAAAAAGGATGCTTTACCGACCAAGTGGTTTTCCTCAGAGGGCAATTTTTCAAAAAGGCCAACAATACCGTCACCGAGAAACTGAAATTCCAAGGTAGCTTGCTGCATGCCGGACAAGTCAAACACAGCTATCCGTTGTGCTGGCGCTGCAAAAATCCATTGGTGTTCCGCATCAGCCGGCAGTGGTACCTGAACATCGAACCTATCAAGGACAAGATGGTCGCCGCAAACCAAGCCGTGCATTGGATGCCGGAACATGGCAAAGAGGCATTGAACAATTGGCTTGCCGATGCGAACGATTGGTGCATCTCCCAACAACGCTTCTGGGGCATTCCCATGCCGATTTGGCAATGCGGCAGTTGCGGCCGCAAAAAAGTCATCGGCTCGGTGGATGAGTTGAAAGAAAACGCAACATCGGACCTCAATTACAAAGGCGCACTGGACGACTTACATCGCCACACCGTGGATGGCATCCACCTCAAATGCGAATGCGGCAAGACCATGCACCGCGTCAAGGACATCTTCAACGTCTGGTTCGACTCCTCCATCGCGCCATGGGCAAGTTTAGGCTATCCGTTCCAAAACAAGGAATGGTTCGACCAACGCTTACAAGAAGAAAGCGGTTTGGCCGATTTGGTCGTTGAATCACAAGACCAGGTCCGCGGATGGTTCTACGTGTTGTTGTTCACCGCCATGGCTACCTTTGACAAACCGGCGTACAAAAACATCTCCATGATGGGATGGGTGACGGACGAGAAAGGCGACAAGATGTCCAAAAGCGTAGGCAACGTGGTGTGGGCCCAGGACGCCTTGAAACAATTAGGCGGCGACGGCATGCGACTGTACTACTGTTGGGACATCGCGCCGTGGGACGTGCAGAAATTTTCCTTCACCTCGGCAAAGGAAGTGTACAAGGCGATGAACATCTGGTTCAATGCGCTGGCGTTTTACGAATCGTACAAACCCGAAGGCTTCAAAGCCGAAAACGGGTTGGACGTAAAAGGAAAAACGGATGGCAAAACGGCAACCAAATACACACTTAAATCGCCGGAAGACGCCTGGCTCCTATCGCGCCTTAACACGCTGACGTCCGAAATCCTACAGCATTACGAATCGTTCGAATTCCACCACGTGGGCCGAAAATTGGTTGACTTCTTGGTCAACGACTACTCGCGTTGGTACATCAAGTTGGTACGCGACCGCTCGGCGGCGAATGACGAATCCGCCCGCCAGTGCTTCAGCGTCATGCACCACGCCTTACGCCAAATGTCCCTGCTCTTTGCCCCGGTAACGCCGTTCATGTCCGAATACGTCTGGCAGAAACTGGGCGAAAAAGAATCAGTCCATCACCAGGATTACCCGGTTGCCGTAGTCGGTGCAGCGGATGCCGAGATGGAAGCCACCATGTCCGCGGCCATGGCCATCACGGACGCCGGCAATGCCGCACGGAAGGACGCCGACATCAAGCTCCGTTGGCCCGTCCAGCAAGTCCTGGTGACAGGCGGCGCGGACGTCGAAAAAGCGGTGGTCCGCTTGCAGAAGATTTTGATGCAAAGCCTCAACGCGCTGAACGTCACGTATTACGAGAATGCGCCGGAAGACGCCAGGCAAATGGTCAAAAAGGACTTGAGCGGATTCAAGGACGCCCACGTTTATCTTGACAAATCGCGCGACGAAAGCCTGACGAATCTCTGCCGCTTCCGCGAACTGACGCGCGCCATCCAGAGCCAACGAAAGGCGGCCAAGTTGAACGTGAAAGACCTGATTACCCTCAACATCCACGTCCAAGACATGGCGTTCAAAACCTTTTTGGAAAAGAACGCGGATGCGCTCAGGGATGCCGTCACGGCCAAACGGGTGGAATTTGCCTCCGAAAAACAGGCGCACGAAGAAACCGTCGAAGACGTGCCAGTCAGCTTCAGCCTGAAAAAGGCCTGAACCCCCAGAGGCAACTGAACACGCCCTGCCTCCATATTTAATAAGACGGCGCGAGTAAGCCGCCATCATGAAGGAATTGGCCCGACGCGTGCTGCCGCACCTTTCCAACGACCAATGCCGCATTGCGGCGGCATGCGTGCTGGACTACGCCGACGCGCACAAAATCACAGCCGCCCATTTGACTCCCACACGGCTCGAAACGTACCTCACGGCGTATTTCAAGGATCCACTAGCCGTCACGCGCCAGCAAAACGAGTTCATCCGGAGTATAAACTGGCCGAAGCGCAAAGCGTTCTTCCAAGCGGCACCGTTACTGAATTATCTTGCCGAACGTGAAGCACACGTCCGCCCCTACAATAACCCAAGCTCGTCGACACATGATGAAATCCAAAACCAGGGCTACTTGTTCCACGGTGACTTGCGTCCAGGAACCCGGTTCATCCTTGACCGTCCAAGCACGCACGACCGAGAATACCTGAAAATCAAGAAAGAATCGGACAACACGCTGAAATACACACCCTATTCACGCCAACTGGCTGCGGGACAGGAAAACAACTCGCAGACCCGTATTGCGGAAATCCTGTTGGACGCGCTTAGGGAAAAAGGTGGAAAAAAATTTGTAACCGTTTAGTTTCGTAGGCGGTTTTCCGCCAAATCATGGACAAACTCGATGAAGTTTTCGTTCTGCAAACGCGCCGTCTGGAAAAAACTCATTAGCACGGCTGTATCGTTCGCGCCGTGCTCCGACTGACTCCCA
>JACRGH010000065.1 GCA_016212375.1 Microcaldota archaeon
GGGGTTCACTACTATCGCCTTTGAGCCGCGGCGTTGGTTTTTCCAATCATTGCACAACGATTGTTGGAAAAGCCACGTCGTCAAAGGCGAAAAATTTTTCGGTTCCCGAATTCACCAACGCTAAACGGGACCACTACCCCAACACCAATAGCTTTAAAATAGGATTACTGCATAAAAAGTAAGCTTTGCATTCTGCCCGGGGTTCATTTTGTCCTTTCACCCGTGGGCTTGCAAAAACGCATTATCTTTTGGGGATGGGATGGGTACGGACACGCAAGAAACGGTAAACAATTATTTGGTTCCTAAAATGGAGAAGGCGACTTCTGAGGAAATCGAGAAACTTTCCAAAACATACAACATCACGGCCGCCCAGTTGCCGCACATCAAGATGACGGACGCCGGTCTGACCGGCATTGCGGTCGGTGCGGGCGACGTCGTAAAAATTCACCGGAAATCCTGGCTCACGGGCGAGGAAACACTCTATTACCGGCAAGTGGTGGACTGATTCTCATGGTATACCACGAACTCACCGAAACGTATTTGCGCCAAAAAAGTTTAGTGCAACAGAACCTCGATTCCTACAACCAGTTTTTGGAAGAGAAAATGCAGGAAATCGTGGATGCGCAGGCCATCATCGAGCCGCAAGTGGAAGGCTATCTAATCAAGCTCGGTAAAATCCGCGCGGAAAAGCCCATGATTACCGAAGCGGACGGCTCTCGCCGCCCCTTGGCGCCGATGGAGGCGCGTTTGCGAGATTTGAGTTATACCGCTCCTCTTTTTTTGGAAATGACCCAGGTGGTCAACGGCGTTGAAAAGCGTCCGGAAGACGTGTTCATCGGTGAATTGCCGGTGATGGTCAAAAGCCAACTGTGTTACCTCACGGGCAAAAGCAAACAGGAATTGGCCGAAGCCGGGGAAGACACCAAGGATCACGGCGGATATTTCATCATCAACGGCACTGAAAAAAGCCTCATGACCTTGGAGGATTTGGCGCCGAACCGCATCTTGGTGTCCCGCGAAAAGGACGACGAGACGGTGCAGAGTAAAATCTTCTCCACCCGCGCCGGTTTCCGCGGCCGCTGTACCGTCGACCGCTCCAAAGACGGCAAAGTCACCATTACGCTTCCCTCGTACAACAAGGCGCTCGAATTCATGATGGTCCTGTACGCATTGGGTCTTGACAAGGAAGAAAAAGTCACCGAAGTGTTCAGCAAGGAAAAGGAAGTGTTCAACGACATCCTTTTGAATTTCGAACTGAATCCGGTCAAGAACAAAAAAGACGCCTTGGAGACCATCGGCAAACGCGCCGCGCCCGGACAACCGGTCGACTACCAGATGAAGCGCGCCGAATTGCTGATTGACCGTTACCTCCTACCGCACATCGGCGTGGAGCCGAAGGACCGCCTCGCCAAAGCCTATTTCCTCTGCCGAATGGCCGAGCGCTGCATCTTGGTCGCCTGCCACAAGCGTGCCGTGGAAGACAAGGACCACTACGCCAACAAGCGCCTGAAGATTGCCGGCAAATTGATGGAGGAGTTATTCCGTTACGCATTCGGCTTTTTGGTCAAGGACGTGGCCTACCAAATCGAGCGCGCCAACGTCCGCGGACGCCGCATGAGCATGTTCGCACTGGTTCGTCCGGACGCCTTGACGGAGCGCATCAAGTACTCCATGGCCACCGGCAACTGGGTCGGCGGTCATACCGGCGTGTCCCAGCCGTTGGACCGGTACAACTTCATCTCCGCCGCGTCGTTCCTCAAACGCGTCACGTCGCCGTTGGCCAAGAAGCATCCGCACTACAAGGCGCGTGACCTCAACGGTACGCACTGGGGCCGGTTGGATCCGAATGAGACGCCGGAAGGGCCCAACTGCGGTCTGGTCAAGAACCTTGCATTGTTCTGCGAAGTGACCACCGGTTCATCCGAAAAACCGGTGGAATCGGTCCTGAAGAAATTGGGACTGACGATGCGAGTCTAGACATTTTTCATTTTTATTTTTTCCAATAAGGGCAATCCGAAGAAAATAAAGCCGAAAAAACCGTTTCCGAAAAGCGCAAGGGAAAAAAAACCGAAACGGAAGCGCAAGAAAAAATAATCAAAAACAGAAAAAAACGGCCCAAAAAAAGCCGCAATCGGAAATCCAGCTTTCAAAAAGAATTCACGGTGACACCATGAGAACCAGCGTTTATCTGAACGGTCGTTTTGTCGGATTCCATGACAAGGGCGAAAAACTGGTCGACGAATTGCGCAGCATGCGCCGCACCGGCGAATTAGACCCCCAATCCAACATCTCATTCTATGCCAAGACCGATGAAGTGTTCATCAACACCGATGCCGGCCGCGCCCGCCGCCCGCTTATCGTGGTCAAGAACGGCAAACCGACGTTCACGCCGGAACATTTGGAAAAAATCAACCGCAAGGAAATGACCTGGGATGACCTCGTCAAACAGGGCATCATCGAGTACCTCGACGCGGAAGAGGAAGAAAACACGTTCATCGCATTGCATGAGGAAGATTTGGATGCCGAGCACACGCATTTGGAAATCGACCCAGCCATGATTTTGGGCTACGCGTCAAGCCAGGTGCCGTTCCCCGAATACAACATGGCACCGCGTGTATTGATGGCGGCGCAACACACCAAGCAATCCCTGGGCCTGTACGCATCGAATTTCAACATCCGCATGGACACCTTAGCGCACATCTTGCACTACCCGCAAGCGCCCATGGTGCAGACCCGCGTGTACAACGCGTTGGAAAATTACAAACGCGCCTCCGGGCAGAACTACATCGTCGCCGTGTTGTCCTATGAAGGCTTCAACATGAACGACGCCGTAGTCATCAACAAAAACGCCATTGAGCGTGCCATGGGCCGCAGCACCTTTTTCCGCACCTACAACGCCGAAGAACGACGCTACCCGGGCGGACAGCGTGACAAAGTCGGCAAACCGCAGGAATTCGTCCAAGGCTACCTTGGCGAGGAAGCCTACGCGCATTTGGATTCGGACGGTATCGTGCCGCCGGAGACCGATGTGGCCGGCAACGTCGTTTTGGTCGGCAAAAGCTCACCCCCGCGCTTTTTGAAGGAAATCTCCGCATTGGACGTGGAAACGGAGAAGCGCCGCGAAAGCTCGGTCAGCGTCCGTGGAAACGAAAAAGGCATCGTGGACTCCGTCATCTTGAGCGAATCCACGGCCGGCAACAAATTCATGAAAATCCGCGTGCGCCGCACCATGGTGCCTGAAATCGGGGACAAATTCGCCTCGCGTTTCGGACAAAAAGGCGTCGTATCCTTGATGGTACCCCAGGAAGACATGCCCTTTACCAAAGACGGCGTAGTACCGGACCTCATCATCAACCCCCACGCCATCCCTGGTCGTATGACCGCCGGGCATTTGTTGGAAATGTTGGGCGGAAAGGCTGCGGCATTGGACGGTAAGCTCAAGGACGGCACGGCATTCTCGGGTCAGACGCAGGTGGACTTCGAGGAAGCGCTGCGCAACCGCGGTTTTGAATTCACCGGCCGCGAAATCCTGTACGACGGAAAATCCGGCAAACGCATCTATGCCAAGATTTTCATGGGCGTCATCTACTACCAACGCCTGCACCACTTGGTCAGCTTGAAAATGCACGCCCGCTCGCGCGGACCGGTGCAGATGTTGACGCACCAGCCGACCGAAGGAAGGGCCCGCGAAGGCGGTTTGCGGCTAGGGGAGATGGAACGAGATTGTTTCATCGGTTTTGGTGCCGCATCCTTGTTGAAGGAGCGCATGATTGACTCGTCCGACAAAACGTTGCAATTGGTGTGCACCCACTGCGGTGCGTTGGCCGTGTACGACCGCATCAAGAACAAGCGCTATTGTCCGATTTGCGAAAGCTCCGAGACCACGGAAGTGGAGATGAGCTACGCATTCAAACTGCTGTTGGACGAAATGAAGTCCATCGGCATCTTCCCCCAGATGAAACTGGCGGACCGCTCCTAGAGGTTTTGACGATGAAGGTTATTGACGGACTCAAATTTTCATTGTTCTCCCCGGAACAGATTCGGCGGATGTCGGCCATCAAGATTACGGTGCCGGACACCTACGACGAGGACGGCTACCCCATCTCCGGCGGCCTTGCGGACCAACGTTTGGGCGTCATCGACCCCGGCCTCAAGTGCAAGACGTGCGGCGGACGCATGCGCGACTGCGGCGGACACTTCGGCCAGATTGAATTGGTCAGGCCCGTGGTGCACGCCGGTTTTGCCAAAGCCATTTACCAGCTGCTGAAAGCCTGCTGCCGCAAGTGCGGACGCCTGATGCACCCGGCCAATTCCTTGACAAAAATCAAGAAAATGGGCGAATGCCCGCACTGCAACGAAAAACAACGCCCCATCAAATTCATCAAACCCACGACCTTTTACGAAGACGACCGAAAACTGTTGCCCAACGAAGTCCGCGAACGCCTGGAACGCATCCAGGACGAGGACTTGCGCATGGTCAACGTCAAGGTCCGTCCCGAATGGATGGTCCTCACCGTATTGATCGTGCCGCCGGTAACCGTCCGCCCGTCCATCACGTTGGAAACGGGTGAGCGCTCGGAAGACGATTTGACGCACAAACTGGTCGACATCATCCGCATCAACCAGCGCTTGGAAGAAAACGTCGAAGCCGGCGCGCCACAGCTGATTATCGAAGACTTGTGGGAATTGTTGCAGTACCACGTCTCAACCTACTTTGACAATGAAATCGCCGGCATCCCGCCTGCCCGCCACCGTTCCGGCCGACAATTGAAGACACTGTTCCAGCGCCTCAAAGGCAAGGAAGGTAGGTTCCGCTACAACTTGTCAGGTAAGCGCGTCAACTTTTCTGCGCGTACCGTCATCTCGCCGGACCCCACGTTGGGTATCAACGAGTTGGGCGTGCCTGAAGAAATCGCCGCCGAGCTTACGTTGCCGGTTGCCGTGACGCTCTGGAATACCGAGAACCTCAAAGGCATCATCCAGGCACACCCAGACAAAATCAACTACATCATCCGCCCGGACGGCAAACGCAAAAAATTGACTACGACGAACATGACGGAAGTCATGGACGAATTGGCCCCCGGCTACGTGGTCGAACGCCAATTGATGGACGACGACGTCGTCATCTTCAACCGCCAGCCTTCCTTGCACCGATGCTCCATGATGTGCCACAGCATCAAGGTCCTGCCCGGAAAGACGTTCCGTTTCAACGTGGCGGACTGCCGGCCGTACAACGCCGACTTCGACGGAGACGAAATGAACATCCACGTCCCCCAGAACGAAGAGGCCCAAAGCGAAGCCGAAGTGTTGATGAAAGTCGAGGATCAGACCATGTCCCCGCGCAATGGAAAACCCATGATTTCGCCGGACTTGGACCACGTCTCCGGATTGTACATGCTGACATTGCCGGAAATGGAATTTGACCGCGCCGACGCCGCATGGCTGCTGTCCGCTGCCGGGATCTTGGATCCGGAAGTGGGCAAAGGCAAGACATCCGGACGCGACGTCTTCTCCAGCCTCCTCCCAACGGACCTTACCGTCTTTTTGCACGCCAAACGCTGCAAATACAGAAAAGAAGCGGAAGAGTGCGACAACCCCGCCTGCGTACGCATCAAGAACGGCAAACTCATCTCAGGCCAAGTCGATTCCAAGATTTCCGAAGATTTGGTATCCTTGATTGCCAAGAAGTACGGCGGCGCTACCGTCCGCCAATACATCGACGGCGTCACCAAGATGACCGTGCAATTGGCCACCCGCTTCGGCCTGTCATTGTCATTGGATGACTACTACATGCCCCCGGAGGCCCGCAAGGACATCATCGCATTGTACAAGGAAGGCCGAACCAAATTGCGCGCTTTGGTGCACCAATTCCGTGCCAAGAAACTCAAACGTCTGCCAGGCAAGACCCTGAAGGAGACGCTGGAAGAGCAAGTCATGGAAATCGTCGAAGGCATCCGACATGACTGCTGGAAAATCGTCCGCAAGAACATCAAGTCCGAACCGGTCTACTTCGGCGGCGCCAAGATTGAACACAACCCGGCCACCTTGATGGCGCAAGCGGGAGTCAAGAATAAACCGATTAACGTCGTCCAGATGTCGGCCTTGGTCGGCCAACAGGCCGTGCGTGGCAAACGCATGACCTCCGGTTACCGCCGCCGCATCTTGCCCCACTTCCGCGCCGGTGATTTGTCGGAAAGCGCCCGCGGTTTCGTACGCAACAGCTACAAACAAGGTTTGTCGCCCACGGAATACTTCTTCCATGCCGCCGGCGGTCGTGACTCCGTGGTGGACAAAGGCGTCAACCCAGCCAAAACAGGGTATATGCAACGCCGTCTGATCAACGCCCTGCAGGACCTTATCGTGCAGGACGACCGCTCGGTCCATGATTCGTCCAACCGCATCATCCAATTCAAGTATGGTGATGACGGCCGCGACCCGATGGATGAGAAAATGGTCGCACCCGGCGAGCCGGTCGGCGTCATCGCCGCCCAAAGTATCGGCGAGCCCGGCACCCAGATGACCCTGCGTACCTTCCACTATGCCGGCGTGGCGTCATTGGCCCAATTGGGATTCACCCGCTTGGTCGAAATCGTGGATGGTCGCAAGACGCCCAAGAAACCGGTCATGGAAATTTATTTGAAGAAATCCTACGCATCGGATTGGGAAAAAGCGCGCCAAGTGGCCGCCGGAATCGAGGAAGTGACCTTGGAGCGCGTTGCGGATATCGAGGAAAACTTCACCCGCAAAGCCGTGACCATCACCTTGAACCGCTCGCTTTTGCAGGAAAAAGGCATCAAGGAATCCGAAGTCCTGAGTAAAGTCAAGGAAGCGGCCGGCGAATATGAACCGGACAAGGATGGCAACCAAATTCACTTCAAGGCCAAGGATGACCAATTGAAGAACATCCGTAAATTGACCAACAAGCTGCGCGAGACGCACCTCAAAGGGATTCCGGGCATCAAGCGCGCCATCATCGTGGAAAAAGAGGAAGGCGACAAAAAAGTGCTGACCTTGGCCACCGAAGGCTCGAATTTGGAAGCCGTGTTCAAGATGGAGGAAGTCGACGTCGAGCACACCACCACCAACGACATCATGGAAGTGGCAAGGACGTTAGGGATAGAAGCGGGTCGCAACGCGATTGTCCAGGAAATGAATAAAGTCTTGGAAGCGCAAGGCCTGCGCGTCGACGCCCGCCACGTGATGCTCATCGCGGACATGATGACCGCATCGGGCTTCATCCAATCCGTCGGACGCCATGGTTTGGCCGGTCACAAAGCCTCGGTGCTCGCACGTGCGGCGTTCGAGGAAACCGGAAAACACCTGGTCAACGCGTGCCTCACCGGTGAGGAAGACGACCTCCACGGCATCATCGAGAACATCATCTGCGGCCAGATCATCCCCTGCGGCACGGGCAACGTGAAGCTTGCGATGAGCGCGGATTACCTCGGTTAAGGATTAAATTTCCGTTTAAGTTCCGGTAAGAATGCCGGGAACTTTTCTTTTTTTGAAAGGAGAGCGGAAGCCAACAGATATAGCAACGGAGAAGGTCGAAAGGCCACGGCATTTGCCGCCTCCCTCTTTTTATTCCGCCCTCCCGCAAAGGCATACCATATGTCACGCTCAAGCGGCCCTAACATGACCCGCCTGCATTTCAACCCCTGGCACTGGATGCTGACCGCGGCGTTCTTTTTTTTGTTAGCTGGCACGTTCGGGTCAAGCGGCCTAGTCGGCATGGGCGGTGGACCGGAAGAACTTGCCGGAACTTTGCTGATTTCATACCTCTTAGCCCAGGTTACGTTCATCCCCGTCAAGCGCTTTTTTTTCACCAAAGCCGTGCTCTTCGACATGGGCGGCGTGGTGACGCAAGGCGATTTCTATACGGAAGTGCTGACCGAAATGCCGGGAACCCGCGATCTCATAGAGCGGCTCAAAGTGAATTACAAAGTGGCCATGCTGACGAACAACAACGCGCTGGGGTTCGAACCGTTCAACCGCAAATTCGGCTTCTCCCGATTGTTTGACGACGTCATCGTTTCCGGCAAGGAAGGCGTCAAGAAACCGGATGCGAAAATCTTCCAAATTGCCCTCCGAAGATTGCACGTGAAAGCCTCCAACGCCTACTTTTTGGACGACACGGCGGCCAACGTGGACGCCGCCAAAGCGTTGGGCATCCACGGCATCGTCTTTACCGACGCGAAATCGGCGGAAGTGTGCCTGAAGAAAGCGGGATTGACGTTTTAGTCTGGAAAAAAGTCAAACCGTATTAGCCGCACTCGGCGTTTTTTCTTTACTTCGTTTTTTAATTTCCTCCTGCAATTCGTTCGGATTCTCAAAGAAACCGTACTTTTCACCCAACTTCAACACACCGGCACGCAACACCTCTGACTTTGTTTTGAAATACCCGTCTTTGACTAACTTTTCCAATACAACTTGGGTCATACCGTCCATGCGAACCACCAACTCCATAATGCCTTCCTCCCGAGGCAGTGGTAATTTGCCCCACGATATGATATCGAAAAGATATTAAAAAAGTATCGAAATAATACAAACATAAAAAATGAAGAAAATAATGGAAACAATAGCAAAAAAACAAAAAGCGAATTTCTAGACGGAAAAACAATCCACGAAATGGAGGAAAATCAGGCGTGGAAAGAGTAGCAAAAGAATCTGATTTTGCAAATGAAGGACAAGGATAATCCAAAACGATAGGAAGAGGTCAACGAATTTCAAAAAAACAAGAACAAGACGCAGATGGGGAAGTGTGTTATCCCGTAATTAGTTCCTCTCTAGGTTTTGGTAAGCTTTTCGTACTTTAAACCCTTACTCACTTTTTGGTTCCAGACTTCAATCGGCGTTTGCCACTCCAAACTCATGTGCAAACGCCGCTCATTGTACGCA
>JACRGH010000066.1 GCA_016212375.1 Microcaldota archaeon
AACTACGCCGGCGGTTAGGGCTGGCCTTTGCCGCAGGCCGTTAAGCCTGCGGGAAGTATTGATGGAGCGATCGTGAGCGGATGAGCAATTTTCAAGAAGGCAGTGGCCTGCCCCCACCAACACGGCAGGGGACCACTACCAGTGTATCGATAGGCAAATCAATAGGTGTTAAAACGTCAGAATTGGGTATCGGGGTTTTCGTTGTAGGGAGTGTTTCCGCCGGAGTCTGAGGTTTGCCCGGAGTTTGGCAGATCCCAGTCCCATCCGGCCAATATTCAGATTTGACGCACACCAACCCGGTCGTGCATTCAAAGTCACAGCTTTGGCCCAATCCGGGTAATTTTGTAATTTCATCCGCACCAACTAAAGCGGTAATGGCGGTTTGCTTGGCATCTTCCACTGGCGCGGTTTTTGCTTCCAACTCAAGGAATTGCCATGGCGCCGAAGAAAATGGCTTGATTTTGGACAAATCGAATGCATCCGGGTCCGGCTTCGGAGTGGCGTCCGTTCCGGGTTTCTGACACGAAAGTCCACCGGTTTTGCTAGATTTATCCGGAATACAGCTAAATCCATCGGCGCATTTCATTACTCCGCCCAACTCACAGGATTCATCCTGAGCTAGCTCTTTTTTCGCGTTTTTGTCCACCACACACTTCCACGTCAAAAATCCGAACAATCCATCCCCGGCCGCCTGACAACTCAACCCTGTCGCGCATTTTTTGTCGATGCTTCCGGGTAGGTTGCTGGTGGCGGCGCAGCCTTGGCCTTCGGGGATGGTGTTGGTTTGGTCGGTTTGGGTGGTGGCGGATGGGTTTGCGCTAACGGACGCGGATGGCGTCGGGGTTACGCTGTTTTTGGTGGCGCATAGAAAGTCGAATAGGCAGCCGCCTTGTGTTTTGCCTTTTTTGTGCGCTAATTCCTTGTCTTTGAGTTTGTTAATGGCGGCGTCCACTTCGCCTGAAATGGTGGCGGAGTTTTGTGCGTCGGGTTTGAGTTCGACGATGACGCGGAATGCTTGATCCGCTTTGAGGGTGACGCGGTCCCAGGACACGTCGGTGGCTTCCGGATTCTCAGCGTTGGCAATAATGCTGGACGACGACGGATGCGTGTTGAGGATACGGTTGGCGGCAATGGGAACCGTGACGGATAATGCATCCGCATAATCTTCAGACGGAACGTAAGTGTAGATGGCGCGTAATTTTCCGTCTTTTGCGGTAAGCAGTTTGAGGGTCCATCCGGTTTTGATGTCTTTATTCTGTGCGTTGGCTCCGGCTTCTTTTTCCAGTTCGGACGCGGAAGGCGTTTGGTCTTTACCGTTTTTTGCAGCGGTTTTTTCCTCCTCTGAAATTTTCGTCCGTATAGGGTTGACTTTGACTCGCGAGCCTGAGGGTAACGAATCCCAGGAAAAGATAATGCGGCCGTCGGCTGAAGTCGTAACGGTTTGCACCGCTAACGGGATTATTGAGCGGTCGGCTAAAACGAGGAAGAACGTGTAATTTCCTTTTGGCAAGGTTACGGAAAAAGCGTAGGCCGTCGTTGGAGCGGCATCTGCAGGGATGTCATCAAAGGAAAGGGAAGAAAAAAGAACCGGTGAATCGGGTTGGTATAAACTTGAAAAACCGATTTCCGTCAAACCGGCTTGGCCAACGGACACGGTGAACGCGTCGGGGTTGTAATCCGAACAATTACAAAGCAAGGGGTTGGCGGCGTAGCCGAGCATGTCGAATGTTTTGGAGCCGTTGAAGTTGGTGACTTGGTCGTAGCATGCGGATGCTTGTTGCGCATAGGCTTTGCATTGCTTCAACTGAACATCGGAAACGCCGGAAGAAGATTGGAAAAAACTGCTTTGTAGAACGACTAATGCCAATACGACGATGAGCAAGACGCCGCCTAGAAGAAGGACATATTCGAACGTACCTTGACCACGTGTTCGTAAAGCGGATGTGCCTTGGCCGCAGATAGAGTTCTGGGTGGTTTTATATTCTTTTGAAAACCGGCAGGTGGCCTGGGTCAAATTGGTTTGCCTACTCCCCGATTGCATTGAATGGGGAAACGGATTAAACGTATAAATAGCTTCGGAAATTTATTGTAAGATTTCGATTCCTGTTTATCCGGATTCTTTGCGTGACAACTTCACATAACCCGCTTTCGGCGCGTAAAGGTCCCCTTGTTTCATCAACTCATCCACCAACCGGCGGACGTACACGTCGTCCAAGCCGAAAACAATGGCTTCCTTGACAATATCGTCCACGGCAACCAAATCGAATTGCTTCTGCAACGTGCCGATGACGCCCAAGATGGTGCGCATGCGGTCCACGCGGCTCTTGGGCTGGCCAATGGAAATGATGTCCGAGTCAATCCGGCCGGTCGTCTTATCCGTGTAGACGTCGGCCAGTACAAAGGTGGCTAACGCAATGGAGCGTTCCGCATCCTGCAGTTCTACGCGCGGTGACAACCGGAGTTTGGCCGATGCTTCAGACAACCGGATGATGCCCTCGATGTGACGTGCGGTAATGGAAAACGTGTTATCTTTGGCGCCCTGTTGTCGCAATCCGACGTAAAACTCCTTAATCTTATCTCCGGCCTCATCCGTCAGGGTTGGCCGCACGTGCCGGCGTGCATAGGCCACATATTTCCGCAACAATTCCATTTCAATGACCGGCAAAATGCCTTGGGTTTCCTGACCGCTGTTGAGGTTGAGGGACATCTTATGACCCAAAAGGATGTGGTCGGCCGTCTTTCGGTCCTTGGCCTCATCCAACACGTCTTTGATGGTGAAAATCAGGTCAAAACGGGACAATAACGGAGGCGAGATGTTGAATTGCTCCGCAGGCGGGGTATTGGGGTCAAAGCGACCCATTTTTGGATTGGCGGCGGCAAGGACCGAGGTCTTGGATTGGAATTGCGTCACGATACCCGCCTTTGCCACGGAAATGACCTGTTGCTCCATGGCTTGGTGGATGGAACCGCGGTCTTCCACACCCATTTTGTCAAATTCGTCGATAATAGCGAGGCCGCCGTTGGCCAGGACCATGGCGCCGGCTTTCAAAATCCAGCCCTCTCCGTCCTTGTCACGCTCGGCAGAGGCCGTAAGACCGACGCCAGTGGCGGATTCGCCGGATACGTAGACGGATTTCGGTGAGATGCGCGAGACGTAGCCCAAGATGGAGGACTTGGCCGTATTGTGGGAGATGATGCCGTTGGCGATGAAACGCTTGGCGGTTGGGACTTCCACATCAAAAACGTCGGCAAATCCGGCCGGTTTGATGGACACGATGCGCTCACTGCGTTGTTGGCCGATTTCATGATGCAGGTCTTTTATGTCGGCCACCAGTTGGGCCAACCGGGCTTTCTTTTTGGCGGAGCGGAAACCAATGGCAGTCGAGTATTTGCGGATGGCCTGCGCCCGACGGATGGTCAGATTGCGCTCCACGATGCGCGAGTGGATACCGAAACGCAACAGAAGGATTTGGACGTCACGAAGGAATTCGATTTCCGAAGACTTCAGCTGGATGGTCCGTTTACCACGACCCTTGGAAAAGACGCACCCGTCCGCTTCAAACAACCAGGCGATAAACTCGGCGGCAACGGCATTTCCGGATTGCAGGACAAGGTCGGGCACGCGGCGCTCGCGTAGGAATTGCACGTTTCCGGCCAAATCCACGCTGTGCAATTCCAACACGTGAAGCGGTTTTTTGCCCGGGCGGCGTTCGGTCCGGTGCGACAACGGGATGCCGAATTGATTGAGTGATATTTGCTTCAACAGGGGAATCAGGTCTTCTTCTTCGGAATTGACATCCACGGCTACACGGGTACGTGTGACCCAACCGTCGCCGGCTACATATCCCATCCATCCGGCAAGCTCCGGCGTCAGGAAAGCGGGCAGTTGGATTTTATTTTTAGGGCCAAGCCGGCGCGGCGTTTTCGTCCAACCGGTAGGCAACGGCGCCGTAATCGTGCAGGGGATTCCGGTCACTGTGGCAAGGCGGTCGCCCACGTTCAGTTTCTCAAGCGTTTTCCATTCGCGCCTCATACCGTCCACGACCATCAAAGGATGGTTGTACGTACCTTTGATGCATTTGCCGGATTCCGTGATGATTTCCATGATTTTTTGGTTCGGATAGGAATGGAAAACCGTGGCATCCGCCCGTTGCTTTGCCCCCTGTCCGGTCAGCATCGGCGCATGGATGGATTGCAAATGCGCCTCACCCATCTGACCCAATTTCATTATGGCGCCATTGCCCAAAACCACGCGCTCGTCCGCTATGAGGCAACCGGGGTCACCTATGAGCAATAAATGGATGTCTGAGCGTATTTTTTTCCCATCCGGCAGAACCTTGCCCGGCGTGCCACCGAACAATTGCAACGCAATGGCTTGTTTCAGCTCGTTGTAGCCGAAAATGCTGGGGGCCACGGATTTGACCACTTTTTCAAACAACGCCGGATCCTTGGCAAGCCGCTCAATTTGGTCCTGTTCGTCTTTGGTGATTTCCAATTCCTCAAATTCCCGCTCCATCCGCTGCAGATGCACAATGTCCAAAAACTTAGCGTACACCGCGGTTTTGACCTTGCCTTCTTTTACGGGACGAAGGCGAAGGATACCAGTCATGATGAATTTTTCGCCCGGCACCATCAGGTTGACCAGATCGTCTTCCAGCCAGACTTCGACCGAGGCCGTCGGGGCATTTCCGCGGAGCTTTTCGACCAATTCCTGGATTTGCGCACGTTGGACGTTGATGTAATCGCTGGATGTGCTTTTTTCCATCAATTTGAAGTCGCGCCGGCCGCATTGGCAAATCGCGGGCGGCTTGATGTTGGTCTTATCGGTGGCCGTCTTGATGGTGGTCTGGCAGTGGATGCATTGCCAAAGCGACGTTTTCATCAACGGCTTGATTTCCGTGACCCAGCTGACCACACCTTCGACTCGGAACATGCGGTCGAGGTGTTCGGCGCCCAGGTTCTGGACGGATGCTTCCAGCAGGGTGGGCAAATTGAAAAATCGGACGTGCAACGGCCTTGCATCCTCAAAAACCATGGGCTTTTGGCTTTGGACGGCCTTTTCCGCCGCGGCAATCATCTCATCGGGCTTTTCCTGTAATTTTTTAGCCAATTCAGGGTCAAACGCGTCCAACAAATGATAATCAACGGCAACGGTGCGTTTCTTCGGATACGACTCGAATGCATCCAGCATGGGCTCGCGGTACTTCTCATCCAAAAAGCGCTCGAAGCGCTCGACAACGTCTTCCACGCTAAACCCACAACCCCATTTGTTAGCCCAGGAAACCCAATTCAGAAGAAGGAAATCGATTCGCGGCGCCGATTCCCCAACCGGCGTGCCGTGCGTTTTCCTCCGGTTTTTGGCTTCCCGGGAGGACAATTAATATACCATGTCCCCGTTTAAAACCTTCGGTAGAAAATGGCGGCAAAAAATAAAGCGAAACATGCAAAACGCGAAAAAAGCCAAAAAAATGCCAATGCGGCTAAGTCCACGAGTTCCGCCAAACCCGCACATTCCGGTTTGGACAACCGGTTGGACCGGATTGAAAAACAACTGGACCTGATGCAAGCGGATGCCCGGCACATGGCCGAGTTTGACACGCGCACCGAAACCATCGTGGAGCGCAAAGTCTACGAAATCAAAGCCATTTCCTATATTACGCTCATCATCGCATCCGTCTTGTTGGCCCTGATGCTCGGCATGGTGCTCAACGCGTTGGGCATAAAAATAGTTTGAAGACCCCAATTGAGATTTTGGCCGTCGAATTGTTAAAACGCCAGCCCCAACCAAAAGAACGCAATCTAACAACTAAGCCGCACGTATCAACTGGCAGTTCCCATCCACTTCAACAAAATGCTTGGCACTTGAGCCGTACGCCGGGCAGGTGTTCGCCGGGTCGTTGTCAATCACGTCATTACGGGGCGAGTGGGCCACGTCGCAGACCCAGCCGGAAATGATGGCGTTGGATATGCACGGGCTAGTGGTGAGGTCCACCCCGGCGGCCTTTTGCTGTAAGCAGGACGACTGGCACGCGCGTTCCGCGTCCGTCTGTCCGGTTGGCTTGTTGAAATCGCCTAGGCATTGGATAGTGGATTGGCTCCACGCGCATCGTCCGGATTGGCAAATACAACCATCCGATTGGTAGCACGCATATTCGTTGCGGTACTCGCACGTCGTGATGGATGACGGCGCGGATTTAGGCTGACAGAGCGTGCCGCTGCAACCGGACGTGATGCAGTCCGCGTCCATTTGGCATTCGGCACCCGGGGTCACGACCGTCGAAAAAACCGGACCCAACTCGCTCAGGCGTTGGATCAAGCCGTCGAGCGTCTCCGACGCGACATCGTTGCCGCCCAGCTGGATATCGCGGCGTTGGCCGCCCAATTGGACAATCCCTGAATACGCAAAACAATCGGCACACCGATTGCTCTTTGCAAGCGGTTTGGAAAAGAAGCCCGAATCGGAGAGGTATTGCGCCAACGAAGCTATTTCCGTAGCGGAAACCGCCTTGGACTTGGTTTTTCCTTGCTGGACCAAGGTCGATGTTCCGTTGAACAAGGTCCATGATTTGAAGAAACTTCCGGAAATGCCACCGGATTCGTTTAACGCGATGGAAAGGATTGCAACTTGGGTTGAAGGTGTCGGAGAGGGGTTTTTGCCGCTGGAAAGGCAGCCCGACAACAAAAAAATGGAGACTAAAACAAAGCCAAAGACCAATACGGACGGGCGCATGGTCATTTTTTCACAACGGGTTTTTTGGGATGAGGCAACGTGGGGGCGACATCCGTTTTTTTATCGGCCGCCGTTGACGTTTTTTTCTTTTTCGCCACTATTTCCTTGAACGGCAGATAACTGTGAAGTGCTTTGGGAATCTTCACGGTGCCGTCGGGTTGCTGGAAGTTCTCCAAAATAGCCACCAATGCTCGCGGGTTGGCAATCGCCGTGCTATTCAACGTGTGAACATACTCTTTGGCACCGCCGTATTTACCGTATTTGACATTCAAACCTACGGCCTGATACGACGTGCAATTGCTACAGGACACCACTTCACGATACGTCTTTTGCGCCGGCATCCAAGCTTCGATATCGTATTTTTTAGCCGCCACGGTGCCGATATCACCGGTGCATATATTCACCACGCGGAAGTGAATTTCCAATTTTTGGTAAATCTCCTCAGCATTAGCCAATAATTCTTCATGGATGCGCCAGGAGTCTTCCGGTTTGCAAAAGACGAATTGCTCGACCTTGCTGAACTGATGGACCCGGAAAATGCCTTTGGTGTCCTTACCATGCGCACCCGCTTCTTTGCGGAAACACGCCGAAAGGCCCGCGTATTTCAGAGGTAAGTCTTCCTCGGCAAACACTTCGTCCATGTGCATAGCGGCCATTGGGTGCTCCGAAGTGGCGATAAGGTACAAGTCTTCGCCTTCAATCTTGTACATGACGTCCTCGAAGTCCTTCAAATCGGTGACGCCTTCGTAGGGCCCGCGGCGCATCATGAACGGCGGATAAACGGTCTGAAAACCTTTTTTGTAAAGATTATCGAGCGCAAAGCGCTGTAATGCCAAGTCCAGAAGGACCAATTCATTTTTTAGGAAGTAAAAGCGGGCGCCGGACGTCTTAGCGGCGCGTTCGATGTCCGCAATGCCCAGTCGCTCAATCAGATCAACATGACTTTGGATTCCAAAATCCGGAACCGTTTGACCACCCCAGTCCCGGACGGTTTCATTTTGCGTGTCATCCTTACCATACGGTACGGATTCATGCAAGACGTTGGGGATGCCGGACAGTAGGCGGTTGGTTTGGAGGAGTTTTTCCTGGGAAAGAGTGTCGGCTTTGGCGACTTGGTCGGGAAGTTCTTTGGCTTCCTTGAACAACGCGGCCGCATCTTTGCCTGCTTTTTTTGCGTCGTTGATTTCCTTGGAAATCGTATTGCGGCGCTGGCGCACGGCTTCAACTTGGCTTAACGCCGTACGATAGTCCTTGTCGGCGACCAACAATTCGTCCAGCCGCTCAAGCAGTGCCGGATTGCCGCGCTTTTTGAGATTCTGGCGCAAGGCGTCCGTGTTTTCGCGGATGAAGCGGAGTTCTAACACGATAAGCACATCATAGCAGTGGTTGTTGGAGGGATAATTTTAGGCAAATGGGAACCGGCTTACTCGTTGTCGTACATACGCAACAGCAACTTCTTGCCCATGACCAACATGTATTGGATTTCCTTGCCCACTTCCAAATCCTTCATCATTTCCTCGTCAATGGGCGCGTCAAACGTCTCATAAGACGACAAATCCATCAAGTTGGCCAGGTTTCCGGACAAGCTGACGACTTGTGCCCGCTTGCGTTCCACGATAGGAATTTCCACGTCGGCATCCGTGGACTTCATCAAGGAGCGCTTGCCGTTGTCAAATAGGCCCATGGCCTCGATGCGCAACTTTGCAGCGCCGTGCTTTCCGGGTTTGGATTTGTCCATGCTCACCACGCGGCAGGGCGCATCGTCGATGATGACGTATTTTCCAATTCTCAAGTCGCCCATCTGGGCAAAAATCCGGTCGCTCACAACAATACACCTCAATTCAAAAAGAAACCCAGACGCGCCAAAGCTTGAAACAAAGCGTTGCGGAGTGGGTATTTCAGAGGCTTTAAGGGCTAAACCCTTATTTAAATCCCCTCCAAAAAGCACTGCATGCGCTTCATTGACGCCCACTGCCATCTGGACCACGACTCATTCGGTACCGGTGCAGACTTGACCCCCATCATCGCCCGCATGCGCCAAAGCAATACGATGGCTATTACCCATGGCACCCACGCGGCCAGCAACAAAGCCCAGCTGGACTTGGTGGCGCGCTACCCGGACGTCCTGCGTGCCGCGTGCGGGTTGGACCCGTTCCATGCGGCAAATGAAGACCTTGACGCCCACCTCGCTTTCCTGGAAGCCGCCCACACGGCCAAAAAACTAGCCGCCATCGGCGAAATTGGACTTGATTTGCACTACTTCGGCCCGGAAACCCTGGCCCGCCAGCGGGACGTGTTTGAAGCCCAACTTGCGTTCGGCGAGAAAAAGGGTTTGGCCTGCGTCATCCACACGCGCAAAGCGGTGGACGAGGTTCTGGACACGCTTCCCTCATTCAAAGGCATCCACGTCCTGCATTTCTTTTTGGAAAAAAAGCATGCGGCCAAAGCGTTGGAGCGGGGTTGCTACCTGAGCCTCCCAACAGTCAAAAGCAAGGACCGCACCACCATCATTAAAATGGCTCCGTTGGACCGGCTTTTGTGTGAGACGGATTCGCCGTACGGGTGGAAATCAGGCACGGGGACGGGCGGGGACGGCAAATCCGAGCGGAACGAACCTTCGAACGTCCATGAGGTCTATGACCACATCGCGCCAACCCAGAACAAAGACTTAAAGGACGTGCAAGAGCAAATAGCCCTTAACTACGGAAAGGTATTCCAAACATGAGAGAAAACGCACCAACTGCCAAGCATCTTGTTTTGGTTGAGCGGGCGCAATCCACCCAAAAGATGTTCATGGTTTTACTAAATATAATCAAACCCGGACTTGTCGTGCGCACCTTTGCAAGCCACGGCGCGGCCGCTGAACATGTTGGAAAATATCCAAAGGAGGTTGCCGCCTTGATGATGAACATTGGCACATCATCCGAACCAGACGCATTCCGCCTTATTGAGAACGCCGTAAAACTCAACGCACAGGGGCATTCGTTTCCAATATTGGCCATGAGTGCGAATGACGCCCACAAGTCAAGAGCATTGGAAATCGGAGCCGACCATTTTGTGTATCTCGGTGGCAAAAACTTCATCGGAAGCATCCGGCCGGGAATTGAAACCGCGTTAAAGCAGGTGTAACTCATGCTCAAACAACTCCGCCAAGCATTGTCAAAAAAAGAAAAACACATCGCCGTGTTCGTCGACGGGCCCAACATGCTCCGAAAAGAACTGGGCGTGAATCTGGAGACCATAAAGGCCCGCCTCATGAAGCAGGGCAAAATCAAGGTGGCCAAAGTGTTTTTGGACCAATATGCCTCGGACAAACTGATTGAAGCCGTTACAAATCAGGGTTTTGAAGTGGTCATCGTCCCATCCGACGTCGACGTCGCATTGGCCGTGGATGCCACGGAATACGTGTTCAATACGCACATCGACATCATCGCCGTGTGCTCCCGGGATTCGGACTTCAAGCCGCTTCTGACCAAAGCCAAAGAGCACGGCAAAGAAACCATCGTGGTGGGTACCGAGCCGGACTTTTCGGCGGCGCTTCAAAATACGGCCGATTTAGTCATCAATCTACGACAGTGAAAAAACGCGCATAACAGATTATCAAACGGGTAAACAAAAATGGATGCATTTAGAAGAAAAATCAGAAATGAACATCCCCACCTCTGGCCCCTACTCGAAGACATAACTACAAATACAGCAAGACCGGCAAATAAGACGACGAAATAGACCGGTCTTGGTGTCTAACAATCCAAGAATTCAGTTGGGAAACTTTCTTGGTTTGTTATAATGAAATTCATTCTCTTGACAATCTCCGCCAGGCTATAATCGATGAATCCGTTAAATCAATGAATGAACGAAACGTCGCACTAAGAGAATTTGTGACCAAACACGGATTGGACGCCACACCCAAGACGCTGGCCGAAAACGGCGATTCCACCGCAAAAAAACTCATGGCACTAGTTCAAAAAAGTTTAAAGCTCGGTGAACTAGTCAAACTGTCGCTTCAAAAATAAAGGCACCAAGCGGCTCTTTCTTGGCGCGGTCGTGTTTTTTTCTTTGTAAACCCGGAAAAGCCCGATATTTATACCCCGAATCCCTAATGCCTCCCGAATCATCCCCATGAACCTTCCCTCCGGCAAAATCCTCAAAACAAACCTCGACACATCCTCCACCGATTTTCTGGCGTTGGTGGACGAATTGCGACGTAAGCGGTTCAACGGCTATGTGGCGCTGAGTATCAAAGGACAAGCCGGCGTAGAGGAAGGAACCATCTTGGTGGACACGGGTAAAATCGTCGGAGCCACGTATGAATATTACGCATTTGACCGGGAACTGTCCGGGGAAAAGGCATTCCAGCGGTTGCTCAACGCCGCTGCGTACAAAAATGGCATCATCGATGCGGTCGAACTCACCGCCGAACAGGTGCACCTGGCGTTGGCATTCCATGAAGACGCCGTTTTTGTGCCTAGTGAGGAAAGCCTGCGCCACATCAAATTGGGCGCCTTTTCGCCGTTTTTCGAAGAAGAAGTCCGGAAACTGGCATCCGCAAGCGTCGATGCGACTGCCGCTGAAACGGGAAACCAAAATTCCGGACCGGGCAAGAAATACAAGATGTACGACCTGACCAAGACGGATGCGCCCAAAGCGGGCATGCCGGAAGGAAAACACTTATGACCAGCATCGTGTTTGCATCGGGAAAAGGCGGCGTGGGTAAAAGTTCCATCTGCTTGAACATGGCCTTGATTCTTGCCAAATCCGGAAAGAAAGTCGTCATCGTGGATGCGGACATGGCCATGGCCAACATCGGCCTGATGCTGGGCATCGAACGCACCCCCATCACGCTGAACCACGTTCTAAGCGGGGAGAATGCCATCGCCGATGCCGTGTACGACGGCCCCTGGGGCTTGCGGTACGTCCCGTCCGAATTGTCGACCGAGCGGCTGTCTTCGGTCGATTATTCCAAATTGAAAGACGCCGTATTGGAATTGGAAAAACACTACGATTACGTCCTGATTGACCCGGCGCCCGGTTGGATGGTCGACGCAAAATCCGCGATGGACTCAGCATCCGAAGCATATGTGATTTTGACCCCGGAGCCGCCCGCCATGGCGGATGGGTTGAAAGTCAAGAATTATTTGGAACGCAAGGGGACCAAACTCAACGGCGCCATCGTGAACATGGTGCTCAACGACCCATCCGAAGTCAAACCGTCGGAAATCGAATCGTTGTTGGGCATCAAAGTGGCGGCCATTTTGCCGGAAGACCGCATGGTGCGTAGGGCATCGGCGAGCCAGCAGCCCATCGCGATGCAATCGCCGCACAGTCCGTTCATGTTGGCGTTGACCAAACTGGCGGGCCAAATCACCGGACACGCCGTGGCGTTGCCGGAAACGAAAGTTAAAAAAGGCATCTTGCGAAGTTTAGTTGAGTTCTTCCGAAACCTATTCAGGAAAAAAGAAAAGCCGAACGTTCCGGTAACGGCTCCGAAATGATTCGGACCGAATAACTTCCAGCTGAATTGGGATACGATGCAATTCGTCTGAAGGACCGTTCGCAATTGTTTATTTTTTGAAAAGCAGGTGATTTTTTATGGCAGAAAAGCGACCGTTTGACATCTTGAACCAATCGTTGAACAATCCCGTTCTGATCCGCCTCAAAGGCAACGTGGAAGTCCGCGGCACATTGGCATCCTTCGACGTGCACATGAACCTCGTGTTGGAAAACGCGGAAGAACTGGTCGATGGCGAACTGAAGCGCAAGATTGGCACTGTTTTGCTTCGCGGCGACACGGTGGTTTACGTCTCGCCGGCATAAGTGAAAGCAAATGGCGAAACCGCCGTTGCATACCTGGATGGGCGAACACAAACTTGTAAAAGCGCATCCGGAACTCTTGGTACCAGCAGCGGAGCATTTGGTAAAATACCACGGAAATTTAGTAGTGGTTGCGTTCCATCCACCTTACGAAAAAGGTCCAGCGGCAGAACGTAAACGAGCCGATGCAAAAGAAGTACTATTGAAAGAGTTAGGCCGGTTCATTAACAAAAATAAGCCAAAAAAGGCGGATTGAAAACAGAATGCCCTGCCTTTTTTGCGACCTGTCCAAAAACAACGCCGCGTTCGTCTACGAAAACGCCCGCTGGTACGTCATTCCAGACAAGTTTCCCGCCTCATTGGGCCACAGCCTCCTGATTCTCAAAAAGCACAAGGAGTCGCTCTTTGAGCTGGATGCCGACGAGTGGGCCACCCTTCAGGACGCCTTGAACCGGAACAAAAAGACGCTGGACCAAAGCCACCATCCGGATGCCTACAACGTGGGCGTCAACGACGGCAAATCCGCCGGACGGATGATTGACCACGTGCACGTGCACCTGATTCCACGGTACGCCAACATACCGGCGAAAGGCGGGATTGAGGCGTTATTCAAAGGTAAAAAATAAACGCATCATCTGCGCGATTCAAGCAGGTCCAAGTGAGTGGAAAAAATGCGCCTCAATAGCGGGCACCAAGTCGGCCAAATCATTGGTGTCCAGCGCAAGCGAGGCGTGCGCCTTCACCGCGGGTTTGGCATGCAAGGCAATGGAAAAACCGGAGCGCTTGAACATCGGTACGTCGGTTGCGCCGTCGCCAACGGCCAGGGTACGCGCCATGGACACGCCGAAGCGTTGTTGAAGGCTTTGCAACATTACGCCTTTGTTGTCCGTCACGTTGACTTCGACGTCACCGGTGAGTTTTCCATCGGCCATAAGCAAATCATTGACCCGGATGGCGTCGAATTGGTCACGATGCGCCAAGCGGTCAATCATGCACGCGAACGTGCCGCTGATTACGGCGATCTTGAATCCCCGTCTTTTCAAATGGGCCATCAATGGCAAAAAGCCGGGCCGAAACGTCACCGCATCCGCGACAACCTGCAAGTCCCCTTCGGTCAGGCCCGTCAGGGCTTCCACGCGACGCTTGAGGCTTTCCTCATATGGAATGGACCCGGCCATGGCCGCTTTGGTGATGGCCGCGACTTCCGCTCCTTTTCCCGCCCGGTTCGCCAATTCATCGATGATTTCCTGGTTGATCAGCGTGGAATCAAAGTCAAAAACGGCCAAATAATTATCCATAGTTTTTTTTACCCCTTCTTAGGCTCTGATGGGTTCAACGTAATTCTCCAGTTTATTTACCGCGTACTGAACCGGTTTTCCCAACAAACCTGCAATCAGTTGCTCGGCCGCTTGGACCGCGACTTTTTCCTGCGCATCATATGTCAGCGCGCCCAAATGGGGCGTAGCCACGACGTTGTCCAAAGCGACCAGTTGGGCCGCAATGGAGTCCGCGGCAAAAGGCTCCTGCGCAAAAACATCAACGCCAGCGGCACCGACCTGGCCCGATTTGAGAGCATCCAGCAAAGCAGTTTCATCCACCACGCCACCGCGAGCCGCGTTCAACAAAATCACGCCGCGCTTCATCATGGAAAATTGCGCACCGGAAATCATGTTCCGCGTCGCATCCATCAACGGCACGTGCACCGACACCACGTCGCTTTGCCCCAAGAGAACGTCAAGCTCCGTTTTTTGCACACCGATGCGGTCGGCCTGTTCGTCCGTAATGAACGGGTCGTACGCCAGCACGCGGGCGCCAAAACCGTTGAGGATGCGGGCGACCACTTTGCCCACCGCCCCCAGTCCCACCAATCCGACGACTTTGCCGGAAATTTCCATGCCTTTGAAAGACTCACGCTTCCACTCCCCCGCTTTAAGTGAAGCGTTGGCATTCGGGACTTTACGCACCGTGGCCATCAACAACGCAATAGTCATCTCGGCGGCCGATACGGCGTTGCCGCCCGGAGCATTGACTACCAAGACACCGCGACGGGTGGCTTCCGGAACATCGACATTGTCCACACCAGACCCGGCGCGGGCAACCACGTTAAGCTTGGGGGCGGCGGCCAGGACATCGGCCGTGACTTGGGTGCCGCTGCGCACCATCAAACCGTCGGCATCCGCAATAGCGGCAAGCAAAGCGTCGCCTTTGAGGCCGTACGCTTCCTGTACGTCGGCATGTTGGCGCAATAACGACAGGCCGGCGTTGCCGATTTTGTCGGTAACCAGGATTTTTATCCGTTTCATTTGATTCAGCTGAGTCATGCGGCGAGCACCTCGGGTTTGTTGGCGGCGGCACCGGCTTGGAGGATGTGCTGGGCTGACGCGGATTGGGCAGTGTCGGAAGCGGTACACGCTTTTTTTAACGCCGTAGTGCACGCGTCAATGTTCCGGGCTTCCCCCGGCCCAATCGTGGCTATGCGCAACATCTTGCCTTTCCACTTACCTTGTCCGCCAGCAATCTGGATGCCCAACGCAGCCATGGCTTTTTTGATGACGTCCACGCGAGCATCTCCAGGCAAAAAGGCGGTGATGGTTTCCGATTCAAAGCCGGCTTCTGCAAAATTGGTAAAACCGGATTCAATGACCGCCTCGCGGGCTTTCTGTGCGGCGGCCGTGTGCTCCAGCCACCGGTTAGCCAGACCTTCGGATTCCAATTCCCGCAACGCTTCGCGCAAGCCATAAAACGTCGGCAAGGCGGGCGTGTACGGAGTTTCGTTCTTAAGATGGAATTTTTTGTAGGTTTTCAGATTCAAGCCATACGTGGGAATACGCGGCTGCTCCTCGATATGGGCCATCGCCGCCTCGTTGAGCGCGACAAATCCCAAACCCGGAGGCGCACAGAGGCTTTTTTGGGACGCGGAGGTGCACGCATCGATACCCCAGCCATCCATATCCAACTCGATGCCGCCAAGAGAGCTGACGGCATCTACCAAAACCTTGGCTCCGGCTTTTTTGGCGTATGCGGCAATGCCCCTGACGTCGTTGGTCACACCCGTGGCCGTCTCGTTGTGCACCATGCAGACCCAATCCGGTTTCTTTTCATCGATGGCGTCTTTGACCCTGGCCACGTTCAGACCTAGGCCATCGTCCACGGTAAAGATTTGCGCGTCGGGATTGTAAACTTTAGCCGCTTGGTAAAAGCGGTCGCCGAATTCGCCATTCACCAAGAAAAGCGCCTTGGTGTCGGGCAACAAATTGGCTACCGCGGCCTCATTGGCAAGCGTCCCGGATCCGGTGATGGAAAAAATAATGCCCTTGGTCTGGAAGACGCGCTGCAACCGCAAGGTGCATTCGGCATACAATTCACGGAACGCCGTGGAGCGGTGCGACACCATCTCGCCGGCACAGGCGGCTTGCGTTTTTTGGGTAACGGGAACGGGACCGGGAACGAACCACTGAACCATGGAAAAGAACCACCTCGATTGATAGGTTGGATTCGGCATCCGGGCTATTAAAGATACTCCAGAAAAACTGGAGCAAATGGATATAAATTGCCAAATGCAACGAAATAATCGGAGTGTTTGAACCAATATGGAATCAAAAACGGATGAAAAATATCAAGATAAACCGAATGCCGAAATCGACGAGAAAGACCGCGCTATCCTAGCCGAACTAAGGCGCGACGGCGGCCTTTCCGAGCAAAAACTCGCCAAAAAAACCGGCATCCCGATGACCACGGTGCACAACCGGTTGGTCAAACTCAAGCGCAACAACGTCATCACCCAGTACACCGTGCGCCTGGACTTTGCCAAACTCGGACAGCCTATCACCGCCTACGTCCTTGTCAAAGCCGCACCGCAGGCCGACCAACAAAAGCTGATGGAGCACATCGCCACCCTTCCCAATATCTTTGAAGTGGCCATGATCACCGGAGAGTTCGACATCCTGGTGAAAGCCCGGGTGGCCTCCATGACGGCCTTGAATGAGCTGATTGTGCAGAACCTGCGCAAGCAAAAAGCGGTGAACGAGACGCGGACGCTGATAAGCTATAAAACGGAAGAATTGAGCGGGATGGGATAAAAATTAGGTCAAGCGACGGGCTAACTTTATCTATTCCAATTTGAAAACGACCAACTTCTCAAAGAAAAACGCCTGCTGCCCCACCACGTTGACCTTGAAGCCGTTATTTTCAAGACATTTTTGCGTCTGTTCGTTGCCCGAAAGGCCGTCGTTGGCGCTGACAGAGCTGTTGAGTAATAGAAGGACGCCACCTGGCGCCAAATGGGACTTGAATATTTTCAGGAAGCGGTCCAACACCTTGCGCCCATCTTTTCCGCCGTCGTATGCGGCGTTTTCGTGGCCCATCAGCTTTTCTTCCGCAGAGGTGGGCAAATAAGGCGGGTTGAAGCAGAGGGTGTCAAATTTTTCGGCCGCTTTGAAACCATTCTTGGGCTTGAAGCTTGAAAATGAAGTGAACAAATCGGTTTGGACGAAAACGTGCGGCTTTTTGAGGTGGTTGGCTTTTGCGTTCGTTTCGGCAAGCGTAAGGGCGGCGGGGTTGATGTCCGCAAAAACGATTTTGTTAACCAATTTCTTCTGTGCAGCGCTTAAGCCCACGACGCCGGAGCCGCAACCGAGGTCCAAGACCTTGCCTTTGGCGTAGGTGTGAGCGGCTTCCGACAACAAAAAGGAATCCTCCTGCGGCACGTAAACCGAAGGCGCGGTGCGCAAATGAAGGCCGTGGAATTCCATCATGAAAACAGTTTGAAAAATATTAAGCGGGTGGGACGAATAAAAAAAACAAACGAAGTTTTCCCGACGCAAATGGACGTCGGGTTCAGCCGGTTTGAGCCGGTTTGTTGCTTTCCGCGAACTTTTCCAAGCTTTCCTTCCGGAGCAAAAAGGCCACGGCCACCAGGACCAAAATCAGGACCAATAAGATAATCATCAAGCCGTTGACATCGAACCGTCCGGACTGCGAATCCAGCGGCACGCCGACCTGACGGCTTTGGATGCCCTCGTTGGATTGGGCCTGCACGAGCAAAGGAGCAGTGGCCAAACCCTGGAACACCGCCACGCGCTGCTCACCCGGAGCGAGATTGCCAATGGATTGTGTTGATGTTCCGGACGTCACGGCCACGCCAGTCAAAGGCTTCAAACCGTTGTTGTAGACCACCACGGTGAAGCTGACTTGGTCCCCGTTACGCTGCACATCGGTCACGGCCACATCCAGGTGCGCCGGCGCATCCAGCACGTTGAGCGTCAAATTGTCTTGGGTTTTTTCATTTTCCGCGCTTTGGGCCAAAACCGTTAATTTCCGGAAGCTTGCTCCGGCAACGGCTGGCACCGTAAATTGTACGTCATAGTACGCCGTCTTGCCCGTGACGATGTTCTGAGTGCCATCTTGCACCGAGACCCATCCAGCGGGCAAGCCGGATATGTGAATGGCTACGTCGTGTTGGGTCTTGGCGCCTTTGTTTAGAACGCCGATGCGTCCGGTCTGCGGAACTCCGGCGTACATGGTAAGCGGTTTGTTTTCAATGACAATCAGGCTTTTGCCCGCCTTGAGGCTGGATTGGACGTCCAAAAACGCATTGACGGACTGGCGGATGCGGCCGTCACTGACTTGGATGGGCAATTTCAACTCGCCCAACGGCGTCAAAATCGTGGTGGCAACCAACACACGGACTTTTTTGACCTGACCGGGGGATAATTTGAATGAAGACTCAGGCAATCGGAAATCAAAATTAGCAGGGGGCGTGGCGGCCACCGTATACGTGGACAAGGCGGTGCCATTGTTGCGGACCGTGAAGTCCACCTCGCCCAATTCGCCGCGTTTTATAACGTAGGAGTCCTGGGCCGTTACGACGTAACTACGTTGGGCATCCACGACGAAACAAACGGGGGTTTCCGAAACGGTCCAATCCAAATACTTGATTCGTAAAATCATGGAATAACGATCCAACACCATGCTGGACGGCGGCTTGATGGTCCATGAGAGGTCTTGGGCGTCGCCGGTTGCGATTTCCAAACGGTTTGCATCCAACGTGGAGGCATCTTTCGCGGCCTGGCTTCCCACGAATTCAAAGTCAAATGGACCGACGACTTCGCCATCGTTGCGCAAGCGGAACGTGTATTTCGTGGCCACGTCGTGCTTGACCGGAATGCAGGACAGCGGGACGTTTTGCAGGTTCAACAAGAGTTTGTCCGAAAAGACAAACAACTGCCGCTTGATGGCATATGAGTAAGAACAACAACCTGAACCGGTAAAGGCGTCCACGGTGAACAATAAATCAAATACGTTGCGCGGCGTGCCTGCCGGAATATTGACCTTGACCGTCACCGTCTTGTCCGATTGGGCTGGCAGGTCAACATCAATGACGTCAAAATCGGTTGCCGCTTTAAGCGGGCTGACCATCTTGAGCCGGGCGTAGCCCAACTCGTCCAAATTGTTGTGAAGAGTCACTTGGTAGCTGACCGTTTGACCGGGTCGGGCGGATGCGTTGTTATCCGGAAAGACCTTAACAACAAACGGCGGTTTTGCCACATTGGCAGCCGGATTGACCGTCAAATTATACGTGAAAAGTTGGCAATTGTTGCCTTCGGCGGCAAGGGTAATGGGAAACGCGTAAGCGCCCGGATTGTTCGCATCCACCACCAAGGTAAACGTCTTGGTCTGCGACGGCACCAACACGTCTTGGCTCGAGGGGCTGAACGCGCATGAAAGGCCGGTAGGGCAGGAGCCCGAAAGCTGGATCAACTGGCCGTTAAGTCCCAAATTTGTGAGCGTCAGGGGAAACGCAGCTTGCAATCCGGCCGTCACGTTGGCTTGGAAGACGCCGGAAACATCAAGGAAGGGGCAGATGGCGGAGGCAACCGGAACCAAAAATAGCAACAGCAATACGGCGGACAAAAGACGAGCCAATACTGGGACGTTGCGGCCGTTGAGCATGGACAGTATTGGGCGTTTTTAGGTATAAATAAGGTGGGGCCCGACCCTTCAAGGAAACAAACGAAAGCAAGTCAAACAAACGTGCGGCGGCCGTATTGACAAATGGTTCGGACAACTAACTAATTCAAGCCACGCCTTAACTTCGACAACTGGACGGTAACCTTGAAAAAAGGAGAACCCGGATTCGTGATTATCGAAAAAGCAACGCCAAGAGCAAAGCGAACGGGTGGCCTACGGACGAGAGTCCAGAGAATCCATGGCTTCGTGGAGGCGTAAGATGGATTCGAATTTTTCGCGGTAGCGCAAGTCACCAAGCGCGCGGTAGAACTGACGACCTTTCTCAAAACCACCCAACACCAGAATATCCGAATGATCGTCGATGAATTTCATGAGTGGATTGTCAAATCCGGCATGTTTTGACATGGAAATCGTCGGAAGATTCAGGTAGGCGCCTTGTCCTGTAAAGTATGCGAACTGATGGGCGGGGTCGTCATACGAAGAAAACTCAGCATGATTCAATTGCGTTGATACCGGCTCAACGCGTTCCCGGAGGTATCGTTCGGCGCCCAGTGAATGCTGTCGCAGAACCAAAAGGGCGTAGGCATTCACCGCAGCCGGACTGTCCGTCAACCGGTTCTGCTTCAAGAAACCGGGGTAATTGCGTTTCATACAGAGCTTAAGTCCCTGGAGGCTCAACGTCGAAGCAAAGTCGGAATCCAACTTGTCCCATTTGGCAATAAAACCAGGTTCCTTGCGGGCTTCGGAAACCAGATTGAGGGTATCCGAATCCTGGATGAGTCCGCTTACCGGATTGGTGTGGTGGAACAACGTCAAGGCCCAGGGATGGTCCTTGAAACGGACGCCTTGCCGGCGCAACCGATTTCCAAAGAACGACTCAGCCGCGATTTCCGCTTGTTTTTGCGCTTGCCGAGCGACGGTTATCGGCAGGGTCAATTTCCGATTTGGGACTTCGAACTCGAAACCAAGGGCATTCAGACGTATCGTTGGACCATTCATTGATAAAACCTAACAGGAGCGCCATGCGTCCTTGAGGAAATCTGGCAAAGGATGAATAAAAATCAGTTGCAGCCGTTCGCGCAGGTCGTTCCGTAATCCACGGGAATCTGTATGGCGGGATCGAATCCCGGATTCAGCTCCTCCGAAACCTCCGTAAGCTCTTCAGTCAAATCCGGGTTGGAGGAGGTTTTCGCATTAAGTTCGGAAACCGGCAGATGCATATGAAGACGACCGGAAGGCGTATTCGTAAGTCCCCCCGAGGACTTGGAAAAAACCGAGAGATCTTTTTGGTTGGCCAAATCCCCGAAATTCGCATCCACCACCAAGAAGTTCGCACATGAGGTCCCATGGCTGCTGCACGAAGACATGGCCGTCGACATGCGGGTCACTTGATAGAGCATATCGCCGGAATCCGCCTTGATGTTGCTGGAACGGAACTTAATGAACATGACCAGTTTTCCAGCCTCCGGCCTGAATTCAATGTCCTGCACCACCCAATTCGAATAGAAATGCAGGAACGATTCCGCATTCGAATGGAACAAAGCATCCTTGGCTTCGGACCACTCCGCATCGCTCATCGTACCCTTGTACTTCTGCTCGTTCGCGACAATCTTGTCCTTGACCAACTGTGTCAATTGGGTCTTTTCAGCCGCCGTCTTGCCCTTCTTTTCCGTCAGCACAAGGATCCGGGGGTCGTCGCGCAATTCCTGTAGGGCCAATTCAAACGATTCTTGCCGTTGGAATCCGGAAAGCCGGTCGTATTGGAAGTCCAGGTTGTCCGCCACGCGGATGGTGAAAAGCAACGGCTTGTTCTCCACATCCGCAGTCGTGAAGCCTCTTTGAAGCGTCTCACCGGCATGGAGATGGACCAAATCATGGTCGACATGCACTTCCGCAATTTGGCCGCCATGGAAAACATCATTCGACGGACTGTCATGGTTATGCTTGGCGACGGCTTCAACGAAATCATTCTTCAGGAGGTCGCGTTTGGCCGCCGGAAGGCCGTCAAAAAGGCCGCCCTCATGCTGGAAAAGCGCCTTGACCATGCGTGCACCCACTTCCGCGTGCGTAAACTTCTCCAACGAAACACCATGGGCCACTTCATATTTGGCCAATTCCGAATAACCGACGTCATGCAGCAAACCCAAAAACATGACGATGGCCCCGGACGCCTCTTTCGCCCGCCCTACCTTTCCCCCGGCTTCAAGAACGTCCAAACCATAGCGGGAGATGATGGATTCATGGATTGGTGCATACGATTCAGCCAATTGATAAGAAAGCTCGGCAACCCGCACACCATGGTCCGCGCCGTGGGAAACGTAAAACTTAATGTCATCCGCATGTTGGTCCGCCAGCAATTCGAACGTCCGTTTTAAGACACGGTCCTTCACGCCGACCGAACCTGCAAAATCCTGATCCGTGGCAACCGAATCGAATTTTGCAATGAACCGGCTCATCTCCTCCGGATACTCCTTGAAGACCGCAGCCAAGGGCTTGCCCCGGTCGCTTTGGAGGAATTGATGCGACTCGGTGAATTCCTGGATCTTGTCATCGAAGCGAACGACCGGAGCGACGGGGTCCTTCGGGACCGGATCATTTCCAGAAGACGGTTTGGACGGGGCGTTCACGCCATCATCGGCTGATTTTCCGACCACATCATCGATGACGTTGTTCAGCCGCTGCGCGATGGGCAGGTTCGATTGATTGGCCGCGGCTAGGTAATCGATGAGGAGGTGATTCAGGAATTTACGTTCTCCAACGTATTTGCCATCGGGAGTCTGGAACTTGACAGCCAACCCCAGGTAGTTTTCCTTGATTTCGGTCCGCAATTCCCGCAGCGCCTGCTGGATGACGGATTCCGGCACACCCGATTTCTCGCTGAACCGTCCTGCAAACTGGCGCAAGAATCGGGAAAGCTGGGCTTCGTTGAAATGCATGTCGCTGTAGGCCAGCATGTAGAAAAGGAATTGTTTGAGGGTCCGAGGACTCATCTGGCGCAATTCGGCATCGAAAATCAAAGCCTTGCCGTCCTCTTTTTTGAATCGGAAATTCTCGTAGAAGTCGTGGATGAACGTCATCGAGCCGCCGTCCGGCCCTTCAGTGTGGGTGGCGGCGGCCTGGGAGGCCCAAAGTTCAGCCGTCGAATCGACAATCGTATCCTTGTCAGTCGTGTCGCGGATGGTGGTGCCGTCCACGAATTCCTGCAAAACGACAGACTGCAGACTATCCTTCAAGGTCTTCGGATCGTTTAAGTCGACGGTCCGCTTGGGCCCGTCCACATGTCCAAAAATGCGGGTTGCAAAACCGGCTTCGCGCCATTCCTTGTAAAGGGCAAGTTCGCCGGGGGTGGTGGGACCTATTTTGGCGATGAATTTCAGTGGCTTGCTTTGGCCTTTGAGGCGCACTTGGACCAAGTGTGCGACGCGGTTTTCCCCGGCGGCAAGTCTCGTCGAAGATATCTGCTCGATTTGGTTAAGCAAAGTCAGTTTCTTTGAATTGGACAAATCTTTAAGCGTGGAATCCAAATGCTCCGTGAAACCTTTATTGAATGCCGTAAACAGCGCGAGGTCATCCTCACCGGCATTACCGTATCGTTCAAAAACGGATTTGAACGCATTATCCGAAAGAATTGGTTGTCCGGGAAGCGTAGGCGTTGACAAATCATGCGATTCAATCATGGCGGAAATGACGTCGGCCGTATACTCTTTTTCGATTTCCTGCGCCTTGCGTATGTCCTTTGCCTCGCGAAGCTTTGTCGCCTGGATCGGCTTGGTGCTGGCCGCAGATTGCAGGAACCGAGCATGCCGGCCGAATACATGAATGGACGGATCGATTTGCGAATCCATGGCAAGCGTCAACTTAAGGGCAAAGTCCTCCCATTCGGGGTCCGTGCCGGCGCGTTCCTTGCGCAGTTCAAGCACGCGCTTCACTCCGCCGGGAACGTCCTCGAACGAATCAGGGTCCTTGAGGAGGGCATAGACTTCATCGAATACGTTCGCCTTTTCGTCTCGAAGACTGCTCCTGAATTCGCGGACGGCCGCCAGTTGACTGACCAACACCTTGGTGTCGGACCACGCGCCGCGGCCCATCGCGGTATCCGGATAGAGCAGTCTGCGAAATTCGTCGTAAAGGGCGTCTTCACGGGGACAGGCGATGCCCATGTCGAAACTCAACTTCCGGAATCCAGCGGAGGGAGATTCAAAGGGTGAAAGGCTGGCTTTCTTGCAGTCCCAGTTCTTCTCGAAATCCTTGCCCAACCGGTCAAGGACGTCCGAACTGGTAGAAAGCAAGACGCCATCCGAGTGAGGCTTCGCGCGCACGTCGATACCCGCATCCTTGGCCAAATCCAAGAATTTGGAGAATTTGTCCGCGATGTCTTTTGGGACCTTGAAATTTCCGGCCTGTTTCGGCCAGTAATAGAAATGGCGTCCAGCCGGGGTTTCCGTAATTAGGATCCGTTCATTCAAACCGCTTATTTCCAGCAATTCCGCGGTTACTTCGCGGTCGTTCTGCCGGATCTTGGCACGGGCCTCCGACGCCACCACCGGGTCGGGGGATTCGGCAGCACGCTTCAACTCCGTCCTCGCAGGGTCATTCTTGATTTGCTCAACCCGGTCGAACAAGGCCCGGACCGCGATTTCAGGAGATTCCATACGAATTTGGTTCAGGCCATCGAGGGGAGGTTTCGGCACCTCAGGTGCGCCCGGAATCGGCTTGTTCAACTTCGATTTGACCCAGGCTTGGACTTGCTTCAGGTACTCCTTACCGGCGGCGAAGTTCTGCTTGTCCTGCTGCGCCATGGTCGAAATGACATTGGCCAGGATTTGGCCTTTGGTTTGCGGTTGCACCGCGGCGACTGCCGGAACGCCCGTCTTGGGAATTTCAGGAGTTATGGATGCAGGAACATCGCCATCTACCATCGAACCTTTCTCGCGGGCCTTGGAAAAGAATTCCTTGAAATTGAATCCGTGGGCGAAACCCCAAGCGTTTGACGCCGTGTCGCACAACTTGGAAACCAAATCGCTGCGAGTGGGAATTTCTTTGTAATTCTGGTAAAGCTCGACCACTTCGTCGCCGGCGTCCTTAATGGAATAGAGGATGAAAGCGCCGCCGAGGGTGAACGTGACGGCACGCAAATACGGGACTTTGGAAGACGCGGCGAGCACGTATCCAACGCCATATCCGACGGCCTCGCCGGTCACGGCTCCGACGGCACAGGACATCACCCCGTCGGAAAAAGTTTTGGCGATTTGCTCAGTTATTTTCCATTTCGTATCCGTGCGAATTGCGTCAGCATGGCTTTTCTTGAACCGCTGGAGTTGGATGTCCGCAAGGATGAGTTTCTTCTCATTATCCAGTTTGTAGGTTCCCTTGAAGTTCTGGTACGAGGACATGGTCTTGCGAAGGCCGGCGACATGGACGTTGACGAATTCGTCGATGGATAGTATCTCGGCGACCGCTTCGTCGCGGCGGGTCTGCCCCACCGGAATGAACTGCTGGTCGGCCGTGTAGAACATCGTGTCCTTCACGACCGAGGGGATGACGTTGTTGTTACGGTGGAGTAAGACATTGCGTCCCATGACGGCGTTCGCCAGGCGGATGAAGTTACGCTCCAGCTGTTCGTACGTGGGGGCTTTCGTGTCAAATCCGGCGGCATATAGGCATCTGAGGTTCAGGATGAACGCGTCGGAAGGCAATTCGCCCCGGATGGCAAAACTGGCTACCGAGCCCAAGGGTGCGTTTTCCTTGACGCAAGCCGCGAGCAACCGGATGCCGATTCGGTCATCATCGGATAATTGAGTCTCCAAGAAGTATGGAGCCAAATCCTTATCGGAACCAAAACGGTACTTCAGGAAGGCAAAGTCCAGGAAGGAATAGGCACTATGGTGCCGACGGTCAGCCGCGTTCACGATCGAATTGCTGATTCTCTCTTCGAACAGGGAACGGGAAGGAGGCGATTTCAAGTTATACAGCTGAAGCAGAGCGGCAATGACCGGGTCGTACATAAAATCATTATCAATAGTACCTGACTCCAGACCGATTACGCTGGAACTCAAAATTATCTTATCCGTGTCCTCTTGGAATCGGCCTGCGCAAGATGCCACGTTTTCCGATCCGGACCCCACCGATTCGCCACCATTCATCAACTGCGCCATGGCGTTCTTGATTTGATCGTCACTCGTAGCGGACTCCAGACAGGCAATGAATCCGGACACGCCATTCAAACGTGAATCCGTCGGAAAATCGACTCCAATCTGCGCGAGGAGCTGCTCGGACGTCAAACCATTTAAGTAAGGGTTTAGTTTTGTAGGTCGACCGAAAGGCGTAAGTTCTACTTTTTCGTACCTCTTTTGCTTGGGCGTCCCGACCAGGACGCCCCGCGCAAAAAAAGGCCCACCCGCCATGACAGACGAAAAATACGTACGC
>JACRGH010000067.1 GCA_016212375.1 Microcaldota archaeon
GCGTACGTATTTTTCGTCTGTCATGGCGGGTGGGCCTTTTTTTGCGCGGGGCGTCCTGGTCGGGACGCCCAAGCAAAAGAGGTACGAAAAAGTAGAACTTACGCCTTTCGGTCGACCTACAAAACTAAACCCTTACCAAAAAACTAACTTGACCACTCGTGTTTTGGTAACTCCTTTGGCCAGCCAGGTGTTAGCAAACTTCAAAATCAGTACTTTATTGGCCCGCTCGACTGCCTCATCCAACTCCAGCCGCTCATACGCTCTAGCTAAGTCATGTGAGCTGGAATAAATCCGAATTGAGCTGTTTTCCATGCCCTCACTCCGAGGCCAAGGTCTAATTACACTTCGTGCCCAATTGGACAATTCTGTGCCGGGTCGTTTGAAGCACTGAGCCCAGGCCTCAGTCCACTCCCCCGGCATCCTCTTTTTTTCGTTATTTTTGACCCGCTTTCACCGTCTCTTCTTGTATCCAAACGTCTTGTCGTACGTCGGGTGGTCGAGGATATCCAACACGTCGAGCCACACCTCGATGATTTCGATTTCGGTTTGGTCCCGTTGGGGCTGTTTCAGCGTGTAAATCAATCGCCAGTAGCCGGATAAGTCCACTTTCCAGAGGTTGGTGACGCCGAATTCCTTGGCGTATTTCTGTGGTATCAACTTTTTTGGAATCTGGGTTCCGTAGCCGTAATCGGTTTTCAGCAAACCGATTTTTGATTCGATTGAGCGGAGCAGGGTTTGGTGGAGCGAAGAAGTAACGCCTTTCTGATTTTCCGTTTCAACGGTTTTCTGCAATGCCAAGTACTCGGTTTTGGCGTTTCCCACGAGGATGACGCGGACGCGTTTTTCCACCATTTTGGTTTACATCTCCAATCCTTGGGTTTCCGCCGTTTCAAGTTTTTTGTTCGGATTGAACGTCCAAATGAATCCTTTTTTCGTTTCCAACACCATGCCGCGTTTTTCCAGATAGTCCAAGGCTACGTTCAAGGTGGAGCGCATGACTTTGGTCGGAAGTTTGGCGATGATTTGGTTCCGGCTTACGGCCATTTCCGCGTCCTTGACCACGTTTTCAATGGCCATGACCGTCTTGAGCGTCGGGTAGTGCACGATTTGGATTTGTTCGGTTTTCATGTAGGGCGTATGTATTTATGCCCTAATATATGTATGCTCCCTTTGTCGTCCGACCGGTTTCTTCAACGTGTTTGCGACTCGTTGTGTTTGGTCCATCTGATTCTTCCGAAGTCCACTTTCGTATTTAAGTCCCCCGAGACCTCCTGGCCGGTGACACTCCGCATCGCTTTTTAACATCCGCTCCGTTGCAACTGATATGGCCAAAACCGGTGCCCCGATTGGGTCAAAGCTGAGGGCAAATCCTTCGTCAAAAACCACCCCCAACTCCGCGTCCAAACCAAGGGGACAGGCCGCTATTGAATACGTCTTGTTGGTCTCCTTCGGCCTGTTCATCGTCATCGTGGGCTTTACGCTTGCGTTTTACATCAAGAATTTCACCGATTCGGCGTTGAAGTTGGTGGCCGTAAATCGGGATGTGTTGCTTGGATTTTTGCTCAAGTAAAAATGGTTGACCCTATGTCAAAAGTTTTGCGCCGTCGGGTTGTTTCCTCTCCAGTTCGGGGCCAATTCTCCATCGACTTTTTCCTGGTGTTGTCCATCGTCATCGCCTTTGCCGTGTTGCTCTACAATGTGGCCATCAGCGAAGTCGGCAAAAGCACCCTTCTTGATTCGGCCATCTTGGGCCAAAATACGCTGGACTCCATCGCCTCTGGCATCGATTTTGCCGCCTTTGCCGGAAACGGCAGCCATGTGCGGAAGGAGTTGTGGTTGCCTGCGGATGTAAATTGCTTATTCTTCAACCAGTCCGCGAATCATTTTTACTGTTTCGTATCCTCCGGTTATCTGCCCTCTTCCAAAAACCGCCTTGTGAGCCGCACCTTGTTGTCCTCGTTGGGCTCCAATCTTGCCTTGCAGTGTGTTCCACGGCCGGGGTGGTTCGCCGCGGATTTCAGCAACAACGGAACCAACGTGGTGCTCGCATGCCATCCGATTTGACGAAACGTCCTTTTTCGTCGTTTAATGTCTGGCGTGGCCCTTCAAACCAGGTGCCGTTTTTGCGCAAGGAAAAAAACGGAGCTTCCGACTTCGTTTTGCCAAACAAACGGCCGTTGCCTTTTTCTGCATCTTTTGTGTTGCACCCGCCCCCCCGTTTGCGGGGACAGGGGAGCGTCGAGTACCTGTTCGTGGTCGTCTTTTTGGTCGGCTTCATCGTGGCCGTCTTGGTGCCGTCCTTGCAGACCGCGGAAATCACGTATGCGTTGGCCGGTGCGCGGACGGCCGCGGTCGGTTATGAAACAAACCAAACGGACATCCGGCTGACGCGGATGAATTATTCGGTGGATCATGACCAGGTGCGTCTGGTTTTGACGGTCTACAACCGGTCCGCCGATGCGAATATCGCGGCGCCGCAGGGACTTAAGGATGCGGTGCTTTCCGGCATCCACGTGTTGGCTCCCACGTACGGCGTGAACGGTTCATGCGCCAACACGTCCAATTACGAGTATTGCGTGGTGTCATAATCCATGTTTGTTTTCCAATTGTTGCTCTTGGTCCTGCTTTCGTTGCCCCTTGTCGTGGGCAATTTTGGTCCGCTTGTGTTTGCCGGTGCGTATGCCGCGGTTTTGACGGCATTGGCGTTCAAGGCTTTTTTGTTTGAGGCGCGCCACCGCTTTGTCGCGTTGTTGTTTTTGGCAGTTTTCGCAGGTATGTCCTTGGGCGCTACCCTGTCCTTGTTGGCCGGATTTTCCGTGTTCTGGATAGCCGGCGGCATGGTCGCTGTTTTGGCCGCTTTTTTTGTGGCAATGGCCTGGAAATTCTCGACGGCGGAATGCGTTTTGGTGGGTTGGACCAACGGGTACGCCGTTGTCAAGGTGGTACCCTCGTTGGTCACGGTCATGCCGGCGGGAATCCATGCCGTGGCGTGTCATAAGAAGCCGGTGGGCAAGACAGTCAAGGTGCGCTTTTCGTTTTTGAATAAAATTGGAAAAGTCGTCTGAGTCAAAGGCCGTCATTTTTTGCGCGTCTGATGCTGTTTTTCCATGTGAATTGGCCTTGTTCTGAGTTGATTTTTTTTCCACCAAAGCTTTTTTTCCCGGTTTGACGATTGGCCGTTACGATGGTATTTTCCGACCGCTTGACCCTGTTTTTGGCCCTTATCGTGCTGTCCGGCTTTTTAGTGGCGTACTTCGCGCAAGGCCCGGTCCAAACCGCCCGCATTTCGGAACTGACTTCAGCTGACCTGGGCCGCGTTCTTGTACTGACCGGCTCGGTGCGTTGGGTCAACGGAACGCGGTTGTTGTTGTGCCAAGGAAGTGCGTGCGTCAAGGTGGTGGCATTCAGGGGCCTTGATGGAGGCTTGCAAGGACGGTGGGTGGCTGTGATGGGGCGGTGGCAACAAAATGCGCTGTTTGTCGAATCGGAAAACGGCGTGGATGTGTTGAGTTGATTTTTGGTAACCGTTTAGTTTCGTAGGCGGTTTTCCGCCAAATCATGGACAAACTCGATGAAGTTTTCGTTCTGCAAACGCGCCGTCTGGAAAAAACTCATTAGCACGGCTGTATCGTTCGCGCCGTGCTCCGACTGAC
>JACRGH010000068.1 GCA_016212375.1 Microcaldota archaeon
CGCGTACGTATTTTTCGTCTGTCATGGCGGGTGGGCCTTTTTTTGCGCGGGGCGTCCTGGTCGGGACGCCCAAGCAAAAGAGGTACGAAAAAGTAGAACTTACGCCTTTCGGTCGACCTACAAAACTAAACCCTTACGAAAGTATGAATTCCTTTGCGATTCCCTCTATTTTTACCGGGATTTCTTTTGTAACGCCGATGATTTCGATGCAATCCTTTCCGCAAATGCCTTCGCATTTGTTGTCATTGAATTTCTGCCGGAATTCCATTTCCTCGTGTTGGCGGAACGACTCCGAAATGATGGAAATGCTGGCGCCCGAATCAATCAGACAGAATACGCTCTTGCCTTTGGGAAAATCGAACGGCACCAATGGCCGCGCGGCAGTACCATGCTCGAAACTAACGTAGGGAAACGACTTGGAACCCATAATCGCCACCGTTCAGTATACGTACGCCGACTTGGGATTCCGAGGTACCTTGATGATGAGAAATTCCTTACTCTCAAGGTAGGGGTAAAGTTTCGCGTACGATTTGGAGTGCGATTTGACGCCCGAAGGGCCGATGGCCAGCCATTGATCCTTGTATTGGCTACCCAATTTTTGGCCGTTTTTCTGCAGCCATACCATCGCTTTGTGAAGTTTTTTCATCATGGTTAATTTCGACCCCAGTCCATATATTGCCTTCCAATTTCCTTTCAGCAATTGTCCTTATCAATCTGCCCCGACCTCCTGGCCGGTGAAATTATATCAATTATTTCAAATTTGTTTCAAATGGATAATATCGAGATACTTTACTTGTTGGTTTATTTTGACCTTTTTATGTTTTCCATTTATTTGCCGAAGTATTCCAGTCAAAATGTATTTTGCACCCGGAGTCACGCGGTTAACGAGATCATCTTCCAGGTGAATTTCAATTAACTTGTTGACCTTTTTACTAGGTTTTTTATCAGTTGTTTCTTGCAATTGAGCTATCTGGAAGTTTACGAATTCACTTTGGCCGGGCTTGTCGATCAATTTGAAATCACACCAACCGCATTGGCATATGGTGGGTTCAATAATATTTGTCTTGTCAGTTGACGTCTTTAGGGTGGTTTGGCAGTGGGTGCATTGCCACCTAGCAATTTTCAAAATGAACTCACTTGATTTGACTTTACGGATTACTCCTTCTACTTGGCACAGCTTGTTGAGCTGGTCGTCTGCGAGGTTTTCAATGGGTGTTTCTAAGTTTTTTGGCAAATTAAATATGCGAATGTGAAGTGGGCGAAGATCATCAAAAACGAGTGGCTTCATGGTTTGGACTGCTTTTTCGGCTGCAGCAATCATTTCATCGGGGTTTTCCTGGAGTTTTTTTGCTAATTCTGGGTCGAACGCGTCAAGTAGCTGGTAGTCGACGGCCACGGAGCGTTTTTTGGGGTATCCTTCGAACGCGTCGAGCATGGGCTCGCGGTATTTTTCATCCAAAAAGCGTTCAAATTCTTCGACGAAATCTTTCAAGACCACTACCTCGCAAACATTTCGTTTATGGGCGCTCAAATGACTTTGGTATGGCTCAATAATCTCACTTATACCTCAAAAACGCCCCCAAGCCCCTGAAGGTGGCGTAGAATTGGGCGCCTTCGGCGGTGTCCTTGGAGATGAAGATGACGGTCACGCCTTGTTGTTCGGCGGTGGCAAGTAAGGATTCCATGACGTCTTCAACGCCCTCTTTGGAGTCAGGCCCGCCTTTGATCTCGAATTTGCCGCCGCACGAACAATCCTGCGGGTTGTAGACTTCGCCGTACACGATTTTTTCTTTCTTGCACTGGCCGCAGACTCCGGTGAACTTTTTCAATTCCAGCCCTTCGGTGACCAACAGCTTGTCGATTTGCTTGTTCGCCAATTTCGCCTGGATGTCGGTCAAACCGTACGCCGTTAATCCCCCGGTGGACACTTCGCGCATGAAGTTGTCCATGAGCTTTTTCTCGACCACCGCTTCTTGGCTTGCAATGATCTCATCGGATTTTTCCAACGTCTCGCGGATACCGTATTCGTCAGTGTAACCGGTGTCCACGACGCCGAGGATTTTCAGCTGGTAGTTCTGAGGCGCCTGTTTCACAAAGTCATGCTTCGCAGGCCCAGGCCCACCGACGATGACGCCTTTGAAGTTTTTGATACCCACAAATGCGTTCATGGCCTCGCCAATGCGCGTGTAATAGTATTCTACCGCTTCGGTGTGCAACCGCGAATACCGGGCAGCCGAGTTGTGGACAATCAAGCCATTGGCCGCAAAGTTGCCAAAACCGGGAATGTTCAAATCGTAAAAATCTTGAGCCTTGACTTTTTGGTGTTGGATGGCGTGGATCCGGACCATGCGCAAGTGGCCGTGAACGGCGCTTTCCAGCGCTTCTAAGGCGGTCTTGGCGTCTTTGGAGCGCGTTCCGCCGCTTTGAGCGATGAGTTGATTTAATCGGTCCACGATTTGAACTTGAAATACGGCCTGACTCATGGTACGCTTGCCGTTGAGAAACATCGTAGCGCTGGGAAACTGGCTGACTTTAAATCCAGCTTTTTGGATGAGCGTGCGGGCGTATTTTCCGTGGATTGGAACTGTATCGGTGTAGTTAGTGCGGCTTTTGGCGGACAAGATGCGCTTAAGTGCGTCCACTTTTTTGGGACTGGAAAAGCCGATATACGTCTGGAAGGCTTCAAGGGACTTGGAATCGTTGATGTCCACGGCATACTGGGGGCTGTTGTGGGATTTCTTCGGATAAACCGAGGAGACGATGCCGTAACGCAACAATACCAGCTGCAGTTGCCGGATCATGGTGCGGCTGGTCATCGCCAAGCTGATGCGGGAGCTTGACGCAGACGCTTCGGCGTCGTACACGCCCCGAACGAACGCGGCCAGGTTGTGCGGCCCGCTGCAGAGGATGCGTTGGGGAATCTGGCGGTTCTCAGACGAGGTAATCAGTTCCGGAAACACGTCGCGCACTAACGTTGCTAATGTTTTGTTGTGCACGCGCAGTTCATGGCAGGAACTTGTCAGGTCCGGATTCGAAGCCGATTTGGCGTTTTTGAATCCGTATTTCTTGGTGCGCTGTTTGATGATGCAATCCAGCGCAAACGCGGTTTTGACCAAATGTGCGTATTTTTCAAGATTGGCAGAGTCGCCGTCGTACAACTTCAACCGGTTGTTGTCCAGGCTGCCGTCGCCCGCCACGTGACCGAGAAATTGAGCGAATTCGGGCGTCAGACGTTCCGGAATTTTCAACGAAGGAATGGGCGTGGTGTGCTCTTGATAGAATTCGGCGTGATTGAGCATGTACCGCGATAGCAGTTGGTCCAGACGCTGGATGCTGTCGTATTCACCGGTTTCCAAATCCGAAATGGACATCTGGCTCGTTCCGGCGTTGAACGCGGCTTGGCGCTGATTCAGGCCGAGTTGCAACCGGCGTTGGCGGAGCAATTCACGGCCGCTTGGCGTCACATGCGTGCGGCGTTCGACCCATGCGTCCAAATCGCGGATATCATCTGAATAATGGCTTGGGCTAGGCAATTGAGCGGAATACATCAGGAAGTCGCCCACGGTCAATTCGTGCGCTTGTTTTTCGACAATACCATCTTCGGTCGCAACAAAATAGCGGTGCTCAGCCGTTGACGTAAGGCTCATGATGGGGTTTTTCGTCGTGACGTGAATGGCGTTGGTCGTGCGTTTGGTGAAAACCAACGGCACGGTGGTGTTCTTGATACTGGAATCGGCAAAGTCGGCAGCGGCAATTTTCTCTCCTGCTCGCAGGTCCTTGATTTCAAGGATGCGGCCGTCTTCCATGCTGACAAGCGTGTCGGCTTGGACGCACTGACCGCCTTTGCTTACTTTTTGATGCGCCGTGGAGTGCAGTTGCTTGATGATCTTGATTTTCTTGCCCTGCAACAACGCGACCGTAGCCTCTTTGCCGTCCATCACCACTAAGCCGTAGGTGTCGGTCGAGTCGGCAAGCTCCTCCAGCGGTTCGATGACGAACGTGCTTTCACAGCGGTAGAACTGGGTGTTCAGCGGCATGGGTGGCTCCAGCACGAACAATTGGATGTCGGTGCGTCCTTCCACTTCGGAAATATTCCCACAAAACAGCGCCATGCCGTTTTCCGGGGTTTTCTTGTACATCTTCAGCTCGTTCAAAATGCGCTCAAGCGCCCCTTGGACGTTCTTTTGCGTGGTTTTGCTTTTGATGTTGGCCGCCTGGCCGTATTCGTCCCGCAGTTTGGCCGCCGTCTCATGCAGGGGATACCCTGGGGTGATGTACACCGTAACCAGTTCGGTCCCGCGTCCGCGGAATTTCTTGAGGACGTCGATTTTCTTTTTGAAATCGAACATTGCTTTGGAATTGTCGGCCATGTTGCTCACTAATCGGATTGTTATGGAATAATCGTGTTTTGCGCGTTATTTATTGGGTTCCTTGGGCTTTCGTGAGTGCTTACCGCTTTCGCTCACAGTTTTTGAAAAAGAAAAAAAGGGCCTTTTTTGACGCCATTTTCCATTGCGGCCCGGTTTTCACTTATATTTGAGCCCATTTGGGCTTTGTCTGATTATTTTTTCAACCGCTGGCATTCGTCGTGGCGTTAGCTGTTTTGTTGGCAGATGACGCCAGCTGATCCAGGATTTCCTGCGGCAGTTTCGGGGCCGGCAAGTCCTTGCACAATTCGGGGTGCAATTGGCAAATCGCCGCTTCCAACTGGGTGGTGTCGCGCACCTTGGTGATGTACTGACAATCCAACACGAACGTCGGCGCACCGGCAACCCCGTAAGTGTCCGCGGCGGCGGAAGCTTTGTCAAACGCGTCGGTCCCCACTTGGTTGACGCACAGTCCTTCATCGGACGCCGACACATTAAGCACCTGCTCATTGTCGGTCAAGCTGTGCACGTTGATGCATTGCTGTTTCAGGCTGATTTTGGCACCCAGGATTTGGCTCAAATTCTGGGCCGCATCATGGCTTAAGCTTGCAAAACGGGGGTCAATGGAGGCATTGTTGTACCGGGTGCCGTTGCCATATGAGACGGGCAAACAGAACGGACAGGTGGGGGAATAAAATTCTTCCAATTGGACTTTGCCCGGAACGGCGCAAGACAAATTCGCCACCACCTTTGCGGTTACCGGCGGATACGCCGTGATGCCATTTGGGCTTTCCTGCAAATTGAAGGAGATGCGTGAAAGGGCGTTCATGAAATTGACCAGTTTGGGGTTCGCCGACAAATCCGCCGCTCCGGCAAAGAAAACCGGCACGTTGGAAACGCCTACGGCCAAGGCGGCGCGCGGGTCGTCCTTGACGTCTACCGTCTTCAGACCGATGCTTTGGTTGGCAAGAATAGTGCGCGTCTGGTCCAAATTGTCCAGCATGAACTTGTTGTTACAAAACGTGCAGGACGAATCGTAAAACAAGATGACGTTGCCAGTGACTTTCAGTTCATTAAACCGGCTTTCCAAAGCCGCGATGCGGGCCGAGAGGGCGTTGATGGCCTGCGCGTTTTGATTGTTATTCTGGCCGGAAAGTTCTGTGACTTTGGCACTTAAGCTGTTCAATTGTGAGAACATGTAAAACGACGATGCTATGACGATGAGCAGGATGACGGCCAATGCCGCGTAAATGACTGTGTTTTGTCCCTGTGTTCCATTTGTCATAAGTCAAATCACCAAAGAAAGGAGTTGGTTGGTTCAATTGTTGGAAGCAATTCTGGCTATTTGGGTATTTATGCTTTGTTTGGAACCGATAGTCCCACCGGTCCATTCATATTGGCCGGCCCATTTTGAAGCTACTTGGTTTTTCCTTGGCTTCAGGCAAACGGTTAATAATTCGCAATTGTTAAGTATATTCTTCGAATCTACAGGTTTACATCATGAAATGGAAATGCGGCGTGTGCGGATACATCCATGAAGGTAGCCAGCCTCCGGAACAATGCCCGGTGTGCGGCTCGCCCAAGGAACAATTCAGCCAAACGGTCTGAAAACCCGGCACCAACGCTTCAGTGGACTGGTTGATTTTTTGACCCAGCTTACGCGCGTCTTTTATTTCCGGTATTCCGGGCCCGTTTGGCCGATCTTTGGTCTTGGCGCAAATCCAGCCTTGATGCCGCAGTCAAGCCCGTCCCAACACGCTTAAATTCCCTCTTGGTTAAACTCCAATCCGGACAATAGCCCCGTCGTCTAGTGGTCAAGGATAGCAGCCTCTGGAGCTGCGGACAGCGGTTCGAACTGTTTGACGCATTAGTGTCGGGCACGAAAATCCGCTCGGGGCTATTTTTTCAAATCAAAGGTGATTGAATTTGGGACGCATCAAGGGAAAACACATCAAGAACGCCGCACACGCATTGGTCAAGATGTACGGGGATAAATTGACCGCTGATTTCGAGAAAAACAAAATCGTAGTCAAACAAATGGGACTTTTGAGCGAAAGCAAGAAAGAGCGCATGAAGCTTGCCGGCGAAGTCACGTCCATCATGACGCGCCGCAATGCGAGACAGCCCCAAACACCGGTGGCAAAACCCGCGGTAGTCGCCCCCGTAGCACCGGTTGCACCCAGCGCCCCCGGGTAAGGCAAACGGTTTAATAAAACGCGTTCGTTTTTGTAATTAGTCGGTGAGCACTTGGCGCCGCACGGTGCGATTGGAGCTCGTTTTGGGCCGATTTTTGGGCCTTCGCGTATGGAGTTGTTTGGAAGCTTATGGACCTCATTACCACCCGCACGTTGTCCAAGGCTTTTATCGAGGACATCTTGAAAAAGGCGGAAAGCTATGAAAAAGCCGCTCGTGATAAAAAGAACCTCACCGTTTTGAAAGGCAAAACCTTAGCCACCTTATTTTTTGAACCGTCCACCCGCACCCAGATGTCCTTCCAAGCCGCCATGCTCCGTTTGGGTGGCACGTATTTGGGCTTTTCCAATCCAAAAACCACGTCCTCTGCAAAAGGCGAGACTTTGGCCGATACCATCCGGGTGGTGGAAGGCTATGCCGATGCTATTGTCATGCGCCATTCGGTGGAAGGCGCGCCCGCCCGTGCCGCTGAATTGACGGATTTACCCGTAATCAATGCCGGCGACGGCTCGAACCAACACCCGAGCCAAGCCCTGCTTGACCTCTTCACCATTCGGAAGGAAAAAGGCAAGATAGACGGGCAGACCATCCTGTTGGCGGGCGATCTCAAGTACGGCCGCACCGTGCACTCGCTCATGTACGCCCTATCGCATTACGACGTAGACATCCAACTGTTCAGCCCACCGAGCCTCAAGATGCCCGAATCCATCGTCAATGACATCAAGGACCGCGTCTCCGTCACGGAAACGTCGGACTTTGGTGATGCCGACGTGGTCTACGCCACCCGGGTGCAACGGGAACGCTTCGCCGACCCGGAAGAGTACCAAAAAAGCCTCTACACCATTGATGAATCCATGTTGGCCAAAATCAAAACCGATGCCATCATCCTTCATCCATTGCCCCGTGTCAAGGAAATTGCGCCGGAAGTGGACGCGGACCCGCGGGCCAAATACTTCGAACAAAGCTTCTACGGCGTGCCCACGCGCATGGCTATCCTAGACACACTACTGGGGGGTTCGTCCGAATGATAGAGCCCAAAGAAAACGAATTTCTTAAAGCCAAAAAAATCGAGACGGGCACCGTCATCGACCACGTGCCCAAAGGCGTGGCCCTGAAAGTGTTGCGCGTGCTGGGCATCGAGGATGATTTTCCCGGCACCGTCACCGTACTCATGAACGTTCCGTCGTCGCATTACGGTTTCAAGGACATTATCAAGATCGAAGGACGGATATTGCAGAAAAAAGAAATCGCCAAAATGGCTTTGTTGGCTCCGGCGGCCACCGTGAACACTATCAAGAACTACACGGTGGTGGACAAATACGTCGTCCAAGTCCCCTCGTTGTTGGAAGGCGTAGTGGCGTGTCCCAATCCCAATTGCATCACTCGTCTGGAAGGCACGGCCCGGTTGTTGGTGGAAAACGCCTCGCCCGTCACCTTACGCTGTGCGTATTGCGAAAAAGTGTATGGCGAGAAAGATTTGACGTATTGAGTGGCCGTGTTGGTTCCTGCCGTAATATCAATTTCATTCTCAAATCGAATCGTGCCTTGAGGTTTTGTCCCCATGTTCCGTGACCGCTTGGAAAAAGAAGCCCAAATGCGCCAAAGCCGTCTGATTTTGGCGTTGGATGAGCCGGATTACAAAAAAGCGTTTACCGTTCTGCGCAAGAGCGCCAAATACTTGTTGGCCGTCAAATTGCATCCTGAAATGCCTGCCATTTGGGGCAAAAAACCGGCCCAAGTTGTGGATAAATTCAAGCAACTGGTTCCCTTTGTCATCCTTGACGCAAAGCTTGCGGACATCGGCTCTTCCAACGCGTTCAAATCCGAATACCACTTCTTGCAGGGGTACGATGCCATCATCTGCCATGGCTTTCCGGGCAAAGAAAGCGTCCAGGCCATCCAAACCGTGGCGCAATCCCCGGCGCTTGCAATAAACGGTCCTCGCGGCGTGTTTTTGTTGGCTGCCATGACCTCGCCCGGCCACCTATTCGCTGAAGCAACGGCGCAGAAATTGGCTCAAATGGCGCAGGAACTCAATGTGGACGGCATCGTGGCGCCCGGCAACCAATATGACTTGTTGGCCAAAATCCATTCCTTCGCACCCGGCATCCCTATCTTGTCGCCCGGAATCGGCACCCAAGGCGGTGATGCAAAACTTGCCGCACAATCCGGCACGCGGTATGCCATTGTGGGCCGCTCCATTTTGTCGGCGGATAAGCCCGGATTGGAAGCCAGACGGACGTGCCAGCAAATCAACGACGTTCTGACGGTCTAAGACGGTATTTGTTTCATCCCGCATCCCACACGTTTTGACGTTTCACGCGCCAAGGCAAACGGATTAAAACGATTCAGGCCCACTCTTTGCATTACATCGTTTGAATTTTTTTCGAGGTCTTGATTTCCATGGCGTCCCTCAAACCGTTCCAAGAACAATTGGTCCAATTCTTAGTCAAGCAAGGCGTCTTGCAGTTCGGTGAATTCAAACTCAAATCCGGACGCTTGAGCCCCTATTACTACAATGCGCGCAACTTGTCCAACGGCTTTGCCTTATCCCAGATTTCCTCGGTGTACGCCCAGAAAATCGTGGATGAAAAACTGGATCCCGATGTCTTGTTCGGCCCCGCATATGCCGGAATCCCATTAGCGTCCGCAACGGCTTTGCAATTGCAAGAAAAACACGGCATGAACGTTCGATTTGCCTATGATCGAAAGGAAGTCAAGGAGTACGGGGACAAAAATACGGCGGTCATCGTGGGCACCATCAAAGAGTTCGACCGCGTTCTGATTATTGACGACATCATCACTACCGGTGCGACCAAGTTGGAAACCAAAGTCAAGATTGACGCGGTTGCCAAAGTCAACAACGCGGGTATCTTGGTGGCGTTTGACCGGAAAGAAAAGGATGAAAACGGCGTAGTCGCATCCCAGGCGCTCAAAGAGCAAGGTTTACCGGTTCACTCGGTTCTGGACGCCCCCTCCGTATTCGACTATTTGCACAACAAGGACATCGATGGCAAAGTCTATGTGACGGACCACCATTTCAGCGACTTTAAGAAATACCGAAGCCAATATGGTGTCTGAACACTATGGCGCAACCGGGCGTTTCTTATCTCATCACCAACGCCCAAACCGTGTTGCACCAAAATGTCCTGCAAACCGTTGAAATCCTGGTTCAAGGCGAAAAAATTACCGGTATCGGCAAACCCGGAGAGTTGGGCGTTCCTGATTCCGGACCCCATGCCGTTGCCGTCCTAGACGCCCAGAACCATCTTGTTTTACCCGGATTGATTGACCCACACGTCCATTTGCGGGACTCCGGCGTCCTGAATGTTGAAGAGCGCCAGAAAGAGGATTTTGGAAGTGGGACCAAAGCGGCCGTTGCCGGCGGCGTCACCACTGTTTTTGACATGCCTAATACGATTCCTTCCACGACCACGTTATCAGCCTACCATGTCAAGCGCGACCACGCGGCTAAGACTGCGTACTGCGACTTCGGCTTGTTTGCCGGCGCGTCCAAGGACAATGTGGGCCAGATTGCGGCGATTGTGGAAGCGGGTGCGGTGGGCGTCAAGATGTATGTGGGCGCCTCTACGGGCAACTTGTTGGTGTGTGAGCCGAATTTGGAGGAAGCGTTTTTCAAAGCCTCCGCCGAACACGGCTTTGTCCTGGCCATTCACGCCGAAGACCAGGCTTGTTTGGAAACGCATGCTGCCGTTTACGATGACAAAAAAGCACCCCGTCACAACGAGGTGCGGCCACCGGAATGCGCAGAATTGGCCGTCCAGCGGGCCGTTAATTTCACACGCAAACACCATGGCCAGACCTACGTTTGTCACTCTTCGACTAAAGCGGAAGCCGATTTGATCCGCTCTTCAAAGTCGGAAGGACTTTCCGTGTTCATGGAAATCACGCCGCACCATTTGTTTTTGGACGAGACTGAAAGCGACCGCCAAGACAACCGCGTCCGCATGAACCCACCGCTTCGGTCTGCAAGCGACGTCAAGGCCTTGTGGACTGCGCTGAACGACGGCACCGCCGACACTATCGGCTCCGACCACGCGCCGCACACGTTGGAACAAAAACGCCGCCCCTATTGGGAAGCGCCGTCGGGCGTACCGGGTTTGGAAACGGTTTTGCCCTTGATGGTCACGGCCGCATTGGATGAGAAAACGACTTTGGAAACGGTCCTGCGGCTTTGTTGCCACAATCCGGCCCGCATCTTTGGTCTGCGTGGTAAGGGCCAACTGGAAGTCGGCTTTGATGCGGATTTGGTCTTTGTTGACCTTAAGACAAAACGGGCGGTGGATGAGTCCAAATTGTTCACGCGGTGCGGCTGGTCCCCCTATGTGGGAATGCGTTTAAGAGGCTGGCCCGTGAAAACGTTTTTACGAGGACAATTAGTGTTCGAAAACGGAATACCTTCCGGTCCTTTTGGAAAAGAAGTGCAAAAAGAAGGAACAAACCATGGTTGACCTTTCCAACAATTTCCTGGGCAAAACCGCGCCGAATCCAACGGTGCTTGCATCGGGGTTCATGGGCGTCACCGGCCTCTCGATGGCGTCCGCTGCAAAGCACGGTGCCGGCATGGTCACAATCAAATCCTTATCACTCCAGCCTCGCAAAGGCCACAAGACGCCCGTCATTGTCGGTTTTGACATGGGTATGCTCAACGCGGTCGGGCTGTCGAATCCCGGTGTTGAATTCGGAGTCGAGGAGCTGAAAGTCGCCAAGAAGGCGGCCAAAGTTCCTGTTATTGCCTCCGTATTTGCCGATACAACCGAGAATTTCGCAAAAGCCGCCGCCGCGGTCATGCCGGCACAGCCTGATTTCCTGGAAATCGACATCTCCTGTCCCAACGTCGATTCGGAATTCGGCATTCCCTTTGCCGCCGATCCTAAGTCCGCCACGGACGTCGCCCGTGCGGTCAAGAAAGTCGTCGGTTCCGTACCGCTCATCGTCAAACTCTCACCGAACGTGACGCAAATCGTACCCATTGCCAAAGCCGTCGAGGCGGCTGGAGCCGACGCACTCAACTGCATTAACACGCTCAAAGGCATGGTCATCGACCCCATTGCACGCCGGCCGGTTCTCACAAACAAGTTTGGCGGCATCTCCGGTCCCGCCTTGAAACCCGTGGCCATCCGCTGCGTCTACGAATGTTACGGCGCCGTCAAGATTCCCATTATCGGCACAGGCGGTGTCACTACGGGCCAGGATGCGGTGGAAATGATGATGGCCGGCGCATCTGCGGTGGGTGTGGGTTCGGCCTTGTACTACCGCGGATTGGACGCATTCAATTTGATTGCAACCGAGATGAAAGATTGGATGAAAAAAGAAGGGTTTTCAAGTCCAAAAGATTTGGTGGGTTTAGCACATGGCCAATAATTTTTATACTATTTTTCTCGATTGCGGGGGTGGGTCGACCAGTGAGGGGGCGGCAGCCCCCTGGGTGGTCGAGGTGAAAGCCTGGATGAATAAAGAAGGATTCAGCAAACCGAGCGAACTGGTGGGTTTGGCGCATGAAGCTTGAATCGGAACCTCAAATGCCGCTTTCGCCCCATGTAGGCCGTGCAGCTTTCACCATGGTGCCCATCGTGCGCATCCGTGAGGAGAATCCTCACGTCAAAACATTCTTTTTCAAACACGACCTCTTAGCCAAACCCGGACAGTTCGTGATGCTCTGGCAACCTGGTTTCGATGAAAAGCCGATGAGCGTGGCGTTTTCGGATTCAAAAACAAAAGAGTTCGGTCTCGCGGTTGCCAAAGTCGGACCGTCGACGGAACATCTTTTCGGCTTGAAGAAAGGCGACCGCCTCGGCGTGCGAGGTCCGTACGGCACCCAATATTCGTTGCCTCAAAAAGCCAAGCACAAACGCATCATCATGGTCGGCGGCGGCTTTGGTTCTGCCCCATTGCGCTTCCTGACGGAACAGGCCGTTTCGTTGGGCTTTCACGTTGACTTTATCCAAGGCGCCCGCTCCGAGGACCGATTGATTCTTCGGAAGGATATTCAGCAACTGGGCGCGCACCTCCATGTGGCAACCAATGACGGCTCGGAAGGCGTCAAAGGCCTGGTCACCGACGTCTTGGAAACGCTTCTGAGCTCGAACAAGGGCCGCTATGATGCCGTCTACACCTGCGGGCCGGAATTGATGATGCAAGCGGTGGGCAGGCTTTCCGAAGCACATGGCGTGCCCTGCCAGGTATCCGTCGAGCGTTACATGAAATGCGGATTTGGCGTCTGCGGACAGTGCGATTGCGGTGGCATCCTGACGTGTGTCGAAGGCCCGGTCATGTGGTATGCGGACATCAAGAAAAATCCGGAATTCGGCAGTTTCCACCGGGATGGGTCCGGGCAGAAGCATTACTTTAAGTGAAGGGTCCGGTGTTTCGCCAGCTTTAGCGCTCATACTGTTTCAAATCATCTGATTCCGGTACCATTCTTCGTATTGTTTGTGGGTTCCGATAAAGTGGATGAATTTTATCCGCGCGTCACGGTCCTGCTCAAACGCGATGCGGTATTGGCCCACTTCCTCGACTAAAAAATGGGAACCATGGAGTCCGCGGCCGGATAGCGGTTGCTTCATTTGCTGAAGCTTCTTGAGGATTTGGATTCGGACCGAATTGTCAAACCCATGGAATTGGTCATCCCAGCCCGTTTTGTACTCCAAACGCCAAGACGCCAAATCCAAACCCGTTCACCGATATTTAGCCAATGCTTCCTCTTCCGTCAAGTAACGCTCGCCCTTGCGCTTCATTTCCGCCTTTTCTGAAAGGATTTTCCGCTTGACCAATTCCATCTCAAGCTCGACGTCCTTGACCAGGTGGTATTCCTTGTTGAGCGCAAAAACGCCCATGCGCAAGGCTTCCGTCTTCGATCGGGCCAGTCCCAACTTCACCGCTTTTTCCAAAATCAATTCTGCCACGCCTTCAAATGCCACGGTTGTCCGCATATATGCATCACCTATGCACTTTTGATGCATCAATGGTGCGTCATGCGCCTGTTAAACGTTTCTTTCCGTATTCCAAAACGTGTAAAAACGTCGGACTTAAGCCTTGGGTAGAAAAAAGTTCCACTCAACTTTGGTAATTGCAGATCGTGGATTGCAAGCCGTGCTATCGGATAAAAACCTCGGTGCGCTCAAATATTGCGCTGGATTATATTTTGTAGGGCCCGATTTGGTTTCGGGTTTTTTGTTTTGAGGTGTTCTTGTTTATGCACGTCGGTTTCGTCGGTCTGGGAAGAATGGGTAAGCACATGGTGCTTCGACTTAAGGCGCAAGGCTTCCATGTCGCCGTGTTCAACCGGACGCCTGAAAAAGTCAAGGAAATGGAAAAACTCGGTGTTGCCGGTGCGTACAGCCTCCGCGAATTGGTCCAGAAATTGGACGCGCCCCGCGTGGTCTGGTTGATGGTCCCCGCGGGCCCGACTGTGGACGAAATGATTGACCGACTTGTTCCGCATCTTGCAAAAGGCGATATCATCGTGGACGGCGGCAACAGTTATTACAAGGATTCCATGCGCCGCGCCGCGGCGTTGCAGGCCAAAGGCTTCCATTATTTGGACATTGGCACCTCCGGAGGATTGGGCGGCGAGCGCCATGGCTATTGCTTCATGGCCGGCGGCGAACCCAAGGCCTACGCTCTGGTTGAGCCGGTTTTGAAAGTCTTAGCTGCACCCGGCGGGTACGGCCATTTCGGCACCTCCGGTGCCGGACACTTTGTCAAGATGGTGCACAACGGCATCGAATACGCCTTGTTGCAAAGCTACGGCGAAGGATTCGAGTTGCTGAAAAACGCCAAGGAATTCAAAATCGATTTGCACCGCGCTTCGCACGTGTGGAACCGCGGCTCCGTCATCCGCTCCTGGCTTTTGGAACTATCGGAAGATGCCCTAAGCAAGGATGGCCAATTGGACCGCATCGGCGACGCCATCGGCGGCGGCAGCACAGGCGAGTGGACGGTCCAAACCGGATTGGAGCAAAAGACACCCACGCCCATGATTTCAACCGCACTGAACGCGCGTTATACCACGCGCCAGCCGTCAAGCTTTGCCGGCAAGGTGGTGGCCGCGCTTCGCAATGAGTTCGGGGGGCACGATGTCGCGCCCGCATCCGGGGAGTCCGGTTCGGCGCCTTCGTTGATAAGCGGTGTAGCCAGTGGCGTGCCGCTCAAGAAGGCGAAAAAGAAAGCGTAAATTGCGTTTATTTTTTGTCGGTTTGGCGAATGCGGCGGTCCTGCTTGGATGTCCGCCTTATTTTTATCGGGGTTCCAGTCTTGGCTTTGTTTGATGCCGTGCTGCTGCAAGACCCGTAAATAAGACGATGAAATAGATCGGTCTTGCTAACGCTCAATGCCCTTCATGGTCCCGCACGCGCGTCACGGCCATGGCTAAGATGATGAGGTTGATGACCGTTCCGATGCCCGCTTCCACGACCGACAACAATTTGGCGTAGCCATAGGGCACGATGTCGCCGTAGCCCACTGTGAAATACGTCACGGCGGAAAAGTAAAACGCGTCCCTTTCGGACAACGCATCCGTTCCGATGGCCACCCGCAAACCGGAGTCAGCGGTACGGGTCTGGAGGATGATGAAAAACACGCCGAACAACAAAACAACTCCCATGATGAGGTAGATGTATTTGCTGACCAATTCCCGCCAACCGTGCTGTCCACGGGTGATGAGGTCGACGGACAACAGCGTCACTAATGCCACCAGTGCGATGACAATCAGGCCCACGGCCATGTCACTTTTCATGATGTCCGATACCAGGCCCGGAATGGGGTCCCATGTGACGGCAAGAAGCAACAAGCCCGCCAGGGCGCGGGAGAGGTAAAAGACGACGCGGTATCTTTCTTCGAAGTGCGGCTCGTGTTTGTCGTTACGAGTCTGACGTTTTTGGGTTTTTTGTATCGCCATGCGGGGAATCCTTCTTTTGTGTTGTACGCGTCGTTTGATTTATCTGTTATTTCCCGTTTATTATTTCCTTTCGCCAATTTGGCTTATCCGGTTTTTTATTTTGATTACTGTTCGACTTAAACGAAGCGGCGGCCGTAAAAAGCCGCGGCCCACAAGACCAAGCCTAGGATGAAAAAAATCACGCTGCGTTTGGCATAATGCTGCCAAAGCCCTTTTCCTTGGTAGTCCAACAAAAGGCCTTGGCCCAAATACATGGCCGATAAGGACACGGCGATTTCCGGGGCCGCCAAGGCAACATACGACCAATGCACGGCGCCCGTGGACACCAACGAGCCGAATTTGGCGCCCTCGATGCCAAGTGCCAAGGGGGCCGCATAACCGAAGAACAGAAGGCTGAATGCGAATACGAACGCCAGGGATAACAGTTCGCTCAGCGTGTCATCCGGTGTGAACGCATATGGCGGAAGCAGGGAAACCGCTTGCGGCTGGGTGGTGTTATACCCATAAACGCCGGCAAACACGGCGACCATGACCAATATGGAAAAAATCGGGATAAGTTTCAAACGTAATACACCTGGATGTGGGGCACGCCCTGGATAAACTTGATTTGGCGTTCGTCCACGGGAAACGCTTTTTTGGCGCACGCCACGGATTTCGGTCCGACGACGTTGACGTTGCGCGCATCTTTAAGCAGTTGGACCGCTTCGGCGGCGCTGACTTTTTTTCCCTCGTAAAAATTCCGGTAACTTTTCAAATCCAACGTGACTTCGCCTTCCTTTAGGACTTTTCCCAATAGCGCGTGGTCGCACATTGCCGTGACGTTCCAGACGTTGCCGTGCCTATCTTTCCGTTCATGGACTTTGGCCATCATGGTTTGTTCCTCTTGGTTTTTTTTGCGGAAGATTGCCTGCCGGTGTTCGCCGGTGCGTTTTTCGATTTTTTTGTTGCGATGGTACGTTTTTGCCCTATGGGTTTGGGTGCAATCAAATGTGTTTTTGGAGTTGGTTTTTGGTCTGCACCGTCTTTGGCGTCATTCTTTTGTTTATCGACGTCCAAATACGCATGGGCCATGATGTGCAATTTGACCACTTCGCCGAAAAACAGGCCCAACGAAAACACCAAGGCCCCTATGACCAGCGCGACCAAGCCCAGTGGTCCTGCCAATACTGGCCGAGCCAAAAAAATGAGGGTTATGGCCAGAATTAGGACAAATGCGAGCGTTGCAACTGCGATGATTATTCCGGTGACCGTTGAGACAATTACGGCCAACAGGACGTCGATTGGTTTTTCGGACGCCAATTTCACGCTGTGGCGGATGGATTGGATTGCGCTTTTGCCATCCAGCACCACGGCATACTGGGCAAACGCGAAGAAAAATGCCAGGACCAGGGAGAACAGGACGTTCAAAGCGAAAAATGCACCCGCACCATAGGGCAGCGTTGCACTAAGTCCATCAAAGACCATATTGACTGAAAAACCCGCTGCCGCCGCCACCAGCATTACGGCCACCAGGGTGCCGAGGCGCGGCGAAATTCGGTTCCAGCTTTCACTCAGCCGCTCATGTTGCGTGGCGTTCCGGATGACCGCTCCGTTGAGTCCGAGAATTCCCAATAGGAAAACCGCAAGCACGGCAATGATGCCGAAAAAGCCGATGGAGAGGCTGTCCGGTTTGTACAACGCGGCGCGGACGGACGCGTTCAGGCCAAATCGGGAAATCAGGATGGCCAAGGTAAAGAGCAACAAGGCGCCGACCGCACCGGCAAATGCCACATAGGCCAGGACGGCTTTGGAATGACGCGCATAAAAAAACGCATTTTTTACAGCCTTGTCATATTCCATGCAAGGATTACGTCCGGACGGCTTTTAAACGGAGCGGGGCAAAGCGAGTCAAAAACCCGTTTGTTCCTTGCATTCGCTTTGAATTCAATAAAGTGGCCGGCGGTATTTGTTGACCAGGTGCGCGGGGGCATTGTGGTGCTGGGCGAGATATTCGCTCATTTTGACGCCCCGGGCGTTTTCCTTTTGTTTGACGATGACGGCCGTGGTCTTTTTTTGCGCCAACTGCATCTTTTTCACGAAGCGTAGCGCTTCCGAACTTCTGGGATGTTGGTCCTGTTTGGACACTCGTTGGGCATACGTTTGCATGGTGCGCAGCATCTGCATGCCTTGTTGTTGTTCCCAGCCGTTCTCACTGAGCACCTTGTTCTTGACGTGGGCCAACAACGCGGATTTGATGGCATCATCGGACATTTCGTTGTGGATGAGTTTGAATTTGGGGTCGAATTGCTGCACGATGCGGGCCAACGTCACGCTGTCAAAGACGATTCCGGCAAACGGGATGGTCGCGGCAAGGAACGATAATCCTTTGTGCATGGCGAAACCCATCGGTGATTTGAGGCTTGCGGCCCGGTCGGCGGCGCTGGCGGAACTGGCTTTGCCCAATCGTCCAAGCAAGGTCGGTTTGGGTTTTCTCCAAAGCGTCGAATTCGGGTTGTCAAACAGTTTTGGCATTGTTTACCTGTCATGGCATTTGTGAAATAAAAGCAGTGAGTTTAGGCATTCCGACCCGATTCCGGCGTTCTTTCTTCAGGCGCCTTCCCAGATTTTTTTCGAATCTACTACACCTTGGATGCCGCCATATTAGCACTCGATGGTGATTTCAGGCACATTTGTGCCTTGGAGTTTTTGCTTGATGTCATTCCAATCGATTTTGCCCTGGCCCAGTGGCAGGTGCTGGTCGGTTTGGCCGTCGTTATCGGACAAATGGACGTGCCGGACCAATCCGGTTTCCAGAAAGTCAACCAATGAACTGCCGCCCGTTTTTTGGCCGACCAAACAATGGGTTACGTGTGGTTTATCCTCTTCGCATTACGGCGTGTTTTCGGATTAATTCCAGCAATTGTTCGTGGCTCAGTTCCGCGTCATGGTTCCGGGAGGTTCCCCCGGCGTTGCCGCGCCCGCCTGGCAAATCCTTCTCGTACGCGTCCAGATCCCGGCCGGCATTTTTCCAGTTTTCGCGCTCAACTTCCCTAAATTCATCATAAAACGCTTTTGGAAAGTGAACCCGCTGACCGTCGACGGGCTGCACGTCAAACACGACGTACCGGTTGGTATCATTCGACTCCCGCACTACCACGTGTGAATCTCGCGCCAGGGGAAACCCGGAAAGCGGATGTAGGTACGAGGGGTTTTTGAAAAAAGTCACGTTGATTTTTCCGCCCGATTCAAGTCCGATTTCGTGGTCGGTACGAAGGGTCCGGCGACCACGTAGGGCTCGTTTACCTCGTTGGATGAATTGGCGCGTGGCGCGTGAATAGTTTCCGTAGTTCGGGTTTTTCAACAACGCATGTATTTCTCCCCTAAATTCCCCAAAAACCAACGCGTGCGCAATGACGTTCGTTTGCTCCTCCGTCGGCCTTCCTTGATGGTCCGGAAACCACTTTTTCTGGGCTTTGTCAGTGACGGCTTTAATTCCGAAATACAGGTTCTGTCCGCCGGTTGTTGTTCTGGCACGGTTTTCCGTAAAGAGGCAAGCTTGTTTGATTCGTTTTTTTTGGGTTTCGCTGAGGTTGCTGACCATTTCCGGATGCGCCAGTACGAAAAGGCTGAGTACGATGTTCGTGTTCAAATGATTAAACGCCGCGACGTGATCCTGAGGCCGGTAACCTCTTTGCGAAATCAAATCCAGCGTTTGGTGAAATGCCGAATCGTCGTATTCCCGTCCCTCCTCCGGATGAAGGTTTTGCTCCGACGGGTGGCTGGCGGGAATGCGTTGGTTGTAATGGACGAAAAGCAACCGTCTTCCGCGGTAACGGCCGGGTACTGATAGGCGCATTTGACTTAATTCCGTGCCCGGCTTGTGCAAAATCAAAAGTCTTTTGCTAGAACGTTTTTGCATGTCAAATCAAATCGTTTTTAATATATTTTACCTTTTTTTTAACGGAACGGTTTCCAAAGGCTGCGCCTTGATTTAACCCCTGGTGCAAAACCGGGTATTTCGCAAGTGATTTCTAATTTTAGGACGTGTTGGTGTCGGTTTGCTTGGTTTTGCGAATTACCCCCGCATATGCATCCACTTCGACCCAATCCCCTGTTTTGAAGGTGCTCGTGGCGGTTTTGGTTCCCACAATGCATGGTTTGTTCATTTCCCTGGCAAGTACCGCGGCATGGCTGACGGAACCCCCTTCGTCCGCCACGATGGCTGAGCATTTTTTCACCAACGCCAATTGGTTGGGTTGCGTCATGGAGACGACCATCACCGCACCTTGCGGAAAATCGTTTTCGTCCCGTATCAGCTCATCCAGTCCGCCTACTGTTACGACGTAGACGGGGCCTTGGACTTTACCCGGATGGGCCACGGTTCCCCTGATGGACCCTTCAAAAGACACTGCCCCGATGCCTAGTTCAATTTTGAGGGCTGGGACGTCCGCTTTTCCGAAATACGTACGTTTGCCTTGGCAGTATCGGACCGCATAGCATTCACGTCGTTCCCGGCTTAGGGTGGGTTCCAAGAGCTTGCCGTCCAACAAGGCATTTTCCAAGTCATCCAATCCATATGTGTTGGTGATCGCCGTCAAAGGCAATTGGCATCGCTGGGCGATTTGTTTGAATAGCGGTAAGAACCGCCAATCGGATCCGGCCCATTGGTTTTTGAGTTCCAGCCGTTCCAACGCAAGATTTTGCAACAACGTGCATTGATCGGCCGTAATAGGGCCTAATTTGTCGAAAATCTTTTTTTGCCGTTTTTCAAGGCCGGCTTTGGACGCGTCCAACCGGTTCCCTTCTTCCATGGCTTGGCCGCGGTCGATTTTTATATGGTCGATCTTTTTTTTTAAAAAACCGATGACTGCCGTTTTGTCAAACGTCTGGAAAAATAACCAGGCGTGTTTTTCCGCGTGGGCTAATAATTGTTTTTCGGTGACGGATTCTTGTAATGCCAACTCTCCGAAGTCCAATTGTTCACGGTTGATGATGTCCATTCCCGTCGGTTGGCTGATGATGGAAAAAGTCTCTTCGACGTTTTCCGGACCAAACACGTCTCGGATTCGGTTTCTAACCGTGGTTTCCAACGCCAACGTCCCGGCTTGCTGCGTGGCAACGAAAAATATGCCCAGCATCCGGATGTGACGGGTCAGGCTTTTCGCCCATTCCAACAATTCATGCGATGATGCGTTGATTAAATCCGTTGTATTGAATTTTTCGTAAAATTCGTCCATGTCCGCCCGCGCATGCCGGCAGCGTTCCAAATAGGCATCGGAAAAATCGGCATCCAATAACTTTTCACCCATTTGGTTCCATTCATGCATCATGTCCTTTGACGCATAGCAATCCGCTTTCCCGTTTTCTGAAATAATGACGTAATCCGTATGCCGGGGTTTCCCGAACGCGTGAGGACCGTAACAGGACCGGTCGTAAATGGATGAGTACGCGCGGTTTCCCCCCCATTGGAAATCAAAATCAGCCATATCGATACTGATTTTTGCGGGTAATCGTTTATTAGGTGCGCGTAGCAATGGCCGTAATCCAGTTTAACCTTGGTGGCTGAATCGATTATCGCAATGGGCGACTGTTTCCGCGCGTTCGGAAGACTATGCCGGCCGGGAGTCCTTGGGCTCATCGTTGGGATGGCGACTTTTTTCAAGCATTGCATCGCGGCAAAACAAATGGCCCTTCCAAATCAGCCAACGCAACCATTCGACCGCTTGAAACCCAAAGCGCTTTAAACCGGGTTGAACCTTAAAAAAGCCATGTTTTTGGGTGCTGCGTTGAATCCTTTTTCCGATGAATTACTTTCCGATCAGGTGGATGCTTACGCTAACGCCGGTTTCTCATACGTGGATTTGGCTTTTGACTACCCCCTGACTCCGGAAAATTTTGATGCGCCACGTTTTGGAAAAAATCTTGACGATTTGAAGCTCGGCTTTTGTGGGCAAACGCCGGTATTGCTCCCTTTTGCTTCCCCGTACGCCAATGTGCGAGCTGAAGCTGTCAAATCCGCCCTTGCCGCCATCGATGTGCTGACGGGCGCCGGGGCCCGGAATATCGTACTGCATCCGGATAATGCGTACAGTTTCTTAAAACCGGAACAACTTATTGCTTTTAACGTCGAAAGCTTCCAAGCCATCCGCGAAGCTCGTCCGGATGTCCAGTTCCTTATTGAAAACTTGCATACCGGGATTTTCAATCGCACGCAAACCATGAATTCTGCACTGGATTGTTTGCCCGGTTTTAAAATCGTCCTGGACGTTGGTCACGTATTGGTAGCGGCTAAAAAACAAGGCTCAAGCATGGACGACTGGCTTTCCTTACCCATCGCGCACATGCATTGGTCGGAAAATGACGGATTAACCGATCAACACGCCTGGCACGGGGGCGGTTCAATGCCTTGGAATGCGTGGTTTGGTCAATTTCAGGGACGTTACGATGGAACGGCCACGATTGAAATTTACCGCGGTCTGTCCCAGGATACGATTGCCGCCAAGGCGTTTTTGGAAAAGTTGCTTTGAATTCTTTCAATCGTTTAAATGTTGAACCCCGGTTTGTCGTGAATCAATATATAGGTTTGACCTGTAAAAAGGAATATCATGGCCCCCTTTGAACAACGCGTCAAACACACCCCCCTTGTGTTGTTTGCATCCGGTGAGTACGGGTCGGGAAAAAGCACCTCGTTGAAGATGGCGGCCAAGCTTTTGGAAAAAAGAACGGGCAGTGCTCCGCGTATTTTCAGAATTGACGACTATGGCGGCCATTTACGCAATTGGATTGATTATGATGGGCATAACCCGTATCCGGATTGGTTTAAACAAAGCCGGTATGACCTGATGTCAAGGGATATCGCAGACCACCTTCAGAACCACCCGGAACAGGACGTGCTGGTCGACTCGCCTTTGCATGCCTATTTTGAGCCCATCGTCCGTCACGTCATCGACAACCCCCGGTTTTTCGCGTACAAGTTCCGGATGGTTTCAGACCGTCCTTTGCAACTGGCCCGTATTGAATCCAATACCGACCGTAGCGCATCCATGATCAGCGGAAACCTTTTGAGGAAAAAACCGGCAATGTGGGACGTTCCAATCACCTCGTTTGACCGGGAGAAAAAGCCGGACACGTTCATTGAAAATCGGGGTTCGAAAAAAGAGCTTGAAAAAAATATAGGCGTCATGGTCGACCGCCTCATCGAGGAAACGACCGCTCCCAAAGCGTCCCCGCAAGACGTAAACCGGCAGCTGCAAAAAATCAAACGCAAATACAAGACGCCCAATGCGAGGCTGAAGGCCCTTTTGCTCTATCTTCAAGATCGCTACCGTTTCAACCGGTTGGGAAGCGCCCAATTATTTCAACTCCAACATGACCCCGTAAATCCCGGAGAAATCAAACTGGTCCCAACCGTTTCACGGACGTTCTTTTCCGACCAAAAGCCCCATGACGATGAATTAGCGGACTCATTACCTTTGACGGACACCCATTTGCTTGCAAGAACTTGGCGGAACCATGTGCCGTATCATTTTTCCGCGGACTCTCCCTTGAAATGGTATCACGTTTTTACCGAACTTGAAAAAAAGGAGAAAATACCCCATGCGGATGAGTTCCAATACCCGGTTGGCAGGTTTTCAGAAATTACACCTGATCCTTTGGCTGCGCCTTTACCCGGTCCGGAAGCGCTGTTTGTACTTTCCTCTATCAATAAAAGAAATCCGGAACTCTTGTCCGAGTTGAACCGGTTTCTCAATCATCCTAGCGTTCGCCAGTGGGCAACGGCCGCTTGGAATGAGCAGGACAAAAGCTCAGCGAAGGTCCATGGCGCGGCGAAAAAAATTGAAACCCTTGAAGGAAAAACGGAAAAAATGCAAGGATTCAGCAAAACCGTGGCCGTGTTATCCGCGGCCTTGGCCAGAAAACTTGGTTACGCTCCTGACGAAGTTAAACAAGTCTACTGGGGCGGATTGCTGCATCGAATGGGCCTCTTGTCCATGGTCCACCCCGAAGCAAACCAGGTAACCCCTGCGGAACTCAATGCCGGATCCCGGTTGAGCAATTCGGTTCTTGACCAACTTCCCCATGATCATCCGATCGTTCTTGCCGCTACGCAACATCAACATCCGGACTGTCCTCCCGTTCCGGTGTATTCGGATCATGCCGGACAACGTCGGGTCCTTTCAAGCGTAGGGTTTTTGGAGCAGTATCCTAAAACGAAAAGCCAATCCCAATCGTTGAATCATCATCTTCGTGAACTCTACGATGACCCGCAAGGTTTTAGCGAATTAATGCAAAGTGACCGTGGCGATTTATCGGAAGACATGGTTGATGCCATTGGGAATCATTTAGCGAGTTTGGATGCGCAGACGTTTAATCCCGGGCAAGTGCATGATTTTGCAAAAATAGTGCGCGTCGCATCCGCCTTTTGTCACGCCGCCCGTTCCGGTTCCTTACAAAACGCGTTAAGCTCGATTCATTCCGGTGCGAAAGACGGACGTTTTAGTCCTAAAATTGCCGATACTTTGGATGGGTTGTCCCAGACGACCCTTCGTCGAATCCTTTCCGTTAGCCAAAGGAGGGGTAAACCGCAAGGGAGGGGCACAGTATGAGCATCGATTTTTCAAATCCGTCAGGGCCCTCTCATCAATTTCAGCGCGAATTGCCGCCTAATTTTACCACCCAACAAGAAGACGCAGGGGCGGTGGCCCATGATCTTCGCAGTCCGATTACTGTTTTGAAGTTGACCTGGACGTTATTCAAACGGATTCCTGCTCAACTGCCCGTTTCCGAGAGGCCGGCCTTTCAACAACTCCTTGATGGTGAGCCAATGACCCGGTTTAAACATGAAGTTGAATCACTTCGTCGTGGATTGGACCAACTTAAGGTCTTAAATCCGGATTCGATTCAAATTTTGCATGCGTTTTTTTCAGGACAACGGATAAAAAATGCTGCGCGGTTTGCCAATCAAGCAAGAAACGAGATGTTGCAGTTTCTTGAAAAATCCGAAGCGACTGCTGTTGTAAAGGAAAACATTCGAAGTCAATTAGCGGATTTTCTTCCTGGCGGTCATTTGCAAGCCATGCACGAGCGAATCCAGCGGGTCACCCCCCTTCAAAAACACGTCGTAGTCGATTTAACGGATTTAATCCGGAAAAATTTTAAGGCGTATGCTCTTGAACTTCCGAATGAAGGCCTTCATGTTTTTGGTGACCCGCGTGCGATTGTTGATGCGGTTCTGAACGTGTTGACGAATTCAAGCGATCATGCCCGGGTCGGAGTTGACCTTAACCAAGCCATCAAACTTGGAAAGGAAGCAAACGAGGCCGTATTGGAGATTTCTGACAACGGTAAAGGCATCCCCGCGCTCAAAGTGGCCCAACTAAACCAAGGTTACAAAGTGGAAACCACAAAGGAAGGCGGAAGCGGCACGGGGACTATCATTGCCCGGAGAATGGCCCAAAGCCATGGTGGAAGTTTGGTGTATGATTCCCATCATGATCCTGTTTCGAAAGAACCTCGTGGTGCTTGGACGAAGGCAACGTTCCGAATCCCGCTCCATCGCGCCTGAAACCGTTTTGTGAACAAAAAATTGCTCTGCACGTCTTTTTCTGAATTTGCAGCTAAACCCGGCCGTTTCATTATCTTCATTTTCAAGTCTCTTTACCTCTCACGACTTCCGATTTATGCCGTCAAATAATCGCTTTCCTCAAAACCCCTTTTGTTTTTATATAATCCATCCGTAATGGGTGTCGATGGCCTCTATGCCTTTGTTGTCCAGTGTGCTTTACCTCGCATTATCGCTTTTGGGTTACGGTTTGGTCAAGTCGGTCCTGTCGTTCCGGGCGAATCGCGATTTGCCCCATTTTTTGTGGCTTTCCGTCCTTCTGATTGCGGCGTTCGGCCTCTGGCTTGAGTTGTTCGGTGGTGTCGTGGATGCGCTCATCGGCAAATACCGCATCTTGCTTGCCTTGGGCCCGCTTGCCATGTTTTTGGCGTATTATTATTGGGGCAACAAATCGGCGTTCTACCAAAAGCAAAGCTCGCAAACCAATGATTTTTTCAAATATTACCTAAGTCCGCAGGTCATTTCCGATTTGCAGGAAAAAGGCTACGTGCCAATCGGCGGACAAAAAAGGCAGGTCAGTATTTTGGTCACGGATGTGCGCAATTCGACCGGACTTTGCATCAGCCATCCGCCGGAAACGGTGGTCCGCTCCTTGAACCAATATTTCGAGGTCGTCACCACCGCCGTCACGCGCCATGGCGGGACCGTGGACAAGCTGACCGGCGACGGCGTCATGGCCATGTTCAACGCACCGCAGACGTTGGAAGACCACACATCCTGCGCGTTTGAAGCGGCCCGCGACATCCAAATCAATATGAAAACGGTCAATGCCAAATTGGCAAGCGGGGGGCTTCCGGAGTTGAATGTCGGCGTCGGAATTGACACCGGTGTTGGAATTGTGGGCAACATCGGTTCCAAGCATATGGTCCGCTACACCGTCATCGGTGACGTGGCCAATACCGCATCCCGTATCCAGGAGTATGCAAACGCCGGAGAAGTCGTGCTGACCGGTTCCGCCTTCAAATTGCTTTCCAAAAAAGTTCCCGCCGCTACCCAGACGGTCAATGTCCGGGGCAAAGGGCCTTTGGTCATATACAAGGTGAATGTGGCATGAGACTTTCCGTGCTTTGGTTTGATGCGTCTTCGCTGTCACGGATCCTCGATATCCGCGCCATGGTCGGGCTTTTTTTAGCCATTGTTTTGGCCTACGCGCTGATGTCGCCGGATTTTTCTACGCCGGACACCTTGGTGTTTCGTTTCGCCCTATCGGCGCTCGGCATGGCGGCGGTGTTGGCCCTTTCCTATGCGTCGGTCCGCGCGTTGGGGTCCAAAATCTCCCCGCCTTGGTTTTTCACCCCCGTTTTGCAGGTTCTGTGCGTATCGCTTTGGGTTTGCTTGGCGGTGCGCGTCCTTTCGTTGGCCGTCGATTTTGCAATCGGGAGCCACCTGGTGGCGCAAGTCGTTTTTTCCCTGACTCCGTTTTATGCATTCGCCCTGTTCGGCTGGGCTGTGGACCATTCCAGCCAAATCCAGGATCGGCGGGCTTTAGCCTCCGGTTGTGCGGCCGCGTTCCTATTCGCGTTTTTTTCATTGGCGTTTGAATTTTTCGCCCGCTGATTGCGTCCACGTTTTGCCCACGTCAATAACGGGCCGTGCCAAAACGGTATTGCGGCAGTTACAGCAAGACCGACAAATAAGGCGACGAAATAGGTCGGTCTTGCTGTCTAGCACAGTACAAATTTCCACTGAAATTTGTGTGGCATCACAAGTTCCCCGGAACTTGTGTGGCCTTGCGGAGTTTTCTCCGCAAGACCTTGCAAATCGCGGTGATTTGCAAGAAACCAAGAAAGTAGTTGGGAAACTTTCTTGGATTGCTATAAAAGAAGTTCGAATGATTCGATTTGCCCGGCATTCTCTTTTTATATCAATTCCGGGCTGATGGCGATGCCGTATTCCATTTTCAAGTCGACTTTGTTCCCGATGGCATAATCCGCAAAGGACGAGAATCCGGAAAAAATGAAATCCGGCTTGGCCGATTTAAGCCGCGCCACGCGGTCAGCGTAGGCGATTCCGACCGAGGAAACGGTTGCCGCGCGTGCCGCGGCGACATCGTTGGGCAAATCGCCGGCATATGCCACGTGCCGACCGGGCGTCACGCCCAGCATGCGGCAAGCCTCGAGCAGGCCCTCGGGGTGGGGTTTTTGCAACATCACGTCGTCCGATCCGATGATGTGTTCCGGCCGGACACCTTGTTTTTCAAACCAGGTGCGAATCGAGGCTTTCGGCGAGTTGGAAACGATGCAAAAGGGAATTCCGGAATTCAATATGCGGCGCACCCCGTCCAATGCACCTTTTATCGGCTTCATCTGTTTTTGGCCTACCGGGCCGTGACGCAGCTGATGGTACTCAAGGGCGATTACGTTAAGCTTGGGAATGGGACCCTCCGTTTTGCGTTTATGGTCCAGGTATTGGAATAAGCGCGTTGTGTTGGCCATTTGTTGTTGCCAGACGTCCAACGGGTATTCCGTATCCGAGAGGGCGAAAAAACAAAACTCCAGGAATCCGTCCGGATCGTTGACGAATAAATTCGATGAACTGAGATCCGCAACCCATTCGCGGCTCAACCGTTGAGGGTCGCTGACCACGCTTTTTAACGATTGGACTACGCAGTAGTGGAGATAGTGGAATGGTACGGTCCTAATGACGCCGTCCATATCGCTGAGGATGGCTTTGAATTGGGTTGTTTTCATATCCACCCTTTAAAATATCCGTAAAATATATGTACGTATGGGTGTCGGGCGCGTCGTGCCCGGTATGCCAAAAACTTGAACCGACGTCATTTCGATGGATTTATCGCCTCCCAAAGGCATGCGCGACTTCCTTCCGAGCGAAGCGTCAAGGCGGGAATGGATTGCCGACACCCTTAAAGCGGCGTTCAAGCGCTACGGCTTTTTGCCCCTGGAAACGCCCATTGCCGAGCGGTTCGAGGTTCTTTCTTCGAAGTTTGCCGGCGGCGAGGAAATTTTGAAAGAAACCTACCGCTTCCAGGACCAGGGCAAGCGCGATTTGGGCCTGCGGTACGATTTGACCGTCCCCATGTGCCGAGTCCTTGCTGGAAACGCCCAGTTGGCAAAGCCGTTCAAACGCTACCAAATCGCGCCTGTTTTCCGCGACGGTCCGCTCAAAAAAGGGCGGTACCGCGAATTCGTGCAATGCGACGTGGATACCGTAGGTGTGGCCGGGATGTTGGCGGAAGCTGAATTGTTGGCGCTTGCATCGGACGCATTTGCCTCAATCGGCCTTCAAATCGTACTCAAAGTCAACAACCGAAAACTGCTCAACGGCTTGTTGGAGGATGCCGGCGTGTCAAAAGATAATCAAGCCGGCGCTTTGTTGTCATTGGACAAGCTGGAAAAAATCGGGCCCGACGGGGTGTTGGCGGAATTGGAGCGCGAACGTCATGTCCGTGCTGCCACTGGCAAAAAACTTCTTAATCTGTTTGAAAAAGCCGGTTCCGGTGTCAAGGCGTTGGCGGCCATCAAAAAAACGCTCAAATCGGAAGAGGGCAAGGCCGGTTTAAGCGAGTTGGAGCAACTGTTCGGCTTTTTGGATGCGTTCGGCGTTAATAATACGGAATTCGTGCCTTCACTTTCTCGCGGTTTGAACTATTACACGGGAACGGTGTATGAGGCGTTTTTGGATTTCGGCAGGGCGTCCGGGGCAAAAGGCTCCGGTTCATCCTCCAGATCGGAAGGCGACGCGGATTCGGTTTCCACCATCACGTCTTCTTTGGCCGCGGGCGGCCGTTACGACAAGATGGTCGGCGACTTTTCCAACAAATCCGAAATCGTGCCTGCGGTCGGCATTTCATTTGGTTTGGACGTGATTGGCGAGGCCTTGAAAGAAACGGTGTCCCAGTCCGGGTCCCAAGATGTGGTTGTCAACGGCCCGAACGTCTTTGTCATCGCGGTGGGTGAAACCCAATCGGAGTGCATCCAGGTCAGCCAACATTTGCGGACGGCGGGGATTTCCGTGCTGATGGATTTGTCCGGAAGAGGCGTCAGCAAAAATTTGCAATGGGCGGCAAAACAGGGCTTGCCGTTTGTTGTCATCGTAGGTGAGAGTGAGGTCAAGGACGGTAAGTTCACCCTGCGGGATCTGATGTCAGGTCATGAATCCAAGTTGTCCAAGCCGGATTTGGTCAAGAAACTTTCAAACTGATTTTTTTTGGAGAGTTGATGTCTGATGCGGCGTTTTGCTTTTTTCCTTTTGTTGGCCGTTTCCCTATCGCTTCTTTTCTTCGGTTGCCTCCAATCGCCAACCGACGCCTATTCCGTCAAAGATGGCATCATGCATTATCCGGAAAACCGCCCGGTTCCCGCTTACAACGCATCGGTCCTTGAGGATACCTCCAATCACACGTTGACGTATTTGATTTATCAAAGCCACGGCGGCGTTCTGGTGCATGCGTTGCTGCGCATGCCGAAAACCGACCCTACTGGTGCGGCCATTTCCAAGCCACCGGTCGTCATCCTGTCCCCTGGTGCGACCGTGCCCAAGGAAGGCCGCCAACCGCTTGCCCGTAAAATGCAGGACTGGGGTTATGCCACGTTGGCCCTTGATGTCCGCGGAAACGGAAAGACACCCCGCCTGGATTCGTTGGACGCCCAGTTGGCCGTTTTTATCAACGGGGGCGAGCCGGAAGAGGCCCAGATGGTCTACGATGAGTTGGCGGCGTTTGATTTGCTTTCGGAAAACCGCTTCGGAGTGGACCAAGGCCGCGTTGCCATGTGGGGTGAAAGCATGGGCGGCCGGTACGCCCTGATTGCCGCGGCATTGGAGCCGAAAATCAAAGGCGTCCTACTGGTCAGTTCCGCCGGTTACGGATTTCCGCCGGGCAATGATCCGGCCTAGGCGTCTTTTTTGAAATTGATCGACCCGGACCGCTATGTGGCTCAGATTGCACCCCGTCCAATTTTCTTGCTTCACAATCCGGATGACGACGTGATTCCGTATTCGTCCGCACAGTTCACCTACTCGCAAGCCGGCCAAGTCAAAGGAATGGCTGCGTTTGCGTGTCCGGAACCGCAATTGCATGGCTATTGCAAGGAAATGGATGGGAAACTCAAGGCGGATTTGGCCAGGATTTTCGGCTGATTTTTCAGACACGACTGCCTTTGGCAAACGCGCCTAGCCATTACGCCCTTCGTTTTCGACGCCAGACGACGTTGGTGTTGATATCCGGCGTGTAAAGCGGGTTGTCGCGCGTCGGGATTTTTACGGCTTCCGATTCTTTCAACGGTTTTAAAATGTCCCATTGTGGGTCCAACCGGTACCATGTGCCGTCCAGTTTTGCGTGGACCCACGCATGGCGTCCGCCGGCAAGACCTGCGCGGATGTCCCCGCGGACGTATTTTGTCTCTATTCCGGCTTCTTGCAGGCATTGGACCAGCATGGCGGCCTTGTGGCGGCAGACATCGTCCCCGCCGGCGATAATGGTGCCTGCGCCAAAAATCCCCCGTCCACGCGGTTCAAATTTTTGTAAGGGTTTAGTTTTGTAGGTCGACCGAAAGGCGTAAGTTCTACTTTTTCGTACCTCTTTTGCTTGGGCGTCCCGACCAGGACGCCCCGCGCAAAAAAAGGCCCACCCGCCATGACAGACGAAAAATACGTACGC
>JACRGH010000069.1 GCA_016212375.1 Microcaldota archaeon
GCCCAGGCGTTTCAGCGGAAGATGCCGCCGGAAACGCTGGTCGGTTTGTTTTTGAAGCAAATTGACGGACTCGGAGGGTGAAATTTTTATGGAAACCTTTAAGGCAAACCAACCGCGAAATAATAACCGGGCTCAACAGTTTACAATGGCTTGGTCAACCTTAAAAACGATATCCGTAAGTCCTGGTCGAATATTGACGTTCTTTTGATGCAGCGGTACAGCGAACTACCCAACTTGCTTTCTTGCGTCAAGGCCTATATGGCGCACGAGACCAAGGTGCTGGAATCCGTTACGCAGGCCCGCACGGCTTTCATGAATGCCAAGACCGTGCCTGAAAAGGCGGCCGCTTACGGCATGGCGTCCGGTGCGCTCAAGGCCCTTTTCGCCGTGGCGGAAAACTATCCCCAGTTGCGTGCCGTGGAGAGTTTCCAGCAAGTGCAAAACCGCATTTCCGGCCTTGAAAATGAGATTGCCGACCGGCGCGAATTCTACAACAACTCCGTGAACCTGTACAACACCCGCATCCAGTCCATTCCTGACGTGGTGCTTGCCAACCTGCTGGGCTACAAGCCGGAGGAGTACTTCAAAGTCTCGCAAGAGGCGCGCCAAGACTTCAAGGCTACGTTCTAGACGGCGTGCTGGCAGCTTGGGTGAATTGGATTTTGCGCGAGTTTCCGGTGCGCCTACTTTTCCAGCAATTCCTTTGCCCGTGCTGCGTTGACGTTCTTCTCGTCAGCCATCTGGGCCGCAATCCGGTCGATCTGGTCGCCCGTTGCGCCCGCGAGGACGGCGATGTTCTTGGCGTGAAGCTTCATGTGTCCGCGACTAATTCCTTCGGTTGAGAGCGCGCGCATGGCGGCAAAGTTCTGCGCTAAGCCGACGGCGGCTAAAATTTCGCCCAGCTCCCGCGCGGATTGGACGCCCAGAATTTTTAGCGCGATTTTGGCCAATGGGTGCGTGCGTGTGGCGCCGCCGACCAGCCCCACGGCGACCGGAAGCGTGATTTCGCCTTTCAGGTCGCCGTCTTTGGTCTTGCTGTACGTGGTGAGGCTGGTGTAGCGCCCGTTTTTGACAGCGTAACCGTGGGCGCCCGCTTCCATGGCGCGCCAGTCGTTTCCAGTGGCAATTACCACGGAGTCGATGCCGTTCATGATGCCTTTGTTGTTGGTACATGCGCGGTAAGGGTCGTTTTTGGCAAATTCAAACGCGTCCAGCATCGCCTCGACCACTTGTTCACCGGTGAATTGGTTTTTCGTGCTCTGCGCCAGTGATTCCTTGGTCCAGATGGCGGTCGCGGTCGCGGTGCGGTGGATGGCGAGATTTGTAAGAATTCGGAGGCGCGTCTGGCCGCCGGTAATGGTTTCCAAGTCCGAGCTAATGGCCTCACACATGGTGTTGACGGCATTGGCGCCCATGGCGTCCTGGGTGTTGACGTGCAGGTGCACAATGAGCATCTCGCCGCGGGCCGTTTGGAGGATTCGGCTTTGGATGTCCGTCACGCCGCCGCCACGCGATACCAGCATCGGGTCTTTGGCGTTGGCTTTGGCCATCAGTTCCGCTTTTTGGCGTTCTATGGCCGCGATGGCTTTTTTCAAATCCGGTACGTGGACGATTTGGATTTGTCCAATCATTATAGGCAAGGTGCTTGTCGCCGTGAATCCGCCTCCGGATTGGGCTAATTTGGCGGCAAATGAGGCACCTGCAACGACCGAAGGCTCTTCCAACACCATGGGGATAAGCTGGTCTTTTCCATTGATTTTGAAGTTCGTGGCAATACCCATGGGAAGCGCGTAGGTGGTGGCGACGTTTTCAATCATCCGGTTCGCCGTTCCCTCGTCCAGGCTGCCGAATTTCGCAAAAAGGGCCTTTTCGTCGGCCGTCAACTGGCATTCGGCTGCAAGCTCGTCGAGCCGTCCGGCGGGTGGCTTGGTCTTGAATTCAGTAGTAAGTGTCATGGTTTGGTTGTGCGACAAAACGTTCAAAAACGCATCGTTTCTGCCACAAACCGGTTTGACGATTGACGTAGGTTGGATTGTTTTTTAAACGTCTCCTCCATGGCATTGCTTGCAAGCAAGGTTTTTTTCAGACTTAGTCGTCCCTTTGACCTTGGCACGTTTTTCATCGTATTAGTCGGCGGATTTAGAAGATTTGTGAGCTTACCTTCCTTATGAACAAAGCAGGCATCATCGGTTACGGCGTGTCCATCCCCCACTACCGCATCAAAACCACGGAAATCGCCCGGGTCTGGGGCAAAGACGGTGAACACATCGCCGCCGGCTTGGGGGTAAAAGAAAAAGCCGTCGGCAGTTTTGATGAAGATTCAGCCACTATTGCAGTTGAGGCCTCGCGCCGCGCGGTCAAGATGGCCGGAATTGATGCCCAAAAAATCGGTGCCATTTACATCGGTTCGGAAAGCAAGCCCTATGCGGTCAAGCCCACCGCGGCCACCGTGGCGGACGCTTTGATGGCAGGGCCTGATCTCATGGCTGCGGATTATGAATTCGCTTGCAAAGCCGGCACGGCGGGCATCCAGACGTGTATGGGCCTTGTGAAGAGTAACATGATTGACGTCGGACTTGCAGTGGGAGCGGACACGGCCCAAGGACTCCCCGGAGACGCGTTGGAGTTCTCTGCGGCATCCGGTGGGGCTGCTTTCCTGATTGGCCGCGAAAAATGCATTGCCGATATCAACCACACCTATTCGTTTACCACGGACACGCCGGATTTCTGGCGCCGCCAGCATGAAGAGTTTCCGATGCATGCCGGACGGTTCACCGGCGACCCGGCGTATTTCAAACACGTCGTGAGCGCCGCCAAGAAAATGCTGGAAATCGCCAAAACCAAGCCCTCGGATTACGCTCACGTGGTGTTCCACCAGCCCAACGGCAAGTTCCCGGTCCGTGTGGGCCAGATGCTCGGCTTTTCCAAAGAACAGGTCCAAACCGGCCTCATAACGCCGGTCATCGGCAACACTTATTCCGGTGCGTCCATGATTGGCTTGGCGGCTGTATTGGACATCGCGAAATCCGGGGACCGCATCTTGTGCGTGTCATATGGTTCTGGTGCCGGTTCCGATGCATTCGACCTTACCGTCACCTCGGAAATCAGCAAACACAAGCCGGTGGCAAAAGTCCAGGATTTGGTGGCTGACAAGGAGTACATCGATTACGCGGTATATGTGAAGCACCGTCGCAAGTTGAAGAGCCTTTAAAAAAAAAGAAAAAAGGCAAATCCCGAATTCCACTTAAGAAAAAAAGGAAAAGAAAAAGAGGAACAATTGAAACAAAAGTTGCTTTGGAAAAAGAAAAAAAATTCAATTTCGCGTTGCCGTTGCAATCGTTTTTGCGTTTTTAGTTTTTTTCCTGGCGCTTTGACGCATCCGTAAATGGTTTGAAAAAAGGTTTTGTTTATGCGTAACGTTTCCGTCATCGGCGTAGGACAGACGACCTTCGGGGAGCATTGGTCCCTCTCGTTGCGGGACTTGGTCACCGAAGCGGGAGTGAAAGCCATTGAAAACGCCAACGTCGAAGGCAAGGACGTCCAAGCCCTTTTTGGCGGTTGCATGGCCTCCGGTCGCTTCATCGGACAGGAGCACATCGGCGCCTTGATGGCCGACCAGATGGGCATGAACCCGGTTGCGGCGTACCGCACCGAAGCGGCGTGTGCCTCCGGCGGCGTGGCCTTACGTTTGGGCTATATGGCCGTCGCCTCGGGCATGTACGACATGGTCGCTGTGGGCGGCATGGAAAAGATGACGGACATTTCAACGGAGGATGCCGCCGTCGCCTTGGCTGGAGCAGGGGACCAGGAATCCGAATTGTTCAACGGCGCCACCTTCCCCGCGATTTACGCCCTGATGGCCCGCCGGCACATGCACGATTTTGGCACCACGGAGGAGCAGATGGCGTTGTGCGCCGTGAAAAACCACGGACACGCCGTTCACAACCCGTTTGCCCAGTTCCGCAAAGCCATTACGGTTGAACAAGTCATGGATTCGGGGTACATCGCATCACCCTTGAAGCTTCTGGATTGCTCGCCGCTGACCGATGGTGCCGCGGCCATGGTCCTGTGTGCATCCGACAAAGCGAAAGACTACACGGATAAACCGGTGGACATCATCGCCTCGGCGCAAGCTTCGGACACACTTGCATTGCATGAGCGCCGCACCCTGACGGGATTGCACGCGACGGAAGTCGCCGCGAAAGAAGCCTACACTCAGGCCAAAATTACGCCCAAGGACATCGACTTGCTGGAATGTCATGATTGTTTCAGCATTGCCCAATTGATGGCCCTGGAAGACTTGGGCTTTTGCAAAAAAGGCACCGGCGGCCGCTTTGTCGAGGAAGGCAACACCGATTTGGGCGGCGTCATTCCCACAAACCTCTCTGGCGGCTTAAAAGCCGTCGGCCACCCGGTGGGCGCTTCGGGGGTGCGTGAGGCCATCGACGTGGTGCGCCAATTGCAGGGCACGGCCCCAAATCAGGTCCAGTTGAAGAACCCGGCAATCGGTTTGAGCCACAACGTGGGCGGGTCTGGTGCGACGGTCGTTGTCCATGCATTCAAGAAAGGATTTTAGGAAAAGATGAATTTGGCACTGATGGGAAAAAAATGCGGCCGTCAAGCGCAAGGAAAAAAAATAAAGAATCGAAAAATTTTCAAAAAAAAGAAAAAAAGCCATTGAAAAACTTTGAAAAGTCAACGTGATGGACACATGAATGAAGCACTTCCCCTGATCCCGCGCAGCTTCTTGGGGGCAACCAAGGTTTCCCCCGCGAACCTGGGACGCACCCCCCTTCCTAAGCGGTTTAGAGTTAACGAGGTTTCCGAACAATGAAAGAAGCTTTACCGTTGATGTGGCGTAACATCCCCGAGCGCTACAATTTGCTCGGCTCACGTTGCGACACTTGCGGCAAGAACTATTTCCCGCAACGCAAAGTCTGTCCAAATTGCCGACGCAAGGGCAAACTGGTCGAGGCGAAAATGCCGGAAACCGGAAAAATCGTATCGTATTCCGAAGTGTTCGTCGCGCCAACCTGGTTTGACCACGAAACGCCCTATTTCCTCGCTATTGTGGAACTGGATAACCACGCCACGCTTCTAACCCAGGTTGTCGATTCCAAACGCGAGAAAATCAAGGAAGGCGCCCGCGTGGAACTTCTGTTCCGCAGGATTTACGAGGATTCCCCCGAAGGCGCCATCGCGTACGGGTATAAGTTCAAGGTCGTTTCGTAGGAGGGGGCGAGGACGACTAAGGTCCAGGGTGAAACGCTTTCCCCCGGGGCTTAGGAACGGGGCCATTGCGTACGGGTATTACGTTCAAGGTGGTTTGAATTTTTTCTTCTGCGTGTGTGTTGGCCGTTGACGACTCGTATTTTCCCATGTCTCCGGTTGATTTTTTTTCTACTCAAGGTTTTTAGCCTCCCCGCGGCACGTGTATACTATGAAACCGAAAGTGGATGGGTACAAGGCGCATTGTTGGCTTGCCACTCATGGAACTGAATCCGAAAAGTATTCCGGCCAATGGGTGGCCGTCGGGGAGAATGGAATCTTGGCGGCTTCTTTTTCATTCAAGGATTTTGTCAAGCAGGTGGAACAACTGGATGTTTTCATGCCGCTGATCACGAAAATCCCCACGGATGAAGATGCCCTTTACGTTTTGCGTGTTGTGCCCCAATGATGCACTTTCCGTATGTACAACGCAAAGGGCACTATTATCCTCTTTTGAACCTGGAACTAGGCCATATGGGTAAATTCATCGCGGCCGAGGCTTTGGTCGATTCCGGTGCCGATTTCAGCGTCTTTCGAGCGGAATTTGCTGAGTTACTGGGCATTCCCATCGAACGCGGTGAAAAAGTCAATCTCAAGGGAATCGGCGGTGAAATTCCCTGTTACCGCCATGTGTTGACCTTCCGCTTTGCCGGTCGGATATTCCAGTGGCCCGTTTATTTCTCTCGGCAATTCCGATTCTCCATGAATCTGTTGGGCCGTTCCGGATTCTTCGAACCGTTTGACATTACCTTTCGCGAGGGAAAAAAAGAATTTACGTTGAGCGATGCCGAATCAAACTTTCCATCTTAGGTTTTATCCATCATGTCTGCTGAACCCTACCTCTACCACTTCTACGGCCGCGAGTGCCCCTGGTGCATCAAGATGCATCCGCTGGTCGACCGGCTGGAACACGAATTGAGGATTAAGGTCGTCCAACTGGAAGTGTGGCACAACGAGGAAAACAAAAAAAAGCTGGCGGAATTCGCGGACAAAATCCGCCCGGCGTGCGGAGGACGGCTTGCGGTTCCCGCGTTTTACAATACCAAGACCGGTTCGGCGATTTGCGGCGCGCTCGATTACGAGACCCTGAAGGAATGGGCGACTGAAACCAATTTGCGATGATTTGCTAAAACTACGGTTGGCCCAAGACTTTCCGGTCGGCTGGCAGCGCACGGCATTCGCTCATCGGCGGCGTGTAGGTGCACGGAATGACCCCATTGAGATTCACGTTTTCAATGAAAGTCTTGCTGAAGGACTCGCATCCTATCTTGTTATTACGAAACTCGTAACAGTAGCTTCCCAGTGTCGATTTGAGTGCATCGACGTCCTGGTTCTGCTTTTCGGCTTCTTTCAACGCGTCTTGGCTGGGCGTGCATTTGTTTTCGCGGATGAATCCGGCCGGCCAGATGCAGTACCGGTCACGGGCTTCGCAGACTACCTTTGAGACGGGGCCTTCGTTGGGTGTGGGGATGCAGCGGTTGACCAACGCTCCGAAATTGTAGTTGTTCGTCACGCGGGTATCTTTGGCGGCGTTACCCAGGTCGCAGCATAGTTGTCCACCGGAGCAGGGGATTCCGCCGACGGTGTCCAGCACGAACGCACTGCCACAGGTAGTGCGGCATTCGCCGGCTTTGCCGATGTACGCGATGCTCCGATAGGGGACCGGCTGTCCGTATTTATTGAAATAGTATTCGCGCGTTTGGAATCGGTCTTCAACGGTCAAGTTGCCTTCACATGCCTTCAATTCGCTCGTGGTTTGGGCCGTACTGGCGATCGGTCGCGGGGCCGGTTGCGTTGGAGGCGCTATTTTTTCAGGTGACTGCTTGCCGGTGATTTGTCCGGACGCTTCGTGTTCTTCCAGTTGACGTTGGATGCCTGTATACCCATCGTATACTTTTATTTTCAATCCGTACGTCCCGGTTTGGGCAGGCGGGTTGGCGTCAACGGGGTAAATGTACAATCCGTTCTGACGGTGCGTGGTTGTGTCGAGGTTCCGCCTGAATGGCAGGCGCCCTTGGCTCGTGAATTCTACGGTGATGCCGCCGCGGTGTTTCTTCAATTCGGCCTGGTCGATGGCGAACGCGACGTATACCATCCGCTTGTTGGCGCTTTGAGGACTTTGGTAGATTCGGATAGTTTCCGGGTCGATTAACGGCTTTCCTCCAGTCGGAACGGAGGTGCGCGTGTCTTTTTCCGGTTTCTGTTTGGCTTCCGCGGCGCGTTCTATCGCCCGAGTCTGCATCACGGTCAGTACGACATATTGCGCTGTTTTTTCCTTATAGCGGGCTTTAAGTTCTTCGGGCACGTGTTTCAGGTCCAAGGCCGACGTCATGAAACGGACGGCGGTTTCACTGCTTGGCATCTTTGGCTCCATGATTCCGGGTTTGACTTTGCCGGTTTGCGTTTGCGGGTCGTACAGTCCCACAGGCACGGGCAATGTCGTCTTCTTGAACGTGTCAATCTGTTCGACTCTCAGTTCCGCAAGGCCGTCGCTTGCGACGCTCTTTACCGTGAAGTAGTAGTCCTGGAATTGGAGCTTGTCGCCTTTTTTCAACAGGTATTGTCCCACCTGGGTCGGTTCGCCGGCGACGTGCACAGGGCCTTCCACAAACCTCTCGGGCTGATTGCTCCAAGAGGGTTTCTCTTCGGCGGCCACCTGGTGGAACGTCGTGAGAATGATAACGTAATCCCCGTTGGGAACCGGTTCGCCATCGGGTGAGCGGCCGTACCACTGGACGGGCTCGTCGCCGAAATCGGCCGGATTCTGGACATCTTCAGTCACGCTCTTATAGATGACGTTGTCCGCCTTTCGTTCCACGAGGTTTGAACGGATATCGCCTAACGGCTTGACGGTCACGCTTTCTGAAAACGAAGTGCGCAGGTTGCCACGGGGGATTTTTTCGGCTTCTGACACGTCTTCGACGAATCTGGAATAGGTATCGGGGTCATACGCGATTCCCTTGATGCCAACGAAGACTTTAAGGGGCGGCTGGTGGGTGAACACCCATCCCACGGTGGGGTATTCGTCCGCGGTACTGCCCGGTGGACGCGGAAGCGAGTAGGCCGGAAGCCGGAAAAGCGGAATCAGTCGGGGGTTGGCTTTTTGGAATGCCGAATCCAATGACAAATCGGTCCACTTTTCCTTGGTGCTTTCCAGCCAAATCTTCCTGCTGTTAACTTTGATCTGAATGAAGATTTTGCCGGAGGACGAGTCGGTCCACGCCAAAGTTGCACGTTTCGGAAATTTCTCAGAGTCGGAACGCTCCGTTTTTAGGTATTTAACGTCGTCTTCCAGGCTGGGCTTGGCCGCGGCATATCCCGTGGGTATTTTTTCCAAGACGAAGAAGTCGATGACCGAGTAGGTGCTTTCCATGAATGTCTTTTGAAACGAAACGGTCACGGGCGCGGCAAGGACCAGTGCAGAAAAGAAGAGTCCGGCAATCAGGACGGAAAAGGCGAGGTTCGAAAAAATCTTCATGGTTTTAGGATGCGGTTTGTACTTAAAAAACTCCGTTTTTGCGTTTCGGCTGGTTTTTTTCTCCCTTATCTCTTTCTATTTCGCAGGCGGCTTTTTGCCTATTTTTTTCCCCTTTTTGCAACCTTTAAATCCCCGTTTGGGCCTTTCTTTGCTATCAGGTCATCGTCATGGCGGAAAACTGGGTTATTCTAGCATTGGGCGCGGTCGTGCTATTGGGCGTTGCCAACGTCCTTCTGAAATTGGTGGCGGTAAAAGCCCAGGATTCGAATTTGCCCGTGCACGACCTGGTCGCATGGTTGCCGGTCATCGTTCTGGTGGTATTGGCGTTGGCGGCGCTTGTGGTGTGGGTGCTCAAACCGTCCTCCGACCTTCTGGTTTTGTCCGTTTTCTGGATTTTAGCCTCCGTCGTGGCCGTTGCGTTCATCTTCCTGGCTTTGCAAAAGGGCAGCGCGTCCGTTGTTACCGCCCTGTTGGCATTATCGGCCGTGGTCGTCGCCGTGATTTCTTTCGTCTTTTTCGGCGAACGCCTTTCGGCCCAGCAGCTGGTGGGCATCGCGTTGTGTTTGGTGGCCGTGGCGGCGTTCGCCCTATAGTTTTCTTGTTTTTGCGCGCTATTTTTGGATTTTGTGCACCTCGATTTCCTTTTCGCCAGGCCGTTCAGCCAGGAATCGTTCGAGGTTTTTTCGGGCAGTCGACAGTTTTCCGTATTTTTTCCGCATCTGCACATCGCGTTTTTGCATGTCTTCCAACCGCAATCCATCCGGTGTTTCATTTTTGCGCAAGGCGCTTAGCACGCGCTCCCATTCGTTCAGGTCGAATTGGATTTCCAGCGCTTTTTCAAAGTCCGACCGATCCTGTAAAAGTCGTTTTTGGGTTAGGAGCCATTCACTTTCCTTCCCTTTCTCCGGAGGTGAGTCCAATAGGTTTCGTGTTTCGTATTGCCAGCGCTGATACATGCGTTCTGTCGAGAGGGGCGTAATTTCCGCTTTTTCCTCTATGTTTTCCTCTTGTACGGGCTGCAGTCGGTCCATCAGCCCCCGACCATATTGGAATGCCCGTTTTTTCCATTGCTGCATGATTTTCCGGGTGCCGGTGACGTTCTGGACCGCCGTTTCGGGCGTTTGCCGCAACACTTCATGCAACGCATCCAGCATCCGCAACGTGACGTGGAGCCGGTTGTATTCGCGCTGGATGTCCCCGGCGCATTTCCTGACATGGTCGAAGTTTTTGGCTTTTTGCTGGGCGCTCAGCGGTTTGGCGCCCGTCCTAGAATGGAGGATGAGTCCGTCCACCCGGTTGGCCAATGGGACCCGTCGTTTGAGTGTGCGGTTTTCCAACGTGTTGCGGATGGCCGCGTCCACCGGCGGGTACATGCCCGCCGTTGCTGAAAAATAAAACGCCATGTCCGGAAGCCCGAACGCATGTGCCGCCGCCAACCCGACTCCGGACGCTTCCAGGGCTTCCTTGAGGGTGATGGTGTGGATGTTTCGTTTTGGCATCGCGACGCGGAGCGGGTTGCGTCCTTGGATCAGGCTGAGTTGGTGTTCAGGTTTGCTCACCAGTTCATTCAGGACCCGGTGGGCGTAATATTGCGTTTCCAATTGGCGGATGCGTGTTGCCACTTTCTGCCGGGCGCGCTGGGGCGAGACGTTGTTCAGCAGGATGGAATAGTGTTTGAGCAATTCGTCAGCCAAGCTGTCGAAGTGTTCGGGAAACGGCGCTTCGGACCGGCGCAAAAGGACCATGGGGACGTAAGGGCGGTTTTTGTTCTATAACCTTGCGGCGGTCGGGGGTGGCAAAGATACAAAAAAATTAAAAACGGCGCCGGCTACAAGTTGTCCATCGCTTTTTCCGGCTCTTCAGGTTCATTCGGGCCTTTTTACCGGTTGACGTTTCCGAGGTTTTTTCCCATGAGAAGCACTATTACATCTCAATCCAACGCTCCGTCGCCTTCAGTGGCTAGCCCGGTTGCATCCTCTATTCCGGCTTCCGTCCCGTCTACTTTGCCTGCTACTCCAAAAACCCATGCCCCGGCCATGCCTTCCATGACCTTTGATTACGATATCCTCATCATCGGAGCGGGTGCCGCCGGCCTGACCGCCGCCGTTTATACCACGCGCAAAAAGCTCAAAACCGGCATCATCAGCATCGACGTGGGCGGTCAGACGAATTTGACGTCCAACATCGAGAATTATCCGGGTGTGGATGCCATGCACGGCGCCATGCTGATGCAGGAGTTCCTCAAAAAAGCGGTGTCCTTCGGTGCCACCTTGGTCAGCGGAAAGGTAGGAAAAGTGGAAAAATTGGAACCGGCCGGATTCAAAATCCACCTCAAAGATGGTCAGGTCCTTTCATGTAAAGCGCTCATTTTGGCATTCGGCAAAGTCCCGCGCACCCTTGGGATTCCGGGCGAGGACCACTACTTCGGCAAAGGCATTTCCACCTGCGTGACGTGTGATGGGCCCCTGTTCAACCAAAAAGATGTCGTCATCGTGGGCGGCGGCAATTCGGCTATCGAAGGTGCTTTGGAGCTGTCGCACATCGCCAAGAAAGTCTATTTGATCCACCGGCGGGACAAGTTCACCGCCGATGCCGTAACGGTGGACAAGCTCAAGGCCAAAGCCAATTTGGAAATCATTTACAACTCGGTGTGTACGGAAGTCAAGGGCGACAAATTTGTTCGAAGTGTGACGGTCGAGGACGTCAACAGCAAAGCCAAACGTGACCTTGCCATTTCCGGCATGTTTTTGGAAATCGGTTTCATCATGGACATTTCCATGTTGGACGGCCTCGGCCTGCAAACCAACGAAAAGAAAGAAGTGGTCACCGATTTACGCTGCAACACCAACGTTCCGGGCATCTTTGCGGCCGGCGATTGCACCATCATCCCGTATAAGCAGACCGTCATTTCCGCGGGAGAAGGGGCGAAAGCCGCGCTGGAGGCGCATCGTTACCTTACCGGGGCTAAGGGAATTACCCTTGACTGGGATCATTAATCCCGGAAGGGGGTGAGGCCCAGGCCGGGCCAGGGGGAAACCGTGTTTCACCCGGGGCGACCAAGTCAGACCGTCATTTCCGCGGGAGAAGGGGCGAAAGCCGCGCTGGAGGCGCATCGTTACCTTACCGGGGCGAAAGGTATTTCGTTGGATTGGGATCACTGATTTGAATCCCGATTCTGGCGCGCGAACGGCGTTTCGTTGCAGGACCAAAAAAATGTTTGCGCTGAATGCTTAGCGCTAAGGGTTCAAAAAAAATAAAGCGCGGGGAAGCGCTTTCGGCTTTTTTCTAACGGATTTTAAGGGCCGCGTCGGCAATCCGGGCCAATTCCGGCATCCCGCCCTGCGTCCGAGATTTGAGGAACGCAATCAGATCCGTCCGGCTCAATACCGCTTTCCGGGCTCCGACTTTCCGGGAGTAATCGTTCCATTGTCTGACGAAGTCTTTGGCCTGGATTTCGCCGGCGTTCGCACCGATGCGGTTGCGGTGATTGAGCCATTCGTGGGTCAATTTGACCGTATCCACTCCGTGGTTATGCGGATTTTTATAATAGTTTTTTACCGCGGTCTGAGCTAAACTTATCCGCGAATGTTGTTGAATCGCCTGGGGTTGGACAACCGCAGTTGGGGCAGTTGAATACCGGTCTTCGACCATTTTGGTTCCGAAATAATTCGCTCCAAGCGCCATTCCGCCTGCGACCGCCGCACCGGCTGCAATCCATTGCATGCGGGATGCTTTTGGCCCCGGGTATTGACTGGCCTTTCCGGTTTTCTTGAAATCATTTGGCCGATACACGTTCAAAAATCCGATGTCGGTCAATTTCCGCCCGTTTGACAATTCGTTTTCAATTGCGGCCCTGATTTTATGCGCATGTTCGGAGGATAATTTGTCGATTTCGATGTTGTGCCCATTTGCCATCTCAACTGTTTTCAACTCTTTCCCATTGCGAAGGCTGTAATACAGTTTGATGGCGTTGATGTCGTGTTTTCTTTGGAACCATCCTCCGGATTTCGGCTTGTCGAACACGTCAAAAAAACTGATCTTTCCTTTTTTATCAATCATTTTTTGGATATTTCCAAAAAGTACCGTAGGATTTTCCAAATGCTTGGCGTATGTATCCGGTAGGTGGTTGATTCCCAATTGGGTTTGGAGCATTGTTTTCAATTGTTCCGACGTACGGCTATCCGAATGTGGGGTAGCTTCATTCTCTTGGGTCCGTTTCCCTTTGAACCATTCCCTCGGTCTCCATTCGTGAATCGGTTTTATCCAAGCCATAATGCCGCGCCCTCCCTTTTTGGGTTGATTAAATAGTGACGGGTCTGTATTTAACTGTTGGTCGGCTTGGCGGGTCGGCCCGTCATTTGCCAATGTGGTTTCTTTTTCCTTTGTTTTTTTTGACGCGTATTCTTCAGCGGCTCTTTTGCGTGCTTCCCGCTCTTCGTTGCTTGCAAAAAGCCGCACTACCTTTTTCCGCGGCAGGGGTCCTTTCGGGTTTTCCGTCATGCTTTTCGTTGGGTTGATTCGGGTATAAAATCCGTATTTTAGGCGGTTTTTGGCCGGTTGGTTTTTATCCGTCCGGGACGTCAAATTTGCCATGGCGCGTACGTTGTTATTTTTGGGATTCATCGTGGTCGCACTAATTTCAACCGGCTGCCTCTCCTCGACCGTTTACAAATACGTCTGCACCGACGGCCGCATCTTGGACGCACCGCAGGGGTGCCTTAACTTGTCGAGCGGTTCGGGCCAGGGCGGCACCGGCGCGTCCGGCGGCTCCTTGGTGCCGGAACCCACGCTTCCGGGCGGCGGTTTGCCTTCGATTACTCCGCCTTCCAGCGCAGACCTTGGGGTGCTGGAACGTGACGTGCTGGACGGCATCAATTTGGTCCGCGTCCAAAATGGCTTGGATCAACTGAAATGGAGCGAGCGCGCGGCGTCAGCCGATCGCAAGTACGCCCAATACTTGGTCGAATCGGGTAATTTCGCCCACTCGGCCGATGGCGGGCAGACGGTGCACGACCGTCTGGACGGGGAGGGTTTGACGTATTTTTTGGCCAATGAGAATTTGGCCCAGGTGTCGTTCAGTGGAGCGTTGCCCTCGGCGAAAGAGGTGGTGGACGGTTGGATGCAAAGCCCGGGGCACCGCAGCAACCTCATCGACGTTGACAAGCTTTACAGTCATGCCGGCGTGGGAGTGTATTGCGGCAAAGGCGTCTGCGTTTTTGCGTATTCCGCAGTGAGTTTGCGGCGGACTTCGGCTTATGCGTTGGAGCCGAATTTCTACTCGTTCGTATACGTCAACGACCCCGGTTTCGGATTCGCAAAAACCGTGCCGGTCAGCATCACCCTGTCCAATGTTTCCGGAAAACTGGACGCGTTCGTATTGCCCAATTCTACGGTGTTTGATGAGGCCAAAGCCTTACCTGCTTCGGATTTCGCGGCTCGCAAGTTCCCCTATGTGCGGTCGTTCGAGAATAGTCGTGGCTTTTCGGTTGACCTCAACGCCTCGGTGGGCACCGGTGTGATGGTGATTAACACGGCGACGCAAACGAGTAAGTTTGTGTTGACGGTTGAGTTGACGGGGTAGCATCTCGTTATTTTATTTTTCCACAATCCTGATGCTTTTATCTATCTGTTTGTTTGTTGATGTGTTGGTTGTTTTGGAAAAATACCTTGCATTGTTTTTCGTTGGTGTTCTTATTTTTGGGTGTACTCAGCCATTGCGGTGCGTCGATTCCGACGGTGGTGCTGATTTTTTCCAAAAAGGAACGGTGTCCAAAACCGATGGGTTGAGTGTTATGAACAATACCGATTGGTGTAAGCCGCCTACTTTCGGACTTGTATCCGTGAGCTTTGGTATTCGTAAAACGTTGAAAATCAATGATACGATTGATGTCAATGGCACCGGCACGCTGACACTTCTTAAGATTACGAGGGAAATTGATTCACACTATTTGGTTGGTGGGCGTAGTGGGTTCACTGGTAATGTGTCTGCTGAACATGCGGAGTTTAATTGCACGGGGCTTTGTACGAATACTCGTTCTGGGCGTTTTAGATTGATTACCGACCAATTGCCTAACGGGCTTAAAGACGGTCTTGATAGTACCAACATTGGTTTTGACGGTAATCCCGACCCGATTTGGTTTTCAATTTTCGCAACCGCGATACGCCCGGACCAAGTCGATCTTACTATTATCCGCTCGTATGGTAGGCAAGGCGTGGATCACCGGCTTTCCATTGGAAATAAAGTCATGTTTGGCAACGATACGTGGTTCGCCGTCGATTCAATCAGCGATAATACGACCCATATTACCGTTTCCTCCAGAACCGGGGTCAAGGCCCTTCAATTGCGTGGCGGAGATTCTTTTGATGATAATGTCTCGGTGGTCTGGATTCAGGGAGTTGAAGCCCCCGTGAATACTCGATTGATAGAGTATACTTGTACGCGAACTGAAACTCACGATTGCGCGGTTGATGGGAAATTATGTCAGGATGGGGCATGCAAATAGCCGGAATGTTGTGTTCTTTTTTTTACTTGCGTCTGGATTGATGCGCCCTCTTATTTCTTGGCGATTTCCGTCTTAGGCTTTTGTTACCTATCTTTTTTCTTTTCTTATGTCCCGTGCTGCCAACTCTTCAAATAGTGTTCCTGCTCAGCGGACAAGACGTCAATCTTGACGCCCTGGGTGTCCAGTTTGGTCTGCGCGACAAATCGGTCCAGCTCATCCGGCAACAAATGTACGCCCGCTTTGAGGGATTTGCCGTGTTTGAGGAGGTATTCCGCGGCCAACGCCTGGTCCGAGAACGAAAGATCCATGATTTCCGAGGAGTGCCCTTCCGCGGCGGCAAGGTTCGCCAAGCGACCTTCGCCGATGAGGAAAATCCGTCTGCCGCTGGATAGGGTGTATTGGTCCAGGTTGTCGCGGACCGTCTCTTTTGTTTTTGCCATTTTTCCCAATTGTTGGACGTTGATTTCGCAGTCAAAGTGGCCGGAGTTGGCCAAAATCGCGCCGTCTTTCATTTTCTGGAAGTGTTTTTCGGTGAGGACGTCCTTATCGCCTGTGAGGGTGACGAAAAAGTCGCCGTATTCAGAGGCTTTGTCCATGGTCGTCACGGTGTAGCCATCCATGTGGGCTGCGAGGGCCTTGACCGGGTCCACTTCCGTAATCGTGACTTTGGCACCCATGCCGTGCGCCCGTAAGGCCATGCCTTTGCCGCACCAGCCGTAGCCGGCCACGACGAATTGTTTGCCGGCGAACAGGGCGTTGGTGGTACGCATGATGGCGTCCAGGGTGCCTTGCGAGGTGCCGTAAAAATTGTCAAAGTAGTGTTTGGTGGGCGTGTCATTGACCGCGATGACGGGAAATTCCAATTTGCCGTCGGCCGCCATGGCGCGCAATCGGATGACCCCCGTAGTGGTCTCTTCCTGGCCGCCGACGATTTGCGGCATGAGGTCCCGCCGGCTTTGGTGCACCGTGTTGATTAAATCCGCGCCGTCGTCGATGACCACGTGCGGCTGGATATCCAGGGCGGAATTGACCGCTTGGTAGTAGTCCTCTTTTTCAATGCCGCGCCAGGCGTATGTGTCGATGCCGCTTTGTGCCAAGGCCGCCGCGACGTCGTCCTGGGTGCTCAAGGGGTTGGAGCCGCAAAGTGATACGTTGGCACCACCGGCTTTGAGTGCCAATACCAGCACGCCGGTTTCCTTGGTCACGTGCAAACAGCAGGCGATGTTTTTGTTGGCAAATGGCTTTTCCTTTTCAAAGCGTTTGCGGATTTCAGCCATTACGGGCATGTTGTGGTACGCCCAGTCCAGTTTCTGCAGGCCCTGTTGTGCGAGTTTGGGGTTTTTGACTTGGCTCATAAAAAAATCACCTAAAACGTGGAATGGCACCTTGGTGTACTCATACGCTTTTTAGGCTTCTGACGGGCAATGCGGTTTGGTCATTCTTTCCCGCTTTGAGGTTTTCCCATCTTTTTGTTTTCCACGTTTTTTGGCCCTTTTGCAACCGTTTTTTAATGTGGATTCTCAAATTTTTTCATCGGGGTTTTTTCCAATACGTGAATCGAGCAAGTCGGGGAATTGGTTTTCATGGCCGTCAGCGGAATGTGGTTGTTAATCGTCTTTTTCGGCATCATCTACGCGCTCCAGCAGGGCGTCAGCTCCGATTTATTCATTATTATGGGTGCAATTGGGGCGGTGGCATTCGTTACCACCCAATGACGGGTGCCAAAGCGTGCGGTTTGCACGGTGTTCGCCCGCGGCGTCGTTGGGTTTCAAGACGTTGGGGTTTTTACGAACGCCCGTCCGGGTTTGTGTTTCCATTTTAGCCACTTTTTGCTTTTTTGCTTCCTGTTTTTCACATCCGTTTATCAATTTTTGGATTTTTCGTCGGTTTTTTCGCGGTTTTCTTTCCGTTTTCCGTTTCACGCACCCGCGGGTATTTTATATCAGCGGGGCGCAAATCGAGAGCAATCAATGCCCGAACGTATCGGGCGCATCCGCGGTGAGGCTTTGTCTTCGAGTCGGATGCGACGCACCTATTATCGCGCGTTTGGATCTTGAGGCCTTTTTCCGCGGCAAGCAATCGGGGAAGCGGGTTTTATGTCCATGGGCCACTTGCGGTGCGGGGCACGACGGCGTCCGTCGTCCAAGACCATTGAAAATTGAATTCCAAGATTTGAATAATTCGGGTGGAACTTACATGTCAACGGAACACGCTCATGGTTCATCGGATTCGTCAAGCGAAATGACGCGCAATTTGCAGGCGTTGCACGATGAGGAATCACGTCTTAAGGATGATGCGATTGCCTTGGTGCAGGAAAAGCAGGCTTTGTTGGATTCGGCTCGAAAAAAAGCGCAGGCCCTCCTGGATAAGGCCCGTGAAAAAGCCGAATCCGAGCGCGAAAAGATCCTATCCGCCATGCAGGCCAAGGTGGATGCGGAAAAAAATGAGTTGCTGAAAAAAGCCGACCGCGATGCGGCCGCTTTGCGCAAGAAAAAATTGAACCTGACGTCCAAATTGTTACCCTTGGTGTTTCCCTAAACCGAACTGTCGACTGTCTATGTTTTTCCCTGAAAAATTAGTCAAAATCCGGGCGTTTTGCCCCGTCCCCAAGCGTGCCGCGCTGGTCGACGCCCTCTATGAATTCGGCGTCATCCACGTCTCGGATGCCAAAACCTTTTCCTCGTCCAAGCCGTTGGACCATTTCCGCATCGTCTCGGAACGTCTCATTTCATTGCGCGCGGTGGCAAGCCAATTGGCCATTTTGCCTGCGATTGATTCCCGCGACGTCCCGCTGGATGTGCTTTTGGCGGAATATGAGCGGCTCAAAGTCGATGAGTGGTCGTCCCTGTTGAAGCAGGTGGACCAATTGCGTGCCAACGTCGCGGAACTGGACGAGCGCCAAAGCAAGTTGCGCCCGTTCCGGAAATTGGACATCGATTCCCGCGTCATGGCGTCAAGCCGTCTGGGTTTTGCCTATTTCGCCCCGGGTCCGCATTTTTCATGGGATGCACTCCAAGAAGTCCAAGCCGGAAAAAAAGGCTCATGGCATGCGCCCCAACAGGTGCATTTTGAATCCACCCAGGTGCGCGACGGAAAGGAAAATTATGTATTTTTGGCCTACGACCTCCGATCGTCCGAGCAGGTGCAAAAAGCCTTGGGGACCGCTGCCAAAGTCTTCGAGATTCCGGCCCTGCTCGGAGGCGGCACGTTCGTCCATGCCTATGACGAATTGGAACTGCACTTGCAAACCGCGCACGCCGATTTGGCCGCTTCCATGCGCCGTGTGGATTGGTTCGTCCAGCACAAAGGTCGCGCGTTTTCCGAATTGTTAGGGGGTTTTGAAATCGCCGCGAAAAAAGCGGAATTGCCCACCAAGTTCGGCCAAAGCCAATTGCTTAATGCGGCGGAAGGCTGGATTCCGGAAAACCGGTTTGACCAATTGGCGGCTGCCTTGGAATCCCGTTTGGGTACGTCCGTGTTGTTGGAAAAAGTTCCCACGAGCCAGACGCCGCCGACCAAATTGGACAACCCGCGTCCCATCCGGCCGTTCGAATTTTTGGTCAAAGCCCTCTCCCTTCCGGATTACCATGAATTGGACCCCACTATCTTGGTCTTTATCTCATTTCCCATTTTCTTCGGCATGATTTTGGGAGACGTCGGCTACGGCCTGTCCATGGTGGCCCTCTCGTTTGTCATGCGCCAAAAATTCAAGGAAGGCTTTTTCCGCAGCATCTCCGGCATGATGATGTTCTCCGGCATCTGGACGGTAGCCTGGGGTTTCGTCTTCGGTGAGTTCTTCGGCGCGGAAAGCATTTTTGGTTACGCGTTGCACCCTGTCATCCACCGCTTGGAAACCGAAGGCATCCTGCACTTGATGCAATTGTCATTGCTGTTCGGTTTCGTCCACCTCTCGTTGGGCTTCATCGTAGGCGCCTACGTGGCGTTCAAGGAAAATCATCTGAAGCACATGGCGGCGAAGATTTCATGGCTTTTGTTGATGGTCTCCATCATGGCCTATTTGGCGATTTCGGCGAATATTGACGGTTTGGCGCTGTTCGCGGTCTACGGCTCGGCGTTGCCGTCCGTTGCTTGGCTGGCACTGATGACCGTATCGTTGGTCAGTTTGCTTCTGACGGAAGGGGTCAACGCGTTGGTCGAATTGCCCGGCGTGGTGGGTAACGTGGTCTCGTATTTGCGTATCATGGCACTTGGCATCGTTGGCGTGGTCCTTGCGGGAATGGTCAACCAAATCCCGCTGAAACCCTCGTTGGACCCGGCGGGCTTGTTGTCTTTCGTCCTGTTCAGTATCGCGTTCGTCGTGGGCCAGATTTTCGTTCTGGGCCTGGGTATCTTCGAGTCGTCCATCCAGTCATTGCGTCTTCATTACGTCGAGTTTTTCTCGAAATTCTACCACGGCGGGGGGCACGCCTTCGTGTCGTTACGGGAGGAATCCAATCGGAAAAAAGCGAGCCGTTCGGGTGGGGTTTAAATCATGCCGACGGAATCACACATCACGCGTATGGAAAAGCATTTTTCAAATTGAGGTGAATTAAAGTATGGCCGTAGATTTAGGTTCGGGTTTGATCGCCATCGGCGCAGGTCTTGCCGTTTTGGGCGGTGCGTTGGGCACGGCCTACGCACAAGGAAATATTGGCGCCGCGGGCATGGGCCTTTTGGCTGAACGCGAAAGCGCATTCGGAACCGTCATCATTTTGTTGGCGTTGCCGGAAACCATCGTCCTGTTGGGCTTCATCATCGGTTTCCTGCTGTTGGGCAAGATTGCTTAGATTCCCTAAGCATCGCTCGTTAACCCCATCATAGGTTGGAAGTGCCACTTATCCCATGACTTTGGACCATCTTCGAAAGGAAATCCGCCAGGAGGCCCAGCGGACGCGCCGCGACGCGCTAAAGGACGCCGAAAACGAAAGTGACGCAATTGTCAAGGAGGCTGAAAACCAGGCCAAATCCCTCTTGGAATCCTCGCGGCAAAAAGCCGAGGATGACGCGTCACAAAAGCAAAGCCTGGTCTCCGCCGCCCGCCTTGAGGCGAAAAAACGCATCGCCGAGGCCCGCGACGAACTGGTAGCCGTCCAATTGGGCGAGGTCCGCGAGGCGTTGCGGGAATTCGCCGATTCGTCCAAGTACGACGGTGTTCTGAAGGACTTGGCCAACAGCGGTGCCGAGGCATTGGGTGGAAAAGTCCGCATCTTGGCCCGTAAAAAAGATTTGCCCAAACTCAAGAAATGGGGTTATTCGGATGTGGATGAATTGGATTGTTGGGGCGGCTGCATCGTGGTCACAACCGATGGCCGCATCCGGATGAACCAGACATTCGAGGCCTTGTACGAACAGGGTTTGGAAAAACTGCGCCAAGGTATTTTCGAGGAATTGTAACTATGGTCGATTTGGAATACGGATACGGTTGCACACGCATCAAGGCACTTGAGACCCGGCTTCTGACCCGAAAGCAATGGGCGGATTTGTTCAGCGTATTTTCACTGCCCGAAATGACCGTGATGCTGCAGGAAACGTCCTACAAGGACGCGCTAATCCGCGCCTCCCAGAAACACGCGGGAATCGAATTGCTGATGGTCGGCCTAGCGGACAATTGGGTTCAGACGTTGCGCACCATCGAACGCATCATCCCGGATAAGGCGAAAAGCGCGTTGGACGTCCTGTTGCGCGAATGGGAAGTGCAAGACGTCAAGACCGTCTGCGCCAAAAAAGCCTTGGGACAAATCGTTTCCATGGATGAGCTTTCCGTTGCAACCGAATCCAGCCGCAAATTGTGCGAAAAACTCATGGAACAAAAAGATTGGGCCTCGTTGCTCAACGTGCTGAAAAGCTCTTGGTATGGCGATGCGTTGCGCGCCGATTTTACCCGCATGCAGGACCCTGCCGAGTTCCGCTTGGTAAGCCAGGCTCTGGACCGGGCGTACGCCCAGCAAGTGTCCGAGGTGCTCAAAGCCAAAGCCCATCCCAACACCCGCGCTTTGCTCCGGCTGCGCCAGGAATTTTTGCACACCATGATCGTCCTCCGGCTCAAACCCATCGCGTCCTCGGCTGACATTGAAAAGGAATTGTTCGGAACGCCGTCGCAAAAAGTCCGTGACCTCCTTGGGGCCGCCAATCTGGATGAGGCCGTTCGTTTGTTGGGTCTGCCGGATTCCGTACTTGCGATTTACCATGAAAAGAACGCCTTGAGCGCCATCGAACTGGGCCTGGAAAAACAATTCGTCCAGACGGCACTCAAGAAGTTCCGCGCCTCCGTCTTGAATTTCGGCGTGGTCATCGGGTTTTTGTACCTTAAATCCGCGGAAATTGCCAACCTCAAGCGTTTGGCGCTTGGGAAGTATTTCGGCGTGGAAGACCAGTTCAGGCCGTTTTTGTTGCAGGAAATCACCGGTGCATCCTCATGAAAGACTCCATTGCCGTCGTAGGGGATTCGGAAACCGTGTTGGGCTTCCGGTTGGCGGGTATCCAAAAGGCGTTTACGACCAATGCGGCGGCCGATGACGTGGATGCCGTGTTGGAAACCGCGCTTTTTACGCCGCAGGTCGGCATCCTTATCGTCAGCCAGGACGCGATGGAAAAAGCGTCCGCTAAAATGCGGAAAACTACGGAAGAAAGCACCAAGCCGGTCGTGGTCGTCATTCCCGGCAAGAATACGAAAAGTGCCAAGGGTAGTTCAAATTTGGCTCAGTTGGTCAAGCGCGCCATCGGCGTGGACATTATGAAATAGGTTTTGGACCGCGGGCTACAACACGGGTCCGGTTCAAAGACTAAAAAAATTCATTACGAAAAAGCGCAAGGAAAAAAACGGTACGAAAAAGCAAGGAAAAAACGTTAAAAAAAATAAAAACCAAAATGACGAAAACAACGCCGCCAGAAAAAATCGCCAAACAAAACAAAAAATATTCACAAAAAATTTCAACAGAAGGTGAAACTGCTCATGGGAAAACTTTCTAAGATTTCAGGCCCGGTCATCGTTGCAGAAGATATGCTCGGCGCGCAAATCAACGAAGTGGTCAAAGTCGGCGACGAGGAGTTGCTGGGCGAAATCATCGCCTTGAAATACGACAAAGCCAGCATCCAGGTCTACGAGGACACCGCCGGCCTCAAACCCGGCGACAAAATCGTCGGCACCGGCGCACCCCTCCAAGTGGAACTGGGCCCCGGCTTGCTCAAAGGCGTGTTCGACGGTATCCAGCGTCCGTTGGACGTCATCATGCAGCGCACCGGCGCGTTCATCCACCGGGGTGTGAACATCCCGGCGTTGGATGTCAAGGCCAAATGGGAATTCCAAGCGTTAGCCAAAAAAGGCGATACGGTCCACCCTGGTGACGTCCTCGGTACGGTCCAGGAGACCAACATCGTGCATCAGATTTTGGTGCCGCCGTACGTCAAGTCCGGCAAATTGGGGTCCTTCAAATCCGGCACGTACACCGTGCGCGATACCATCGGTGAAATCGGCGGGACCAACGTGGGTCTTTCGCAGATGTGGTCGGTACGCTCGCCCCGGCCTTCAAAAGAAAAATTGCGCTTTTCCACCCCCCTGGTCACCGGCAAACGTATCATGGATACGTTTTTCCCCATTGCCAAAGGCGGTGCGGGCGCCATTCCCGGACCGTTCGGCTCCGGCAAGACCGTGAACCAGCAGGATTTGGCCAAATACTCCGACGCGCAAATCATCATCTACGTCGGTTGCGGCGAACGCGGCAACGAAATGACGGAAGTGCTTACGGAGTTTCCGAAATTGGAAGACCCGCGCACCAAGAAGCCCCTGATGGAGCGCACCGTTCTGATTGCCAACACGTCGAACATGCCGGTGGCCGCGCGTGAGGCGTCCGTCTATACGGGCATCACCCTCGCGGAGTACTACCGTGACATGGGCTATTCGGTGGCGCTCATGGCCGACTCCACTTCGCGGTGGGCTGAGGCCATGCGTGAGATTTCCGGCCGCATGGAAGAAATGCCGGGCGAAGAAGGCTACCCTGCGTATTTGGGTCGCAAATTGGCCGAATTCTACGAACGCGCCGGCTCGGTCCAATGTTTGGGCTCGCCGAACCGCGAAGGCTCGGTGACCGTCATCGGCGCCGTTTCTCCGGCCGGTGGCGACATTTCCGAACCGGTTTCCCAAGGAACGCTCCGTATTACGAAAGTATTCTGGGCGCTCGATGCGAACCTATCGCGTCGCCGCCACTACCCGGCCATCAACTGGCTGAAAAGCTACTCGCTGTACGACAATGAGCTGGCCGACTGGTACGCAGACAACGTGGCAAAAGACTTCTACCCCATGCGCGCCTTTGCCATGGGCCTTTTGCAAAAAGAGGAAGAATTGCAGAACATCGTGCAATTGATTGGTCCGGATGCGTTGCCGGAAAAAGAACGGTTGGTTCTGGAAGCCACCAAGATGATCCGCGAGGACTTCTTGCAACAAAACTCGTTCGACCCGCAGGACGCGTACGCTACGCCCGCGAAGCAGTATTGGATGCTTAAGACCATCCTGCACTTCTTTGACAAGGCGAATGATGCGTTGGCGTTGGAGATGCCGTTGGATAAAATCATGTCCGCCAAAGGCCGCGAGCAGATTCCGGGACTCAAACGCGTGCCGGATGCCGATATCAAGAAGTCGTGCGAGGCTATCCAGAAAGACCTGGATGCCGCTTTGACGCCCCACGGTCATGGGAAAGCGCATGCCGAAGAGTCCAGCCACAAGGCGAAGGCATAATGTTACTGAAAAGGTGTATTGCTCTATGATTAAAGAATACCAAACTGTCAAAGAAATTTTTGGCCCCATCGTCTTCGTCGAGGACGTGCCTGCCGCGGCGTATAATGAGACCGTGGAAATCATCATGCCGTCGGGTGAAAAACTCAAAGGCCAGGTATTGGAATCGTCCAAGGGCCTTGCCGCCGTGCAGGTGTTCGGCGCCACGACCGGCCTTGATACGCATAAAACGAAGATCCGGTTTTCCGGAGAAACGCTGAAGATTCCGGTATCCGAAGACATGTTGGGCCGGGTGTTTGACGGAACGGGTCAGCCTTTGGACAAAGGCGCGCCCGTTACGTCGTCGGAACGCCATGACATCAACGGCTTTGCCATCAACCCCTATGCCCGTGCCGAGCCGCACGACTTCATCCAAACGGGTATTTCCACCATCGACGCGCTGAACACGTTGGTGCGGGGTCAGAAATTGCCCATTTTTTCGACAGCCGGTTTGCCGCATAATGAATTGGCCGTACAAATCGCCCGCCAGGCCACGGTCCGCGGTTCCGGCGAGGAATTCGTCGTCGTTTTTGCGGCCATGGGCATCACCAACGCCGAAGCGCAGTTTTTCATGAAGGACTTCGAGAAAACCGGAGCTTTGGAGCGTGCCGTGCTTTTCCTGAACTTGGCCAACGACCCCTCCATTGAGCGTATCCTGACGCCCCGCATGGCCCTCACTACGGCTGAATATTTGGCCTATGAAAAGGATATGCAGGTACTGGTCGTCATGACTGATATGACCAACTACTGCGATGCGTTGCGTGAAATCGCCGCCGCGCGCCAGGAAGTCCCGGGTCGTCGTGGCTATCCGGGTTACATGTACACCGACTTGGCGTCCCTGTACGAGCGTGCCGGAACCATCAAGGGCAAAAAAGGTACGGTGACGCAGTTACCCATCTTGACCATGCCGGAAGAAGACATTACTCACCCCATCCCGGACTTGACCGGCTACATTACGGAAGGGCAGATTGTGCTTTCCCGTGAACTTCACCGTAAGAACATCTACCCCAACGTAGACGTCCTGCCTTCACTGTCGCGTTTGATGAATCTCGGTATCGGGCCCAAACGCACGCGTGAGGACCACGCCGGCGTATCTTCGCAATTGTACGCGTCATACGCTCAAGGGCGGGATTTGCGCCAATTGGTCGCGGTCGTCGGCGAAGAAGCGCTGGGGGATAAGGACAAGAAATTCCTGAAATTCGCCAACGAATTCGAGGCGCGCTTCATCCAGCAGGGCCGCAACGAGAACCGCTCGGTCGAAGATTCCTTGGATTTGGGCTGGGAATTGTTGTCCATCATCCCGGAAGACGAATTGAAGCGTGTCAAGCCGGAACATTTAGAGAAATACGGCCGTAAGTTCCGCACGTAAGGACGCCGCAACGACGGCCCTTTTTAATTTTTTTTATTTTTTTAAATTTTCAAACACAAAACGCTTGCCGCTTCAAAAAAGTGCTGCCGGAAAGCGCAAGGAAGAAAATAATTTTTTAATCCAAATTGAAAAGAGCAAAAAAGAAAAAACTCAATCCTTGAAGTGACTTGTCATGGCAAAAGAAAACGTAAAACCCACCCGCATGGAATTGCTCAATACGAAAGGCAAAGTCAAGCTTGCGGAGAAGGGCCACAAGCTGCTCAAGCAAAAGCGTGACGCGTTGGTGTTGGAGTTTTTCAGCGTCATCAAAAAGGCGAAAGATTTGCGCAACCAGGTGGACACGCAGTTGATCGCCTCGTATCGTGCGCTTGCAATTGCCGAAGCCATGCACTCCCGATTGTTCTTGGAAACCGCGACCTTGGCGGCGCACGCGGCGCCCGAAGTCGAAGTCAGCACGGCCAACATCATGGGCGTCCGGATTCCAAAAATCAAAGGCTTGGCCATTCAACGCAACCTCCTCCAAAGAGGCTACAGCGTGCAGGGTTCCTCAGCGGCGTTTGATGAAGCGGTCGAGGCCTTCGAGAAATCCCTGAACTGGATTATCCAGTTGGCGGAAACCGAAACGGCTCTCAAGAAGCTCCTTCAAGAGATTGAAAAAACGAACCGCCGGGTCAATGCGTTGGAATATAACATCCAGCCGGAACTCAAGCGGACGATTAAGGAAATCCAAGGCCACCTCAATCGGTTGGAAGCGGAATTATTCTTTTCACTAAAAGTGACGAAGAAGCGCTTGGCGAAAAAAGCGGAATTGGAAGAAGACCTCAAGGCGAAGAAAAAGAACTGATTTCCGCTTTGGGCCATACCCCGGCCTTTAGGCCGGCAATATGTCCCAAATGCTGTTTGATTTGCCCCTGCGGGGATACCCCGGGCTTTAGCCCGGGGAGGATGTCATTTTTTTGCCGTGCACCGTTGCGGCCGTTGTGGCTACATTTTTGCCCAATCTTGATTTTGTGTCCATAGTGCAGGATCCAGTTCACTTGAATTCCCCCAACTTTTTCTGCCCACTTCCATCCACCAACCCGCTCAACCTTACCCCCACCAACCGCACCTTTCGTCCGGACTCCAGTGCAGGCCATATCGAGTCTTTGGCTACGGTCCGGACAGATTCCAAGGCTTGCGTCGTCTTGATGCTTTTTGCACGCGTATGTGTCTCAAAGTTGTCAAATCGGATTTTGACGCCCACGGTCTTGAACCACACGTTTTCCGCGATGGCATCGCTGTGGACGCGGTTGCACAATTCGTCCAACGTGGCGCGCAAGTCGACCCAGTTGTTCGTGTCTGTTCCAAATGTGGTTTCTCGGGAGATGGATTTAGGCTGCCAGAATCCGCCGAGCTGGACCGAACCGTGGCCCCATGCCGCGGCGTGAAGCGAGAGGCCCCAACTGCCCAACAATTCGGCTAAAACCCTTGGCTTGCTCCGGGCGATTTGGCCGATGGTGGTAATGTTGGCATGATTGAGGCGGATTTTGTTCTGAGGCCCGACGCCCATCAGTGCTTCCGCCGGAAGGGGCCAGATTTTGGCTTGCAACTCATGTTGCTTTACCACGGTCAGCCCATTGGGTTTTTGCATTCCGGCGGCCATCTTCGCGATGCCTTTGTTCCACGCGATTCCGATGGAACACGTCAGGCCCGTTTTGTCCAAGATGGCGGCCTTGATTTGGCGTGCGGTTTGTTCGGCGGCTGTGAAAGTTCCGATTGTTCTAGCTCCATCGGTCCCGCTTAAATCCAAATAGCCCTCATCGATGCCCGTCTTCTCCGTTTTTGCAAATTCGCTCGCAATCTGGAAAATGTGCCTGGAAACGGCGCTGTAGTGGCGGTAATCGACCGGCAAGAAAATGGCATCCGGGCACAAGCGGTACGCCTGGGAAATGGGTATGGCCGATTTGATGCCGAATTTCCGTGCAACATAGTTCGCGGTGCACACCACCCCCCGTCCGTGGCCATGGCGCGGGTCCGCCCCCACGACCACCGGTAAGCCTGCCAATTCCGGCCGTCGGACTTGCTCCACTTGCGCAAAGAAGCAGTCCATGTCGAGGTGGGCGATAATCGGTTCGTAGTTATGGCCTGTTGTAGACGCGTTTTTCGTGTGGCCTCTAGGGGTGTCCTTGCCATCGGATTGTTTCGGAAAGGCCATTGAAGCGGCGGGGGCAACGGACTTGGCTTTTGGCAATTCCATTGTGGCTTTTTCCGTTTGCGTTTGGTCGAACCTCGCAGTGCCGGTCGGTCGTGCATTATTCAACGTGGCGGAGCCTGGTGCAAAAACGGTTGCCTGCATGGTTGCCTTCCTCGCTTAGGCTAGCGGGGCGGTGTGGGAAATAAAAGGCGGCGGGGCGAGGTGGCCGGTGGACTTATCCGAGCATTCGGCGTAGGGCGTTCAACTGTCGGTCAAATGAAATCACCGGCGTTTGAAGTCCGACTGAAAGTTCCACGACCAAGTAATCGATGAAACTGAGTTTGCGTTGGATGAGTTGGATTCGGGAGAATGTGGCTTTGATTTCTTCCTCCCGCGTCGGCCTGACGATGAATTGGCGGTTTTTTTGCAGTTTATCCAACAGATCCAGTGCGAACGTAACTCCGCGTTTATACGTCATTGCCGTCATTGTTTCTTCGAGGATTCGGTCCGGAACCACAAAAACATTTCCAGAGTCTTTTTTCGCTTCTTGAACCGCTTGGTGGTGGTTGACGTCGTCCGGTGTGAAAAATGATATCAAAAATGAGGAGTCCGCTATCATCATCGTTTTACCCCGTACACGATTTCATCCACTTGCTCGCTCCAGCGGACTTTTTTGCCCAATTTAGGTTGGCTTTCAATCCAATCGATCAGGTCCTGCATCGTTTCGGTCTTTTTGGGCTCTTCTTTGCCTAATTTTTCCATAATGACGTCGCTGAAGCTCTGGCTTTTGCCTTTGAGGCTTTTGAGTAGGTTGTAGGCCGGTTCGGACAAGCTAATCACCTTGACCATATGCATAGTGCATGCACATTTGGATTCTTATGCATTACTCCGGTTTGAGGCGGAATAAAAAGGCCCGGAGGCGAGGTGGCCGGTGACTTACAAAAATGGTTGGGGTTTGTTTTGCTTTCCAGCTTTTGGGGCCATAGGCGTTTGCGCGGTTTTTTTAACGCTCTTTTCCAAGGTTTTGTTGGAGATACTTCAGTTGGGGCTTTTTGCAACCGCTACCCGCCGCTATCTCCCTCTATCATAACGTGTGATTCAACCGCATGAACAAACGCCTCGCCGTCGTCGACCAAGCGCTCTGCAAGCCGGACCAGTGCCAACTGGAGTGCATCAACGTCTGCCCGGTCAACAAACTCAACCAGGAATGCATCGTATTATCGGATGACCGGAAGCTTGCGATTATCTCGGCGCCATTGTGCACCGGTTGCGGCCTTTGCATCAAAAAATGCCCCTTCCACGCCATTTCCATCGTGAACCTTGTCGCGCCGGTGGAAGACAAATTGGTTTTTTCCTACGGTGACAACTCCTTCAAATTGTACGGCGTGGCCCTGCCTGAAAAAGGGATTTTCGGCGTATTGGGGGATAATGGCTGTGGCAAGTCCACCAACGTCAAATTGTTGGATGGAAAGCTCAAAACGCAAAAGTTGAACGTCAAGGAGTGGCAGCGTTTTTTCGAGGACAAACCGGAATTGGTAGTCAAACCCCAGGAATTGGTTGCGGCCAATTTGGGAAAGGTCGGCGAATTGCTCAAGAAAGTCGGCGGCCCCCGCCTGAGTCAGCTGACCGAGACGTTGGACTTGGACGACCTTAAGGACCGTGACTTAAAACAATTATCCGGCGGTGAGTTGCAGCGCGTCATGGTCGCAGCCGCCTTATGTCGCCAAAAAGAGGCCTTTTTGTTGGACGAGCCTTTTGCGTTTTTGGATTACGCCTACCGCATCCGTTTGGTGGAATACCTCCGCAAGCACTTTTCTGACCAACGCGTGCTTCTGGTCGATCACGACTTGTCCTTGCTTTCATATGCGTGCGACCAGACGTACATTTTGTTCGGCGAGCCGGGTGTGTACGGCATCGTTTCGCAACCGTATGCCACGGACCGTGCGATTCATATGTTTCTGGAAGGCTTTTTGGAAGGCGAAAACGTGCGATTTCGGGAAGAGCCGGTGCGCTTCAAGCCGCCCACCCAGGAAAACCGAACCGTTCCCAACGTGGTCCTTCCTTCCGCCCATATCGAGCGTGGCACATCCTTTTTCGTGGACAGCCCGACGGACATCACGCTCAATGCGGGTGAAATCGTGGGCCTTGTAGGTAGAAACGGCACCGGAAAAAGCACGTTGGCAACCCATTTTTCCAACCAAATGGGCGGCTCCCTCAAGCCCCAGCTGTTGGACCGCTCCGACGACCTGGTTCTGGGGGTCATGCGCGAGGACACGCCGTTCCAACAGCGCTTCATCCGGGATATGGCCATCAAGAAATTGGAATTCTTTACCTTCCAACAGCTTTCCGGCGGGGAATTGCAAAAAGTGCGCGTGTTTGAAGCCCTTTCCAAGCCCACGAACCTGTATGTGGTGGACGAGCCGACCAACATGATGGATGTTCGCGGACGGGTGGCCCTCTCACGCTTGCTTAGGGAAAAATCCAAAGAAGGCGCTTCCATCCTTCTCATTGATCATGACTTGGAATTCGTCCTCAATACGGTGGATCGTTTGATGCTGATTGACGGCGTGCCCTCCAAGTACGGAAACGTCGCTGGCGTGTTTGAAAAGCAGGACGGCATCACGCGCTTGTTGGCGGATTTTGATTTGACTTACCGTCGGGACTCAAAGACGGACCGGCTTAAGCTGAACAAAGCCGGCTCTCAAAAACATATGAAACTGAAGGAATCCGGCAAGTACGTCGAATAGTCTAACGCCGTACGTTCAAAGAAAGCGGGCCGTTTGTGCCTTGGTGTTTTTTTATTGTTTCACCGATAGCCTTCGCCGGGTAATTGTTTTCCGACGATTTTTGACAATGTTTCGTAAGACCATTTCCGCATTATTTCCAATTCATCCCGGTGGATTCCGGCACGCTCCGAAAGGCGGGTTAACAATGTGTTGGGGTCCATGCCATGACGTTCGTTGCGCGACAGGACTTGTTGTCGGCTTTCCGGCGTAATTAGTCCTTCCCGGACCCATTGCCGCCATAGTGTTCGGATTTCCGGAGACGGGATTGTAGTGCGGCTCCAGAGTCCTGATGAAATGTAGCGGTGCATGAGTTGGGCGAGGCGCTGGCGTCGTTTCAGTGCCACTTGGTATAATGTCTTTCCTTCCGTTTCGTCCAAGTCCTGTGGCCGCTCTCCCGTCCGGACGACCTGCAGGTAGTGTCCTTTTGTTGTTTCGGCCGTTTTCAAGACGTTTCCGAGAAATTCATGCAGTTTCTTCAGATGCTCTTGGCGCGCCTCTTCCGTGGCGGTACTGGACGGGCCGCCTTGAAGTTTCTCGGCTTTGGGATACGCTTGTTTGGGCAAAAATTCCGTTGGCATCCCCAAGACGTGGTCCAGCACATCCGAGTCGGCTTTTCGGATTTCTCCCTCGCCGCTATTCAGGCGCTCTTGGAGTCCCTTGGGACCTTCCACGTGTTTTCTCAGGGCAGGGATGTGGTAATCAAAACGGCCCAGTGGGCTTTGAATCATCGAACGTGCGGGTCTGGTCATGGGTATGTTCCTCCTTTTCCTGTTACGGGTGGTTTAGTAAACAATCCGACTGTTTTTATGGTCATGCGTCAACGGCGCGTGCTTTTTAAACGCCTTTTTCCTAACTGATGAAGTTGTTTTTTTTCCCGATTTCGGGCAAGTGGGGAGTAAGGTTTCAGCGGCTTTTCAGCCGTCGGCGCGTCTTTTTGGACGTGATGGAAGTGGCGTCGGAAGTTCCGGTTTTTAATGCCGTTTCCTGGAAGCCACCAATGCCTTTTACTTTCCAATTCATCTCGAGGTGTTTCCAAAGTATGGATATTGGTTTGTTGTTGCCCTTCGCTTTCGTGTCGGGCCTGGTGTCATTGGTATTTGCCGGCTATCTTATCTGGAGCGTGCTGAAAAAGCCCACCGGTTCTCCAAAAATGCAGGACATCGCCAAAGCCATCCAAGAAGGGGCCCAGGCGTATCTGATGCGCCAATACAAGACCTTGGCCCTTTTTGTCGTGCTGTTGGCCGTACTCATCGGGTATTTCGTCAATATGCCCACCGGCATCGCGTTCCTGGCGGGGGTGCTTTGTTCCGCAATAGCTGGCTACGTGGGCATGATGGTCTCGGTCCGCGCCAATTTGCGCACCGCCGAGGCCGCTAAAAAAGGCCTTCATGATGCGCTGTCCGTGGCGTTCCGCGGCGGCGCCGTGACCGGCTTTACCTTGGTGGGTCTTGGGCTTTTGGGCGTGTCCATCATTTATTCATTCTATCAGGACCTCAACGTGCTGATCGGTTTTGGTTTCGGCGCGTCCTTGATCTCCCTGTTCGCCCGTGTGGGTGGGGGCATCTACACCAAAGCCGCGGACGTCGGCGCTGACCTTGTAGGGAAAGTCGAAAAAGGAATTCCCGAGGACGATCCGCGTAATCCCGCGGTGATTGCCGACAACGTGGGCGACAACGTGGGTGACTGCGCCGGAATGGCGGCCGACTTATTCGAGTCCTACGCCGTGACGGTCATTGCCGCCATGTTGTTAGGGGGCATTGCCGCAGCAAGCTTGGGCGGCTCGGTTCTGAATTACGTGATGCTGCCGTTGGGCGTTGCGGCTGTAGGTGCATTGGCCGCAATCGTCGGCTCGATGTTCGTCCGCCTTGGAAAGTCAAAGAACATCATGCATGCGCTTTACAAAGGCGTTATCACTACGGCCGTCCTTTCGGCTGTCGGCTTTTACTTTTTGACAACGCCGGATATGAAATTGTTCTACACCACCCTGGTGGGTATTGCCGCGACCGTCTTGATGTTCGTCATCACCGAATATTACACTGCGAAAGAGCACAAACCCGTGCAATGGGTGGCGGAATCCTCACGCACCGGTGCCGGGACAAATCTGATTGCCGGATTGGCCGTTGGGTTGGAATCCACCTTATTGCCTGTTCTTTTGATTGTCGCGGCCATCGCCGTTTCCTACAGTTTGGCCGGCATCTACGGCATTGCCCTGGCGGCAACCGCGATGCTTTCCGCAACCGCCATCGTCATCGCTTTGGACGCGTATGGACCGATTACGGATAACGCGGGCGGCATTGCTGAGATGGCCGGTTTGCCGGCGAACGTCCGCAAGGTCACGGATGAACTGGATTCCGTGGGCAACACCACCAAAGCCACCACCAAAGGCTTTGCCATTGCCGGTGCGGCATTGGGTGCGTTGGCGCTGTTCGCAGCATTTGCCGAAGCCACACACTTGACGACCATCAACGTCCTGAATCCGGCCGTAGTCATCGGCCTGTTTTTGGGCGGTGCGCTACCGTTTTTGTTCGCTTCGCTTCTGATGCGCGCCGTGGGTACGGCGGCGTTTGAAATCGTGGAGGAAGTCCGCCGCCAATTCCGCGAGATCAAAGGCCTCATGTCGGGCAAAGGTCGTCCGGATTACGCGCGTTGCGTGGATTTGGCAACAGCCGGTGCCTTGAAGCAATTGATGGTGCCGGGCTTGTTGGCCGTCCTCTCGCCTTTGGTCGTCGGATACCTGTTCGGCGTGGAAGCGTTGGGCGGCATGTTGGCCGGCTCCATCGTGTCCGGCTTTTTATTGGCATTAATGATGTCCACCTCCGGTGCGGCGTGGGACAATGCCAAGAAGTACGTGGAAGACGGACACTTCGGCGGTAAAGGCTCGGACGCGCACAAAGCCGCGGTAGTCGGTGACACTGTGGGTGACCCGTTCAAGGACACCGCCGGCCCTTCTTTGAACGCTCTCATCAAGGTGCTCAACACGGTCTCGTTGGTCTTCGCGGGCGTCTTAGTTACGTACGCGTTGCACCTGATTGGTTGAGCCCGATTCCAGGTCCGGCGCAGAGCCGGCTTGGGGTTCATTTTTTTCTTTTTTTTTGTTTTTTTCTCGTTTTGAGGCGTCGGTGGGTTCGTTTTCGTTTTTGGATTTTTTGTAAGGGTTTAGTTTTGTAGGTCGACCGAAAGGCGTAAGTTCTACTTTTTCGTACCTCTTTTGCTTGGGCGTCCCGACCAGGACGCCCCGCGCAAAAAAAGGCCCACCCGCCATGACAGACGAAAAATACGTACGC
>JACRGH010000070.1 GCA_016212375.1 Microcaldota archaeon
ACGCCGAGTGCCAAAGCGGCTTTTTTCGCGGTTATGCGTCCGTAAGTCACGTTTCGTACAGCCCAACTGACTTGGGCGTTGGTTAATTTGGTCATAGCCAAATTAGCCGCCCAGGTGTGAAATAATTTCAGGGCTCTACAAGATGGAGCCAAAATTGAAAGTGTTTAATTGGCCCAAGTCATGAACAAGACCATGGTGGAATTTCCGAGGAACCGGCAAGTCACATTGGATGCATACCATGCCTATGCCGGTGGCACGGGAAAATGGGTCAAGCGTAAGGCGTGGGTCAACACGTATGACATCGGTGGCCAGCCGGTTCGAGTGGTCAGCATCCATCCCAAGCGGCCCGATTGGGCAAAACAGGTACATCAACGACTCCAGGCCCTATTTGCACCGGCCGAAGAAACAGCGGAACCGCATCAAAAAATTCCAACCGTGTTTGCCGTATCGCCAAACGACTTGAACCGGTTACGCGGTTTCCGTTGGCAAAGCGTCCATTTTTCAAATCCAAACACCCCCAATTCTCCAAAAACCTTCGGTTGGAAGCCGGCTGAAGCCGTTATGCACCCGTCCAGCGTATTCGTTCCGATGTTGCAGGCAGGTCCGGAAGTCATACCCAAACCAAACCCGAAAAATTTCGCCACCCGTCCCGTGGTGGACGCGGCACTACGATTGGCCGCCAAACGGATGCTGCTGAAAGGAAGGATTATGACGCATGGCGCCGTTTTAGCGGTTCCAGTCGACGGACCCAACGGCAAACCCCAATACAAAGGCATCGCGATTTTTGGCCCCTCCGGCGTAGGAAAAACAGAGTTGATGATTGATTTGGTACGGAACGGCGCGAAAATCGTAGCCGATGATGCCGTCGTCTTACACAAGGGCAGAATGGCTGGACCGGATAAACGACAAACCGCATTGGTCAGCGGACCGAACATGGCCGCATTGTTGGGATTCAAGCGAAAGTTGCCGCCGGAAATCCGCAATAACCTCGCCCGCCATTTCATCGAAGTATCCGATCCCATGCAACATAATTACTGGCAATACCTGCGATTGGACCGCGCGGTGGCCTCATCATTTTTCGGGGAGGATGTAGCCCATCTAGACGAAGTATACCACCCCCACCCCGTGCCATTGGATACCGTCGTATTCATGCTGCCGCTACCTATAGGAAATCGGACGCTTGAACGGGATGCCGTCTACAATGTCCAAGTGAAGAAAAACGCAGACATCCAAATGCTTGGTGCCCTCTTGAGAAAGGGCGCCGAGACCCATGTGGCCATGGCATTGTTCCCTCAGTTAAACAGGCCGGCATCCGAACGAATCCTGGAATATCCAAACGGATCACAACCAAAAAATCTTCGCACGGATCTACGAGCGGAACAACGACCCACCAAGCGGGTTCTATCCGACTATTTGGCACGCGCATCCGCACAAATGTTTGGAATCCAGCCGGATCCGGAAGATATCCGGGGCATAATCGGAGACGTGCGGGCGTTTTACACATTTGGCACCGTTCATTTCCCCCGTTCGCCTGCATTTTTATCTGACCAACTCATCGGTCAAATCCGTGAGGGAAAATGGCCCAAAGGGCAAACGTCAACTTCACAAGACCAACGAAATTCGATGGACAAAGGTAACTACAAAGGACCGGAGCGGCGTCAGTCCAGCCGGAAAAAAAGGAAACAAAAACGAAAGGAAGAAGACCGAGTCGCCACCAAAAAATGGACTCGGGAAGCGCGTAGCAGAGACGTTTGAGATTCTGCACATAGGCATAATGACGACGCGGACAATACGCGCTATCAAAAACCAACGTCACGGATGCGCGTAGTAAAACAGTTTCGTCCCGTCCTTCTCATCGTGATCGTACCGCGCGTACCCATACCGCTCGAACTGGACCACCGTGCCGATTTTGAGCTCACCGACACCGGCCTCAGCCCTGCCGACGTGTTCCGAACCGTCTTCACGCACGACCTTGACCGCAACGGCGCCTGTCGCGGACACCCATTGGATTTTCTGCACGCCTTTGTGGTCCTGGTTAGGGCTGACGGCGTTGGAAGAAAGGTCGATATTGACCAAGTCCTTGAGGCGCACAACTTTTCCGGCGTTTTCTTCCGCGTCTTTCTTGGCAATCAAAAGAGCCGAGCTGACCAACAAGTGGCGTTTTTGGTCGTCCGGTGCGCCCGGATAGAGGGGCAAAACCAGGGTCTTGGATTGCGGGCCATGAGCGGCGACGTGCGCATCCAATCCTTTGACGTCCAACGCCACCGGTTCTTCCACGAAATAAAAATGAGGCGCCGATGCCAGCAGTTCGCGGTTGTTCCGATACAAAATGTCCCAGTCCAACGTACTGTCAGTAGGCTTGACACCCAATGAAATCATGTACCGCCGCAGGGCTTCCGGTTGCAAACCGCGTTTGCGCAAGGCACGCAAGGTGGGCAGACGCACGTCATCCCATCCGGAATACAAGCCCTCTTTGATGCCGCGGATGATGTCCGATTTGTGCGCCATGGCCCCTTCGATGTGCAGAAGGCCATATTCTAGAGTCAGGGGCGCTTTCCAGCCGAAATAATCGTAAATGTACTGTTGCTTGTCGGCATTCAGTTCGTGTTCCTTACCCCGGAGCACAAAGGTGATGCCCATCAAGTGGTCGTCCACGGCCGCGGCAAAGTTGTACAGTGGCCACACGCGGTAAATCGTTCCCACACGCGGATGCGCCTCTTCCACGATGCGCATGGCGGGCCAATCCCGCATGGACGCATTGGGGTGCGACATGTCGGTTTTGATGCGCAATACCGCTTTGCCTTCTTTGGTGGTCAGCAACATGCTTTTCCATTCACGGAGGGCTTGCACAGGCGTTTGGTCCCGGCAACCGCAGGCCACACCGTCCGAGCGGTTTTTCTGCAACTTTTCCGGAATGCAGCTGCAGACATAAGCGTGCCCGGCTTGTATCAATTTTTCGGCGTGCTCGTAGTAAATCGAAATCCGTTCACTCTGCACCACGATGCGTGAAATGATGCAGCCGAGCCATTTGGCGTCTTCTGGAATGGCAGTATATGCATCCGGAAGCGGCTTTTTGGTCTTCGGATCCGTGTCTTCCAAACGCAACGACAACTGGCCCTTGTAGCGCTTGGCGTATTCGTCGCACAAAATCAAATTCTTGGCGTGCCCGATGTGAAGGAAACCGGAAGGATTTGGAGCCACGCGCGTGATGACTCGCTCAATGTTCAGGGGGGGCAAACCTTCGCGCTCGGATTTGGGCGCCTCGAAGGTAAACGCGGAAAGCTCAGCATCCACCGCTTCGGCGGACAAGGCGTTGACCTCGGCTGCGATCTTCTCCAACACTGCCTTAAGGCCCGCCACGTCTTTCTTGGCGTCTGGCACTTCACCAATGACTTTGCCGATGAGGGCGCCAGCTTGTGCCGTCCCGTGGTCCTTGCGGTTCTTCAACGCCCACTTGCGGGAGGAGGCTTCAATGTCCATGGGAAGGAAGCTTCTGGTTAGTCCGGATTTTTAATATGCCGCTTGCCAACAAACAAACAGATGGAACAACCGATGAAAACCGAATGCCTCGTGGTGGGAGCCTCCGTCATCGGCGGAGCCGTTGCGACAAAGCTTTCCAAAAAAGGCCTGCACACCGTTATTCTTTCCGACAAGCCGGGCGTGGGAAAAGATGGAAAGTGCACCTCCATCATTTCCGCATCGGGCCTTCCAAGAACGGGAATCAACTATAAACCAGCCGTCTTGCATGAGATTTTCGGCGCGAACATCCGCTGCGGCAACGCCCACATGGCCGTCCGGCGCAAAGAGCCCGTGGCGTTGGTGCTGAATCGCTTCCAACTGGATGAACTTTCCGTTGCGCAGGCTCAGGACGCCGGCGCCGAACTGAAAACGTCGGCCCGGTTTGAGAAATGGGAACCGATCGAAAACCGAAACGCGGCCGAAACTGGCAAAAACGCCAACAACCAAAACGCTTACAACGGAATGGCCCAAACCGCCGCTGGCCCCATCAAGACCGATTACCTCATCGGCGCCGACGGGATTGCGTCAAATGTGGCCCGCCAATGTGCGTTTCCCGCGTTGGAGCACTTCGTCGTGGCATGGGAAGGTGAATATGAGTCTGCCGCCTTGAAAGAACCCGACCTCGTCGAAGTATTTTTGGACATTCCCGGTCTGTTCGGCTGGGCCGTGCCGGCAGGCCCCACGACGGTCCGCATAGGATTGGCCACTCCAAACGCCGTCTTGTTGGCCCATCACAAAGCCCGGTTGCTCCAAAACCCTGCCATTTTGCCGATGCTCAAAGGCGCCCACAAAGTCCGCGAGTTCCATCACACCATCCCCCTGCGCTACCGCAGACAAACCCAACGCGGCAACGTGTGCCTAGTGGGCGATGCCGCGGGCCAGGTCAAGGCCACCACGGGAGGAGGTATCGTGTTTGGCGCAGTGTGTGCGCAGGAACTGGCAGACGCCGTCCACCACCATGCCGAAGGCGGACCATTGGACTATGAACGCATATGGCGCCAAAAATATGCCGGCGCATTGGACGGCCACCGCCACATCCGGAAACTGATGGATTTCAGCCCCTTCGCTCTTTCAGGAATCGGTCTGCGGCTGTTTTCGGCATTGGGCGGCAAAGGTTTATTGGAACAAAATGCGGATATGGACTTCATTATCCGAAAAGAGGCAGGAAACACATCGTAAAACGCATTTTTTCACGATTGAAGGCCATGGGGCGAAGCGTCCGAAATATGACCGTGGGGTTTTTTGCACCGGAGGTCCGAAGACGCGAAATCTTGCTGGAAGAATCGCCCATACAAATCGAAAAAATGCGACGCAGCATCGAGGAAAAAGGATACCACCTCGCAAAAGTCAGTTCAAACCTGTCCGTCATCCGGCATAAAAACGGGGACCGAATCGTCCTATTCACCAACAACCTGGAAACGGGAGAAACCCCTGAAACGCCCGAACATTTTTTTCCGGAAAATTGGGTCAAACGCCCATTCGACAAAGTATCAACCCGGGAGGTCGCCTCCGTTTACGTGAAAGGGGGCACAGGACGCAGCTACATGGTAAAATCAATCAGCCCGTTCAGACCACCCCTCCGAACGATTGAAGATACCCACCAAGGCAATTCCACGTTTTCCGAGGCGCGCATCTTATTGCAATTGCAGCAGGCCGGCCACTACCCCGAAATCCCATTGGCAATCGTCATGCGGCCAGGCTACCTTCCCACCCTGGTCACGCGGTTCATCAAATCGGCCAAGATGGCGGATATGGAACAGACGTTGAAATTGTTAACCAAATTAAAAGAAGAGGGGTATAAACCCAACGATCTCTTTCGGAGAGACCAACAACAATTGATGGCCCATTTTGGAATAAACCCGGACGTAAACGCGTTGCATACGACTGATGGAATCACGCACCCGATTGATGTGGAGTTCTATGATGTTCCAGGAAAAGCACCGCGGGGACGAACAAGAAAAATCCGTGGGGAAAAAAAGACAGAACCCATAAAAAACCAAGAAAAACTCGCCCGTTTTTCAGGGCCGGAATTGGACACGCCGCTTTCAAGGTATGACTACCAACTACGACGATGGAAACCGGAAAAAGAGGAAGAACAACAGTTTCAAGTGGAATGGCGGGCGTTCGTTCCCGGAAATAAAAAGGAACCGGACCGCTGGATGCCCATCGAAGAGGCTCCACAAGCGACGTGGCGCCAGTTTGTCGTGTATGACCGATTTGAAAAAAAATGGGTCTTGCCCGAAAATGCAAAAATGCGAACGCTGAATCCGGAAACGGTGAAAATTGAAACAAAGCCCGCTTTTAAAATGGCGGATACCCGCCTGCACCGGTTTTTGCAAATGGATGGGATGGGGCGGACCCAGGTAGCCAAATCGTTGGTCCAGGAACTTTTCAAAGACTAGCAACCTTTTAAAACATCATTTGCCTTGAGTAGATTTCAACCGCACCGCTTGGAAATATTATGACCAGTACTCCGTTTCTCAACTTACCCCAAGACGCCACGCTCTGGATGAACGAGGAAAACTCCTGGTGGCGCCTGAATCTGGATCATGCCTGGCTCAAGGAAGGAAAACCCTATTTCGGCGTCCTACAGGCGGAAGTCTTGCCCCGCGATGACGGACACGTCGTGACCTTGGGCGTCAGCACGGCGGAAGGCGCGCACGTATTCATGTTCGCCATCACCGATAAACAAGGCGTCAAACCGTTTGAGGAAAACCGCGAAAACGGCGAAAAGAAAGCGTTGAAAATTGCCTCGGAACTCATCCACCACCTGCCGGACCCCGCTTTGAAGGAAAAAATCGGCGGCCAGGTCATGCAGCGGCTATCCCAATTGGAACTCACTGCAGAACAGAGCGTGTGGGACCGGTTTTAACAAAATAAAGAAAAAAACAACAACTCAAAAAAAATAATGCACTTTTTTGCAAAAAAAAATAGGCCAATAATCAGAACGGCTTCTTAATCTCAAAGCCTGCCAGCATCAGGCCCGCCAACACCAACTCCGCTGCCGGCGCGAACGTGCTGAAAAACAAGCCAAATACCACAAGGGCCAAAGCCGCGGCGGGCGCAGGAAGGCCGTAGTAAACAGATTTTGAAACCCGTTTGCCACCTTTTCTCATAGCCGCTTTTTCTGAAGCTTCCGCAGAATACAAATTGTACCGCGCCAGACGCACAATCGCCGCCGTCAAAAAAACCACGCCACCAACGGCGTACACGATGGCCCATGTGGCATCTTTGGACGGCCAAAAGACCATGAACGCCGGAGCGGCGCCAAACGCCACGGCATCTGCGAGGCTGTCCAGTTCCCGGCCAAACCCGTTGGCTTTTCCGGATTTGCGGGCCAAAAAACCGTCCAACACGTCCAACACGGCCGCGACGCCAATCAAGACGACGGCCGATGCGTAGCTTTGCGTGGTAAACATGATGGCCAAAAAACCGAACGCCGCTGAGCCGAGCGTTGCAAAATCCTTGAAATGCAGAGGTTCGAATTTCATTGAAGATTGAAGGAAATCGCAGACTTTTATAGCCGCGGCGTCACCTCTAAAATAATCGGGCCCGTAGCTCAGCCTGGCTTTAGAGCGCCAGTCTTATATGACCACCCAGGAAAAAACCGATTCGGCGATTGCCTGGGTGCGGCTCTAGGAGAGCTGGTGGCCGAGGGTTCAAATCCCTCCGGGCCCATAGGATTCGCAAAGCAAATTCGAGGGGGAATCCGGATTGCCGGAAAACTGAAGGGGGACGCCTCCCCCTGCGGTTCCGGTTCTGAAATCCCTCCGGGCCCACTACAATAAAAAAAGCAACAATTGAATGAATAGCATGGAAACCGAACGACGGATCAAAACGACGCAACTGCAAACGCATTTGAAACAGTTTGAACCGGCCACCATTCCATACGGAGACATTTCCATCGACGTCATCAGCGACCCGCACACCCTCCCCCGCGAAATCAAGGAGGATATCGTGGAGGAAATCCGGCCCATCACGCAAAAAGGGTTCGGTGAAAACCAACCCGTCGACCCGAAAGAAGTCCGGTCACGGACGGTCGACCCGAAAATATCGTTATTGTTGTTGGCACGAAAAAAAGACACCGGACAAATCATCGGCTATTTCAGCACGCGAGTGCTCAACGGAGACACCATCCACCTCCACGCGAGCGTATTTCATCCTGAACACCAAGGCGGAGGCAACTACCCGTTCGTCAAATTGATGGCGTTGGGACTTGAAAAACAAAAAATGGAGTTGCATGGACTCAAACCTAAATACATCAGCGCGCAAAGTTTCCAGCCCGACGTCATCTGCAACTTGGTAGCGCACGAGGGGATGTTACCCGCCCCGCTGCATCCGCGCGGAAGCCAAGCCGAACTGCAACGGCAGGCGGAACGGACGTCCACGGCCCTTGATGGGGACGGAAACTATGAACGAACGACCGGAATCCGGCGCAGGGCGTTGAAGCTCAAACGCGCAAAGGGAATGGCGGACGCGACCGAATCCGAAATTCAGGACGCGCTTTTGAAGCTTGAAAAAAAACCAGCATTGAAAGAAAAAGTGGAAAAAATCCTAAAAAACTTAGAACGCTCAAGAGGAGACGCGCTCTTACTCAACCGCAAATTGGACAAATCAAAGAAAAATGACATCCAATTCGCCGTTGACCAGTTGGTTCCAAAAGAATTGCACCCGCTGTTGTTGGCCGAGTTGCTTCTTGGACAACACCGGCAATTGATTCAGGAAGTATCCATCGACCGCAGTACAGCGCTGCCATTCAAACAAACCCCCACAATCAGCGTCCTTCAAATCAAAGTGAAACCCGAAAATTTGAACTTGCTCGGTTTGACAGAAGCCATTGAAAATCAAATCAAGCTAAGAACCGCGTTTGGCTTGGCGTGGTCTGGAAGCTCACAATCCAGAACATCGGAAACCGATTTTCCGCAGTTCAATCAACTGGGTCCGACCATCCGCGTGCCGTTGGGGCCAACAGTTCCGGGATTGTTGAAAATATTGAAACGGAATCTCAAACAGGGAGAACAACGGTCATGAAACCCCACCCCGCCAAAACCGACATCCGCGCCATCGCCTCGAGCCGATGCAAGAATTTGTTGGATTTGGCCAAAACCATGTGGCCCAAAGACCAGACGTTGGCCCGCCGGTACGTCAAATTGGCACGGCAGTTGGCCATGCGGCACAGGGTGCATCTGGACCCAAGGCAGTACTGCAAGGCATGCGGCGTGCCATTTGTCGCGGATACGCTCAAAGTACGCCAAGACAGGGCCAACAAAAGCGTTTTATACGCCTGCCGCAACTGTTCTAACCTGCGTCGGATTCCGTACCATCGGAAAGCGAACGTTCCGCGAAAAGCGGGCCTGAACCGTCAACCGGGTTCAACGAAATCACGACGCACGAAAAAACGATAGGACAATAGTAACAACTTCAAAAACAAAAGAGTGATTCCCTAATGGCCGCTATGGATGTTCCAGCCAACGATTTGATTAGCAAAGTCGCAGGCCTTTTGAAAGCCGTCGAACCCATCAAACCGCCCACATGGGCCGGAGTGGTAAAACTGTCCAGCCACAACGAGCGCGTGCCGGACAGCCCGGATTTCTGGTTCGTCCGCTGTGCGTCGCTTTTGCGCACCCTGTACGTGCGCGGCACACCGGTCGGCGTCGAGCGCCTCCGCCATAAGTACGGCGGCCGCACCTCCCACATCGTCTCGCGCAGCCACCACCGCAAATCCGGCGGCAAAAACCTGCGCCTCATGTTGCAACAATTGGAAAAAGCGGGCTTTGTCCAAAAAGAAAAAGTCGGACGCACCCTGACGCCCAAAGGACGCTCGCTTCTGGATAAGGCGAGCCAAAAATCATGAGCGACCAGAACGAGCAACCCCAAGCCCCGCGTCCGTCGGACCGCATGGAGGCCATTCGCCGCAAGCAAGCGGAAGATATGCAAAAACGCCAGGTGCTCAAGAGCATCCTGGACGACGCGGGTTACGAGCGGATGAGCAACATCCGAATCGCCAACAGCGCCATGTACGACCGGTTGATCCAAGTCCTGATCCAATTGGCCCAAAGCGGCCGCGTGTCCGGCAAGATTTCCGATGCGCAGCTCAAGACGCTTCTGGACCGCGTGCAATCGCAACGGCATGAGCCGAACATCACGTTCAAACGAAAATGAAACAAAGAAAAAAAAAACCAAAAAACGAAGAAAAATGAAAGCAAAATCATTACCTAAAATTGCAAGGAAAAAGAAAACGCAATTCAAAATCAAAAAAAAGCGACAAACGCAACAACATATTCCAATCGAGCGAAAAAAAGCCGAAAACCGCTTACAAAGAGATGAAACACATGGGTAAGAACAAATCGCACGAACTCAAAAAGAAACTCGGCAAGGCGCTGCAGCAGAACCGCCGCGTGCCCCTGTTCGCCATGGCCAAGACGGCGCGTCGCGTGACGCGCAACGTCAAGTCGCGCCACTGGAAGAACAAGAAACTAAAGATCAAGGTGGATTAGGATTATGGCAGATGAGCGCTTCCAAGACAAGGCATTGGCGAAAAAAGACGAAGCCAAGATCAAAGGCGAGGCTACGGACGAGAAGGCCAACCCGCACGAACACAAAGCGGACGCCCAGAAGGCCGAATCTGCCGCGCCCATTGCAAAAGCCGCTGGCAAAGCGTCAGAAAAAGCCAAAACTGAGAAGGCTGCCGCTGAAAAAGGCCAAAAAACAGAAAAAGCCGCAACAAAATCTGACGACAAGGCCGACTCCAAGGATGAAAAGCCGGCTCGCAAGACCGTTTTGGAGCGCAAATACACCGTCAATTTGACGGATGCGTACGCCAAGCCCAAATACAAGCGTGCTGACAAGGCCATTTCATTGTTGCGCGAATTCGCCTTGCGCCACATGAAAGGAAAGGACGTCAAAGTGGACGTTGCACTCAATAACGCCATCCGCACAAGCAACCGGCCGCAGAAAAAAGTGCACATTCTGTTGCAAAAAGACGAAGCCGGAACCGTGTTTGCGGCCCTGGTTCCCAAAGCATAAAACGTTCAAGAAGGATACATAGGACGATGAGCTATTCCATCCAGAAGGCCGGATTCTTCAAGAACCCCTTCATCGGTTTGTACCTCAAGACGAACGAGCGGCACACATTGGTGTCCAAAAACGCGCCTACAAAACTGCGCGGCCAAATCAAGGACGTGCTAAAGACGGAAGCCCTGGATTTGTTCATCAACCAATCCCCCTTAATCGGCCTGTTTTGCGTGATGAACCAAAACGGCATCGTCTTGTCTGCAAACGCCGAAACCGAAGAAAAGAAAATTTTGAAAAAAGCGGGTTACAACGTCTACGCCTTGAAATCCAGCCTCGCACCGGGCAACGTATTGTTGGTCAACAACAAAGTTGGATTGGCCTCGACCGAAGTGCCGGCCAATGAACTCAAAGCCATCGGCGAGTGCCTCGGCATCCAAGTCCACCAGCACCCATTATCCGGCATGCACACCCTGGGGGCCATGAACGTGCTGACGGACAAAGGGCTTTTCGCGTACAATGACGTGACGGACGTCGAATTCAAGTTCATGGAAAAGCTCTTCGACGTGCGCGGCACCAATGGGACGACCAACAACGGCGTGCCATTCAACGCATTCGGAGTAGTGGCCAACACCAAGGGCGCCTTGTTGGGCGAAATGACGTCCGGCTTTGAGACCCAGCGCGTATACGAAGCACTGAATGGAGAGTGAAATTTTCTTATGGCAAACACCAACCCGGCCCCGATGACAAACGTTTCCGCCTCCGATTTCCCGATGCAACACGCGCCCTCGCAGCGGCAAATGGAGCAAAAAGCATTCGAAGTCAACTACTACCGCAACCAAGTGGAAGAACTGCAAGGCCAGGTCCAAATGGTGCACAAAGTGCTGGAAGACATCGAGAACACAAAAAAATCACTGACCCAGATGGATGCCCTCAAAAAAGGGGCGTTGTTGCCCATGGGCGCCGGCGTATACACCAAGGCAAACGCCGATAAGGCCGGAGCGGTCCTGATCGACATCGGCTCACGCGTCATGGTCGAAAAGACGCCGACCGAAGCTTTGGAAATCCTGGAATTCCGCAAATCATTGGTCATCAAGAACCTGGCGGACATCACCGCGATGTTCGAAAAGACGCTGGCGCGGTACGAAAAACTGAACGCCGAAGCCCAGCAGATGGCCAAAGACGCACAAATGGGCTGAAAAGCGTAAGCAAGACCAAATCCAAAAGGACGCTCCTTAAAAAAAGCCGGACCAAAAAGCGCCAAAACAAAGGCAAAAAAACTCATGCCGGCACAAGTGTTCTTCTTATGTTCGGCCTCCTCAAAAAGAAAATCTCCTCCTTCATCGACAATTTGACCAAGAAAGAGGAAGAAAAACCGGAAAATGAAAAACCGGCCGAGCCAAAAGAGCCGATTGACACCAACGCCAAACAGTCGGCGGCACCGGACAATTCCAAAGAATTCCTACCCGAAGCAAAGCTTACGCAAGCCGTAACACCAAAAGCGCATTCCACGCACACGCCGGAAGCCGAACCGATTCCAACATCCGCGCCGGAAATGCAAACTTTTTTCCAATCGAAGCCAACGGCACCGGCAGACAAACCAGTTGAGCCTCAAACCCTTCCAAAACCGAAAATAGAAACGGCCCCTACGCACATCCAAAAAAGCGCAAGCCCGAAACCGATGCCGGCAGGAAAAACCGTCGAAACAAACCGTACCGAATCAAAAGCTGAACCGGCGCCCCAGGTGAGCGTTGCCCAAGCGCCCGCCAAAAACCAAGAGACGCCAAAGCCGTTTGCAAAACCGCCCGCCGTTGCCACCCAAACGCCCATAACCAAACCCACACCCTTACCGGACACGCCCAAAGAGCGCAAGCTAACGGCCAAAATCGGCATTTTGAGCCAAATCACCGGCATCTTCACGCGCGAAGTGCAAATCCATCCCTCGGAATTGGAGCCGATGTTGGACGAGCTGAACATGGCCCTGTTGGAATCGGACGTCACATTGGACACGGCCGAACACATCGTGTCCACCATCAAGACCCAGCTAGCGGGGCGGAAGGTTGACAAAAGCCGGGTACAAGCGGAAATCCAGGCGGCGGTCAAGGCCGCGCTGGTGGACGTCTTGGACAAACCGGAACTGGACCTCATCACGTTCATCCGCAGCCGGACCGAAACGGGCCAAAAACCCGTCAAAATATTGTTGCTGGGTCCCAACGGCGCCGGAAAAACCACAACGCTTGCCAAAATCGCCTACTACTTAAAGCAAAACAACATCCGTTGCGTCTTGGCGGCGGCCGACACATTCCGCGCCGCGGCGATTGAGCAGTTGCAACACCATGGGACTGCAATCGGCGTTCCCGTCATCAAGCACCAATACGGCGCGGACCCGGCGGCCGTGGCATTTGACGCCATTGCCCATGCCAAAGCGCACGGCTTGGACGTCGTGTTGATTGATACCGCCGGACGGCAAGAAACGAACCTGAACCTCCTGAAAGAAATGGAAAAAATCAACCGTGTCGTCGCACCCGACCTTAAATTGTTCATTGGTGAGGCCGTGGCCGGCCACGCCTTGGTGGAGCAGGCCAAAACGTTCCACGCCGCCTTGAAACTGGACGGCGTCATCCTCACCAAAGTCGATTGCGACGCCAAAGGCGGAACCTCCTTCAGCGTGGCGCACGAAGTCGGCGTGCCCATCGTCCTTCTCGGGACGGGACAGGATTACGGCGACATCCGGCCGTTTGACGCGAAGTGGCTCATATCCAACGTGCTGGCCGAGTGAGAGCGAAGGCCGGCGGACGAGGCGGGTCTTGTGGGAAATAGAGTTAGCAGAATGGAATAAACAAACGAAACCACGCGCTCATTATAAAAGAAATTGAGATTGAATTTGCGATCTCAGACGGGAAGCTAGTTCCTGGGAATGAATGTGGCTTGCTTTTTTCATCAAATCGACAAAGGTCCCGGGGCTAATCAAATTTCGAGTTCCGTGTGGAATCATCTGAACACTTAAATGATGATTCGGAACGCCCTCCGGTATTTTATCAAAAAGGCCAAGTTCATACGCGTTAGCGCCCTCATGACTCCGGATGCGATACCGATTTTGAAGAAGGTGCTGTTCGGTTACGGCGCCGGCTTGCTCCATCGTTGTCAACAAATCAAAACCGATGGCCCCTTTATCTAGACGAACCGGATGGTACCCTCCGTCTGGATATTGGACGAATACATTGAATCCCTCCGTGCGCCGGGTGTCTTCCAGGAAACTCCGGACCTTCCCGATTTGCCTGCCCTTGTAGACATCACGCGATGCTTTCCCGGAATTATTTTCCCGGTCCAAATGTACATTGACGCATTGCAACTCAATGTGCTTCAAGCCAGCAAATGGAAATAAACGGTTGGACGGGGCCAATGAAAAAACCAAGTGGTAAGCGCGGTAGTGGTCCGAAGGAAGATGCAACTTATCCTTATGGAAAACCGACGCGACACGCAGAAAACCTACCCGCTCTTTTTGCTCCAACGTATCCGCAGTGTCTTCCGGGGTTGGCTCAAACACATGCGGAACCAGCTCAGCCAGGGACTTATCCTGGACCTCCGACGCTACGCGCGTTGCAAAACGCCGCACATCATCCAGGTCGTTGCCGGGCAAAACATGTTTCACACCGTACAAATCCGGAATATCGGACACCGTCTTGTATTTGGATCGACCCATTTCTTCGTCGGTTTGTGAATCTCCAGGATGATGCCATTTATGGTGGATGGAGGGCAATCCTTTAACCCGGGTTTCGGTCTTTCCATAGGAATTCAATTTTTCTTGCAAAAGTGAAGTGAACGCCACGTTCAGCAAATCCTCATCTTTTCGCAACGAAGAAATAATAGGGTTAGCGGCGGACGGTAGTGGTCCCGTTTAGCGTTGGTGAATTCGGGAACCGAAAAATTTTTCGCCTTTGACGACGTGGCTTTTCCAACAATCGTTGTGCAATGATTGGAAAAACCAACGCCGCGGCTCAAAGGCGATAGTAGTGAACCCCAC
>JACRGH010000072.1 GCA_016212375.1 Microcaldota archaeon
GTGGGGTTCACTACTATCGCCTTTGAGCCGCGGCGTTGGTTTTTCCAATCATTGCACAACGATTGTTGGAAAAGCCACGTCGTCAAAGGCGAAAAATTTTTCGGTTCCCGAATTCACCAACGCTAAACGGGACCACTACCTCTTTGCTATTCACGCCTCAAATACTCCGTTTGCCTTGCCCCCTTTGCCGCCAAAGAAGTGCCGATAGAACAAAAACGCCAAAAGGCCGAAGACGATGAGGGCGCCGTAGAGGACGGCATCGCCCCGGGCAATGACCAAACCGGAAAAGGGGACGATGAACTCGTTTGGACCAGGATTTGACTGAACCGAAGGTTGTTGCGCCACTTGTGCCCCCAACCCTCCCTGGACGTTTGAACCGGACGTGGAGCTGCCGGAATTGGAGCCGCCCAATTGGATGGAACCGTTTGGGTCGCGGTTTTGGCCGGATGCGCTCAGGTTGGCATCAAGTGCGATGACGGTGTTGTTTGAGCCGGGGGCGTTCGGATTGGCGCCAGTGGCCGGTGACGCCGACGGGGAAGGTCCGAATTGTTGGAAGAACTGGGTCAGTGGTTGGATAGGCAGGTTTTGCAACACGTTTTGCAGGGTTTGGGAAAAGCCGGGCGAATTGTTTTCCAGCGGAACGGACTGGTAGCCATCCAAAAGTGATGCTTGAACCAATAGCCGCTCGGAGTGGTTCGACGTACCATTGGCCGGCACGGCCAGCACCGCTTGGATGGTACGGCTTAAATGGGAATCATTGGCGCACGCACCGGTCGCACGGTTTTGCACATGGCAGTCCAAGTCAAACGCGTACGCGCGGTAACCTTGGCCATCGCCGCCGTAAAATGCCAGCCACGAGGGTTGGTCGGCATAGGCCACCACGTGGATGATGACCCGGTCCGATGTGAGACCAACGAGGCTTTCCGCCGGAAGCGCAAAGCGCACGGTCACGTTCTTGGCGTATTCGGAGCCGGGCAAAAGTTGGGGGTAGGACAAATCGGCGCTTACTTGGACCAATTGCGTGACCGTTGCCACGCTGGTGTTGAACTCGGACGTGGTGGAAAACGCGGAAACCCAGGTTACCAAAAACATGACAAGGATGGCGTACGCGGTAACGTGCACACAAGGGGAGTGGCGTATCAATTGAGACATGAGGAAAGTTGCGGGAAGTGCATTTTTATGGGTTGGGCGACCGGACTTCCACTATCTGTACCTTTCGGCAAACACCCCGCGAGGCTTTAATTCGTCCAAATGCCTAACGTGCTGTACAATGGAATTCTCGCAAATGGCACAAGCGTACGACAAGCTGGAATCCACGACCTCGCGGTTGCAGATGGCCGACGACTTGGCGGTATTTTTCAAGACGGTTCCACCCGGCCTGATTCGCAACGTGGTCTACCTGCTTCAAGGTATCCTGGTTCCGGAACACCACGGCATCCAATTGGGCATCGGCGACAAACTGTGTGAACAGGCACTTTCCAAGGTCTCCGGAAAGACCATCAAGCAAATTGAGGCGGCATATCGCAAAATCGGGGATTTGGGCCAGGTGGCCGAAACTGCGCTTTCCGTTAAAACCCAAAAAAGTTTGGGGGGCGGCAGCTTGACCGTGGAAAAAGTCTACGACAACCTCTACAAGTTGGCTACGGTTTCGGGGGAGGGCAGCCAAGACCAAAAAATCAGCTTGCTTGCCGAATTGTTTTCTCAAGCCTCGCCGACGGAGGCCAAAACCATCGCCCGGTTCGTAACGGGCCGACTTCGGCTTGGAGTGGCCGAATCCACCATCATGGACGCCCTGTCGGTGGCCAAAATCGGGGACAAAACCCACAAAGACGTGTTGGAGCGGGCGTTCAATTTGACCTCGGATTTGGGCCAAGTTGCCGAAACGTGGTTCAACCAAGGCCTAGATGCGGTCAGCCAAATCACACCCCAACCCTTTAACCCCATCCGGCCGGCATTGGCAGAGCGGCTTCCATCAGCCAAGGACATCATCGAACGGCTTGGAAAATGCAGCGTGGAGGCCAAATACGACGGTTTCCGGCTGCAAGTGCATAAATATGGCAAAACGGTGCGCGTCTATTCCCGCCGGCAGGAAGACATGACGGCCATGTTTCCCGACATCGTCAAGGCCACGTTGGACCAGTTGAACGCCGATGAGGCCATCTTGGAAGGTGAAGCCATCGGTTACAACAGTGCCACCGGACAATTCGTACCCTTCCAGGAAACCATCCAGCGCAAGCGCAAGCATGGCGTAGCAAAATACGCGGAAAAAATTCCATTGAAATTGTTCGTCTTCGAGTTGCTTTACGCCGATGGAACGGACTGGACGGTCCGGCCATATGTGGAGCGCCAGGCGGAATTGGCACGACGAATCATTGCCGGGCCCATTTTGGCGCAAGCCGAGACCAAAATAATTGAAAAACCCGAGGAATTGGAAAACCTGTTCGACAAATTGGTCGGCGAAGGCCTGGAAGGCATCATGGCCAAAGATTTGCATGCGCCGTATAGCGCGGGTGCCCGGAAATTCGCTTGGATCAAGCTCAAACGGTCGTATTCGTCCAAATTGGCGGATTCCTTGGACGTCGTCATCATCGGATTCTATTATGGAAAAGGCAAACGCACGGAATTCGGATTTGGCGGCTTGTTGAGCGCGATTTATGACCCCAACGAGGACCGTTTTCGATCCATTGCCAAAATCGGAACCGGTTTTTCCGAGCAACAGATGGCGGATTTTTCTGAATTACTCCAAAAAGACGCACTGAAACAAAAACCGAACAACGTGGACTGCCTGATTGAACCGGACGTATGGGTCAAACCCCGCCACGTCATCACGGTCATTGCCGATGAAATCACCCGATCGCCGGTCCACACCTGCGCCTGGTCCGACAAGGAAGGTCTTGCATTACGGTTTCCACGGATCAAAGGGTTCGTCCGGACGGACAAGTCGGCAACCGACGCCACGACCGAATCCGAAGTGCTGGAATTGTACGAAATGCAAAGACAACGATAAACCGAAACTAAAGTGTTTCTTTTAGTCAGGGCGCATTTCCAGGAAAAACAAGTATAATGTTTCGGACCCCACCCAACCCAAAAAGAGAAACGTTGTCCGCGTCGAAAAAAAGATGACCGAAAGGTACCGAAATGCACCCGTAAGGGTGAAAAAAGGCCAAAAAACGGCTTGTTTTAAAAGTGGAAGAAAGGCTACATTAAGTCTCTAATAGCGATTAAACGCATTAATAAAGGTACGAATGGCAAAACAAGTCACAATAGACCATAATATTGATATTTAATGCCGCCATAGCACTTTTTTGATTCGGAAATGTGGCGTCAAAAAAAGGGAAGCATTAAGCTTGAAATGAATAAAAAGAGGTAAAATCGACTAAATAAAGATAAAATAACGATTAATTAGCCACAAATTGGCAAAAAAAGGCCTAAAAAACCTTATTTTAAAAATAAAGCTCAAAAAAATAATTGCCATTAAAGGCAAATTGTAACTTAAAATTCAAAAAAAACACCCAATACGGGCAAAAAAGCAAAAAATAAGCCACTAAAAAGCTCCATTAAACCAATCAAAGCAAAAATACGCTTGGAATCGTCTCCGTGGCAAAGGTATTTATATACTATTGGAATCGTCATGTCATTTCTTTTTAAAAGAGAGGGCGATGAGATATGGAAGACTTGGTCAAAAATGCAATGGCGGGCCAGCGCGTCCAACAACAGGAAAAAGATAGCGGACAGGAAGAAATCAAGATTTGCGTCGTCGGAGTCGGCGGCGGCGGAAACAACACCGTCAATCGCCTCAAACGCCTTAACGTCAAAGGCGCAGAACTGATTGCTTGTAACACGGACCGCCAACACCTTAATTTACTGGATGAATCCATCCGCAAGCTCCTTATTGGTAAATCAGTCACCAAAGGCCTTGGAGCCGGCGGATTCCCCGAAGTCGGCATGAAATGCGCGGAAGTCGACCGCCCGGCCTTGGAACAGGTCTTTTCAGGAACCCACTTGGTATTCGTATGCGCCGGCATGGGCGGCGGAACCGGAACAGGTGCCGCGCCCGTCATCGCCCAGATTGCCAAGGACCAAGGCGCCATCGTCGTCTCCATGGTCACCTACCCGTTCGCGCTGGAGCGTGCCCGCGTCAAGAAAGCTGAAGAAGGCATCAACCGCCTGCGCGAATGCTCGGACTCCGTCATCATCCTGGACAACAACCGCTTGGTCCAACTGGTGCCGAACCTGCCCATGAACCAAGCATTCTTGGTCGCCGACGAAATCCTGGCCAAAGCCATCGGCGGATTGGTATTCACCATCACCCAGCCGTCATTGGTCAACATCGACTTCGCGGACGTCCGCGCCGTCATACAAGCCGGTGATGTCGGCATGATTGCCGTTGGTTCGGGCAAAGGCACGAACAAGGTGGAAGATGCCGTCGAAGGCGTGCTGAAGAACCGCCTGTTGGACGTGGACTTCGCCGGAGCATCCGGTGCCCTGATTCACATTGCGGGTGGCAACGACCTGACGCTGGGAGATGCCATCAAAGCCGGTGAAATGGTCACCGAACAGATGGATCCGAACGCTTCAGTCAAATGGGGCGCGCGCCTGTTGCCCGATTACGATGGAAAGTTGGAAATCACGGCCATCGTAACCGGAGTCAAATCGCCGCACATCATGGGCAAATTTGAAAAGGAAGCCAAAGCGGAACGTCAACCCGGCTACGACATCGAAATCATCGGCTAAGGATGGAAAACGGGCCGTAAACGGTCCGATTTTCATTTTTTCCGAAAATCCGTTTTCAGTTATGAAGGCTGTTTTCTTTTTCACGGCCGGAAAAAAATCCAAGCGAGAGACTAACCCCCTTTCCTTGAAAAAGTCGACCAGTAAAAAACCCGTCGGAGATGGTATAGTATGCAGAGTCTGTTGGCAGAAGCCTTGAAAACCGGTGGCAACGCGCACGCCCTAAGCGCAATCGAAGGAAAAGACTTCGGCTCAGGCAACATCAAAATCAGCGTCGTAGGTGTTGGCGGCGCCGGAACGAACACCGTTTCCCGCTTGACCAAGATGGGCATCAAAAGCGCTGAAACCATTGCCGTGAACACGGACCAGAACCACCTCAAGATGGTGGACGCCAACCGCCGTATCCTCATCGGAGGACAGATGACGCGCGGATTGGGTGCCGGCGGATTCCCCGAAGTGGGCATGAAATGCGCTGAACAGGCACGCGACCGCTTTGCGGACTTGCTGAAAGACTCTGAATTGGTATTCATTTGCGCTGGCATGGGCGGCGGAACCGGTACCGGGGCTGCCCCCGTCATTGCCGAGGTTGCCAAACAACAAGGCGCCATCGTCGTTTCCATGGTCACCTACCCTTTCTCGCTTGAACGCGCGCGCTTGGAAAAGGCGGACTGGGGCTTGGATGCGTTGTCCAAAGCATCGGACACCACGGTCATTATCGACAACAACCGCTTGGTCTCATATGTACCGAACCTGCCGATGAACCAAGCATTCGCCGTCGCCGACACCTTGGTCGCCCGCTCCGTCAAAGGCATTGCAGACACCATCATGTTGCCTAGCTTGATGAACATCGACTTTGCCGACTTGCGCATGATTATGGGCAACGCAGGCGTTGCCATGATATCCGTGGGAGAGGCCCAAGGACAAGGCAAAGTCGAGGAAGTCGTCAAGAACACGTTGGAACACCCCTTGTTGGACGTGGATTACGCCGGCTCCAAGGGTGCATTGGTCTTGGTCCAAGGCGGCTCCCAGCTGACGTTGGGGGAAGCCATCAAAGTCGGTGAAGGCATTACCGAGAACTTCGACCCCAACGCCTACGTCAAGTGGGGCGCGCGCATCATCCCCGAAATGGGTGACAAATTGCAGGTCATGAGCATCGTGACGGGCGTTACCTCGCCGCACGTGGTCGGCACGAAGAAAGCGGATGCCAAGCGCGAAGCCTACGGATTGGACCAAATCCAATTCTAAGGACGTAAGCCCAACCAAACCTTCGTTCATCGTTTGATGGACGGAGGATCCCTCTTCTTTTCAGCCGCCAGTCTCTCCGACGGGTTGTTGAAAAGACGCCGGTGGAATTGGGGCCGAAAACCGCTAGCACCCACCTTTACGCGTTCTGGACGCTTCGGCTTCCTCGCAATTAAGTGGTGTTGATCGTTTTCGGCCCTTTTTTCCCGGCAACCTTTTATTTTTGAAATCACATTGGTTACGTATGCGCATAACCTCAGGGGCTGAACCAATTCCCGAAACAGCAATCAGAGGCATACAGGGAGTCAATGCGGACGGCAATTGGAATGTAGTATACCATAAAATTGGACTGACACATAAAGGCGAACAAGTCCGATTGGTTCATTTGAATAAAGATGATCCACATGGTTTGGAACACCACTTATTCATCGCAATGCATCCCAAAAGCGGGGAAGTAATTGCCATTCGGGCATTAAACGAGACTAAGGAGAAAGATTTTGCACTTCAACCGCATACCGGCCGGGATTTTGAAGTAAAAGAAGGTTGGCGAAACCGCGGAGTAGGTAGCGCTTTGACTGCTCAGGCTGCCGAATACTGCTTAGAAAGGAAAAAAAACGTATTTACAAAACGATTTACGAATGAGCGATGGAAAAATGCGTATTCACGCATGGGATTTAGAATCAAGGAAGTAATGCCCGGAGTGGCGTATGCTATAATGAGATACGCCACAACCCAAACAGAAAAGCCAATGGAAATTCCTCCGCATCGACCTTTTTTACTTAAATAATGAGAAGTACACGCGTTTGTTCTTGCTACCCTTATTTTCCACCTTTTCCAGTTTGATCTGCCCGATTTCATTGACATTCTTGACGTGGCAGCCGCCATCGGCTTGGGTGTCGATGCCCGGAATCTCGACAATCCGCAATTCCGTCACGGCCGGCGGAAGGACGTTAGCCAATTTGACCATTCCTGGCATTTGGAGGGCCTGCTCTCGGGGCAAGGAGTAAACCTTGAGCTCCACGGATTGCATCAATTTGGCATTGGCCTCGGCCACTCCCGCTTCCAACGCTTCTTTCTCGGCACCGGTCTCGCAATTGAAGTCCACGCGCGTCTGTTCAATGCCGATTTGGTTTCCGGTGATGCCAAAGCCCTTGCCGTGCATTGCAGTAGCAAGGATGTGGGTGGCGGTGTGCATTCTGATTAGCTTGTAACGCCGTTCCCAATCTATTTTGGCGGAAACAACGTCACCAACCGCCAAGAACAGACCTGACGCGGCGACCGAAACGGAGTCCAATACATGCCAGACCGCCCCGTCATTCTTGTTGACATCCGTGACCTTCCAGGTACGCCCATCCGCTGTCGAAAGCGTGCCGAAATCGCAAGGCACACCTCCGCCGGTGGGGTAAAACACGGTTTGGTCCAGTTGGACGCGATTGGTGGTCGGATCCGTGGCCGTAACGTTGGCCGTGCATTCTTGGAGGTAGGAATCGTCAAGACAAAGAAGTTTGGTCATAGTTTAATCACCTTTCAATTGAGCGAGTTGTTCCGAACCCAAGTGTTGCGCCAGGTGGCCGGAAAAAGAAGACTCCGCCACCAAGTGCAGTTCAAGGTATTCGGGAAGAACCAGCCAGCCCTCGCCATGGGCCACCCGGATACGAAAACCGGCATTTCCTCGTTGCGGATAGACTACCGTCGTCTTTTGGGCCTTTTTGTTGCTTCGAAATGCGTTGGTCAAATCCGGATGCCACGCCGAGTCCAACGGGAACCTGAGACGGTCCTGGTACGGACTTCCGGGTTGTGCGTGAAACGCTTCGTGAAGGGTCCGAAGGGGAATCAAGTGGATGCGGATGAGTCGTTCGGACGGCATGCAAACCAGAATACCGTTCACGACGATAGCCAATAAATGGCTTTGCGGAAAAGAAGCGCACGATACATTGTAAAAAAAGCTGAAGCTAAGCGGGTAGTGGTCCCCTGCCGTGTTGGTGGGGGCAGGCCACTGCCTTCTTGAAAATTGCTCATCCGCTCACGATCGCTCCATCAATACTTCCCGCAGGCTTAACGGCCTGCGGCAAAGGCCAGCCCTAACCGCCGGCGTA
>JACRGH010000071.1 GCA_016212375.1 Microcaldota archaeon
ATTTTGGCGATTTTTGCGATGTGCCAGACGCTGAAAAGACCGGCGTTCATTTGGCGGCAGATCCGGTTGATTTGCGGTTGTTTCAAGTGTTTCATACCCCTTCTGAAATCTCAGAGGGGAACTTAATTCAGGATATTACAACGCAGATGGGGAAGCTAAAGCTTAAAAACCGCCTCCGGCATTGTCTGGTAAGCTTCCTTTTAGTTGATGGGGAGAAAGGCCGTTTTCCCGTAGGGATGCGGCAGAGAACCATCTCAAAACACGTTTGTACCATTGGCGCGCTCGCCGGTGCGTGCAAGTCGGAATTTTGAGTGTACACCAAAGGTTGGATTATCATGGATTTGGAACGTTCCATTCGGTTGGCCGTCGACTCAGGCAAGGTCAGCTTAGGCTCGCAAAAGAGCCTGGAGCATGCCCGCCGCGGTGACGCGAAACTGCTGATCATGGCCCAGAACACGCCCGCCGGATTGGCCGAGGATTTGAAGCATTTCTGTTCGCTTTCGGATTTGCGCTTGGTGCAGTTCAAAGGCACCAGCATGCAATTGGGCACGGTCTGTGGAAAGCCGTTTCCGGTCAGCGCACTGAGCGTGATTGAGCCGGGCGATTCGGACATCCTGGACGCGGCCGCAAGCGGAGCTTAAGATTCATAATGGCCGCCACCTTGTCCATGGAGGACATCCAGCTGTTGAATATGCTGGAACAAAGGACAGGCGCCCAAGGACTGGACGTCGTGCGGACCGAAACCGGTTTCGTCTTCGTGGTGGCATCCGGACAAGCCGGTAAAGCCATTGGAAAGGGCCGCGAGAACCTGCGCCGAATGGAGCGGGAATTGGGCGGAAAAAGCGTGGACGTGGTGGAAACCGCCGACACGCTTGAGGGATTTGCGCGAAACGCGTTCAAACCCGCCCTGCTTCGGACGGTCGAGCTGAAAAAGGAAGGCAACACGCAGAAAGTATTCATCAAAGTCGATGGAACCCAAAGGGGCCTCGCAATCGGCCGAAACGGCGAGACCATCAAGAAAGCCCGCATGCTGCTTCAACGCCGCTTTGGCGTGGACGACGTAAAAATCGTCTGATAAAAGCAAAAAAAAGAAGGATAAGAAGCTCACAAAAGAAGAAAAACCAACAAAAATCATTACCGAAAAGTGCAGGGAAGAAAAAAACCAAAACGCAATCAACGAAAAGAAAAAATCAAAAAAAAACACCCTCAAAAAAAAATGAAAACCAAATCAACGCGTTAAATTTAAAACAACGATAAACTGGTGTGAACATTATGGCCCGTGGAGAATTCGCTGCTCGAAAATTGCGCCGTGTGCGCAAGAACCACCGCAAATTGGAAAAGGCGTGGAAACGCAAGGCTGAAGGCTTGAAGGAAAAGTACGACCCGCTCGAGGGCGCACCCCAGGCGCGCGGATTGGTCATTAAAAAGGAAGGAAAAGAGCAGAAACAACCGCACTCCGGCATCATCAAATGCGTGCGGGTCCAACTCATCAAGAACGGCAAGAAAGTGTCGGCCCATGTCCCACGCGACAAAGCCATCACCAAAGTCGATGAGCATGATGAAGTGACGATTGAAGGACTCGGTGGGTCGCAGCGCGGCCAGATGGGTTCGATCCCGGGCGTGCGTTACCGCGTGGTCCAAGTCAACGGCGTGTCGCTTGAAGAGTTGCGCACCGGTCGCAAAGAGAAGCCCAAGAGATAGACAATTGGGCAATTGAGGTTATGGTTTATGGACGTCATCAAACTGTTCGACAAATACTCGTACGAAGGCATCGTCATCAACGACAAAAGCCTCGAGCGGTACCTCAGCTTGCGCCCGTTGGTCTTGCCGCACACCTTTGCGCGCCATGCCAACAAGCCGTTTGCCAAGGCCCACGTCAACATCGTGGAACGCCTCGCAAACAAGCTGATGCGTGGTGGAACGGGCGAGAAGATTTCCGGCCGCATCATCCGCACACATGGAAAGCTCCAGGGCAAGAAGACCAAGGTGCTCAAGATCATCGAGAACGCCTTTGACGATATCGCCAAAGTGACGGGCAAGAACCCGTTGCAGGTCTTGATCCAAGCACTCGAGCGCGTCGCGCCGCGTGAAGACATCACCCGCGTACGCTTCGGCGGCGTGGCCTACCAGGTCGCCGTGGACATCTCCGCCCAGCGCCGTCTGGATCTGGGCTTGCACAACTTGGCCATCGGCGCCATTTTGGCATCCTTTGACAAGAAAACAACGTTGGGCGAGGCCATGGCCAACGAAATCATTCTGGCAGCCAAAAACGACCCGAACAGCTACGCCTTAAAGCGCAAGAACGAAAACGAGCGCATGGCCAAAAGCGCGAGGTAAAGCGATATGGCCAAGAAACTGTACCTATCGTCCCGCGACAAGAAAATCGCAGGCGTCTGCGGCGGCATTGCCGAATACTTGGACGTGGATCCGACGGTGGTGCGGCTGGGTTGGATTATTTTCACCTTGCTGTCAATGGGAATCGGCATCCTGGCCTATATCTTAGCTTGGGCCGTTATTCCAAAACGCTAAACGGATAGAAAGAAAAATTCCAAAATGAAATAATTGTCGCATCGTTTGCATAAAAAATTGATTTTCAAAAAAAAGAAAAAATCATCGCTTCCCTCCGGGAGCGTCAAAACTTGGTGGAATGATTTATGGCCCGCAAAGAAGTCGTCGTCGATGAAGTCGCCCGCTTGATGAAAAGCCCGAAAAACATCCGCAACATCGGCATCGTCGCGCACGTGGACCATGGAAAAACCACCCTTTCCGACTCCCTCGTGGCCCGGGCCGGATTGATTTCCAAAGAATTGGCCGGAGAACAACGCGTGTTGGACTACGACCCGCAGGAAATGGCCCGCGGCATCACCATCAAGGCGGCCAACATCTCGCTCGGCTTTACGCACACCGACGGTGAGGAATACTTAGTCAATCTTATTGACACGCCCGGTCACGTCGACTTCGGCGGACACGTCACCCGCGCCATGCGTGCCGTAGACGGCGCCGTGGTGGTCGTAGACTCCGTGGAAGGCATCATGCCCCAGACGGAGACCGTTTTGCGCCAAGCCCTCAAAGAAAAAGTGCGCCCCGTGTTATTCATCAACAAAATCGACCGTTTGATGAATGAGCTGAAATTGGACAACAAGGGCATGCAGGAGCGCTTCTTGAAAGTCATGGGCGGCGTCAACAAACTGATTGAGAACTACGGACCTGAAGAGTTCAAGGAAGCCTGGAGAATCGACGTCGCCCGCGGCAACGTTGCGTTTGGAAGCGGTTTCAACAAATGGGCCATATCGGCCAAATCCATGAAGAAATTCAACATCACGTTCAAGGACATGTTCGACATGTGCGTCGCCGGCGACCACAAACAACTGCAGGAAAAAGCGCCGCTGGACGAAGTCATCCTGGGAATGGTCGTGGACCACTTGCCCTCGCCGGACGTGTCCCAACGATACCGCATCCCGGTCATCTGGCACGGGGACAAGGAATCCGTGCACGGCAAAGCCATGTTGAGCTGCGACCCCACCGGTCCTGCCACGTTCATGATTACCGCCATCCAAGTCGACCCCCATGCGGGCGACGTCGCGGTGGGCCGTTTGTATTCCGGCACGCTCAAAAAGGGGACGGAATTGTACCTCGCATCACAATTCAAAACGGAAAAAATCCAAGGCGTTGCGGTGTATATGGGTCCGGACCGCGTGTTGGTGGACGAAGCCCGCCCGGGCAACATCGTGGCCCTCGTAGGCCTCAAGGAGCAGTACGCCGGTGAGACGCTGTCCGAAGGCGAAATGACGCCCTTTGAAAAAATCAAACACCACTCCGCACCCGTCGTGACCAAGAGCATCGAAGCCAAGAACCCGCGCGACTTGGCTAAATTAGTCGAAGTGTTGCGCAAGATCGGCAAGGAAGACCCTACGTTGTTCGTGGAAATCAACCACCAGACGGGCGAGCACTTGATGTCCGGAATGGGAGAACTGCACTTGGAAATCATCGAGTACAAAATCAAGAACGAGCGCGGCGTTGACATCCAGACCTCGGCGCCCATCGTCGTGTACCACGAGACCATCACGCAGACGGGGCCTGAATTGGAAGGAAAATCCCCGAACAAGCACAACAAGTTCAAGATGTACGTCGAGCCGTTGGAGCCGTCCGTGGTCCAGGCGTTTGCCGATGGAAAAATCGATTCATCCGTCAAGGGCAAGGACTTGCAGGAACGCCTTATTGAAGCCGGATTGCCGCGCGAGCAGGCCCGCAAAATCTTGAAAGTGCACGAGGACAACTTGTTCATCGACGGCACCAAAGGCGTGCAGTACTTGCAGGACATCAAGGAATTGATTGTTGAAGCGTATACCGAAGCGATGAAGCAAGGCCCCTTGGCCAAGGAAAAAGTGGTCGCCGTCAAAGTGATCCTGACGGATGCCAACATCCACGTCGACCCAGCCCACAGAGGTCCGGCTCAGATCATGCCAGCGATCCGCCGCCCCATCTACGCCTCGATGCTGCAAGCCGGATGCATCTTGCAGGAGCCGAAGCAGAAACTGTTCGTGAACACGCCTGCAGATTATATGAGCTCGGTCATCAACCTGATCCAAGGCCGCCGTGGCCAGATCCTGGACATGCAGCAAGAAGGCGAGGCCGTGGCCATCTCCTCGAAGGTGCCCGTTTCGTCCATGTTCGGCTTTGCCTCGGACATCCGTGGCGCCTCGCAAGGACGCGCCGCATGGTACTACGAGTACGCCGGATACGAGCGCCTCCCCGCTGGATTGCAGACCACGACGATTGCCTCGATTCGCAAGAGAAAAGGCGAACCTGAAATCGCTCCAACTGCGAAAGACTTCATGGATTAGAAACGACTTTGCCGCGTTCTTTTCTTTTTTTCTTTTTCCCGCTTTTTCTTTTCGAGGCGGAAAATCTCTTTTTCTTGTTTTTTCCAAATGACAGTGGTGCCAATCTATCTTTTTCAAACGCCAGCGTCTGCTTTAAAAATCCGAAAACCCTCAGGCTTTCATGGAGCGTTGGCCCACCCGCCTGCCCAAAATCCACAAACACAATCCGTTTGTTCCCAGACGGCACTTTTTCCAACCGCGTCCGCACCACTCGTACCAGCCGAAACCGAAGGCAGTCGGGGGCGGATATCCGAACATGAATAGACGCTGATTAAAACATAATACAGTCATGATTGGAACTATGAAGGAACATCCAAGGCTTGCCCCCTTCCGACGAATGCTCGAACATATCGATGGATTAGACAAACGATACGCCAAGGTTGGAAGACATGCCGCGGCAAACTTAGCGGATTACCTGGCCGGAACAAAATCAAAACCAAGTGAAACCCACTTTATCGAATATTCCGACCTCAAGCCGTCCGGTATCCGGCGACTGGGCATGCCGATTCTACAATTGGCCAAACATCGCTCGATATGGCTGGAAGACGGGCGGGATAACGTCGGTCCGTTCCTATACTATGTACAAGTCAAAACAGAGGACCATCAGCCATCCGAAGAAACGCTCGATGGGCTTCTGAAACACCTCGGACGCGGATACCGATGGACGAAAGGAAAAGTGCAGTGGATGCTGTGGCATCCGAATACGAAAAAGCGAGTTTGGTTCCGGACCGTTCAAAAACAGGGACATATCGAAATGGGAGGAACGGAGAAGGATTCGCTCTTGACACTGATGAACGATTTTTTCCATCAAAGCGAACCGGTCACGCATGACGCGACGTGATTTTCACACAGCGAATTATCCACTCGAAGCAACGGGGAGGGAAAACCTTTAAAAGCCGCGTTAGCAACAGTTTAGTTCAACAGTCGATAGGCTCATAATGGCTGATTTTGAGAGGGAAACCAAGCGCCTACAAGCGGCGATGTTTCCAATCCCGTCATGATCGCAACAAAGCGGCCGATGGGAAAAAAGAAAAAACGAGCAATCGAAAAAGTAAAACCAAACCATCGGTAAAACCCGAAAAAACAAAATCACGTTAGAAATCTTTGTGAATTATATCCGGAGGGAAATTGAAAAATGGCTGCAAAACCGCACTTGAACTTGATCTTTACCGGACACGTCGACCACGGAAAAAGCACCATGGTCGGCCGTGTCTTGTTCGACACCGGCGCCCTGACCGAGAATGATTTGCGTAAATTGAAAGAGGAAGCTGCCAAGTTGGGTAAAGCCACCTTCGAATTCGCCTTTGCCATGGACCAGCTCAAGGAAGAGCGGGAACGTGGTGTGACCATCGACATTGCGCATAAGGACTTCAACACCCAGAAATACTACTTCACCATCATCGATGCGCCCGGACACAAGGACTTCGTCAAGAACATGATTACCGGCGCATCACAAGCCGATGCCGCCGTTTTAGTCTGTTCAGCCAAAGAAGGCATCCAGGCCCAGACGATTGAGCACGCCTTTTTGTTGAAAGTGTTGGGCGTCCAGCAATTCATCATCGCCATCAACAAGATGGACGCCGTCAACTACGACAAGGCGAAATACGATGAAACGAAGGCGGCACTGATTGCCAAAATCAAACCCATGGGATACCCCGTGGACAAAATCCCATTCATCCCCGTTTCGGCCTATATGGGCGACAACATCGCCAAGAAGTCCGACAAGATGGCCTGGTACGAAGGCATGACGTTGGTCGGTGCCTTTGACGCGCTCATCGAGCCGAAGAAACCGACGGACAAGCCGTTGCGCTTGCCCATTCAGGAAGTCTTCACCATCACCGGCCAGGGTACGGTCCCCGTGGGTCGTGTTGAAGCTGGCATCATGAAGCCGGGCCAACAAATCGTCATCATGCCGGAAAACGTGCCGGGCGAAGTCAAAAGCATCGAAATGCACCACCAAATCCTAACCGAAGCCATCCCGGGCGACAACGTGGGCTTTGCTTTGAAGAACGTCGACAAAAAAGCCATCAAGCGCGGCTCCGTGGTCGGTGACCCGAAGTACCCGCCGACGGTGGTTGAATCGTTCAAGGCGCAAATCGTGGTGTTGAACCACCCGACGGCCATCGGCAAGAACTACACGCCGGTGTTCCACCTGCATACCGCCCAATTGGCCTGCACCATTACCGAAATCTTGGAAAAGAAAGACCCCAAGACGGGCCAGACGGCGCAACAGAACCCGGACTTCATCAAGACGGGCGATGTGGCCATCGTCATGATCAAGCCGACCAAACCGGTGGTGGCCGAGAAATACTCGGAATTCCCCGCGTTGGGCCGCTTTGCCATGCGTGACATGGGCCAGACCGTAGCCGCCGGCGTCATCCTGGAAGTCGTTCCGCGCAAGGCCGCGTAGTCACACAAAGGGATAATAAGCCATTCCATCATTTTTTTGACTCCGCGTTTTGTTTTTCGGCGGAGGAAAATCATTTTTCAACAACCAGGCTGGAAAAGCCGTTAAAAGATGAACTGACTATGAGCAAGGCCCGCATCAAACTTGAAAGCCAGAACGTCAAGGACCTCGACGACGTCTGCGTCCAGATTAAGGATATTTCCGGAAAAGCCGGCTTGTCGCTCAAAGGCCCCGTGCCCTTGCCGACCAAGAAACTACACATCTCCACGCGCAAGACGCCGTGTGGCGATGGGACCGACACGTACGAAAAATGGGAATTGCGGATTCATAAGCGCTTGATTGAAGTGCAGGCCGATGACCGCATCTTGCGCGATATCATGCGGATTAAGATTCCTTCGTCCGTAAATGTGGAAATGACCCTCGGATAAATTCCGACAAATCCTAATTTTGGTTAATTTGATATCCACCGTCAGGAAGGGGCGAGGCCCAGGGCGGGCCAGGGGAAACCGCGTTTCACCGGGGCGACCCGCGACAACATGCGGATTAAGATTCCATCCTCGGTAAATGTGGAAATGACGCTGGGCTAAAAAAAAATCCAAATAATTCAAAAACAACAATCGGGAAAAAAAACCAAATCCGAAGTCTTTTTCTGAAAAACCAAAGGGACGAAAAACGGCAAAATCAATTCTTCAAGGTTTAGCGTTCGCGCCATTTCTGCATTCGATGGGGTTGAAAGCAACTCAGTCTTTGTATCCGAAACGTTTCTGGTAGGCGTCGTGGTTGAAAAATTCAAGCAAAACCGACATGACTTCCAATTCCGTACCACGAATCGTGTAAATCAGACGGTAAACCGGGTCGACGTTGAGTTTCCACAAGTTTTCAACGCCATAATTAATGAGGTAGAATTTAGGAATTTTATCTTTTGAGATGTGTCTTCCGGCCTTGAAATTGTACTTCAGTTTTTCAATGGCTTTGTCCGATTTTTTCAGTAAAATCTGACTCGCACCATTGCCGGCATCCGCGGATTCTTTTAACTCGCGGTATTGGTAGTCAAACTCAGGGGTGCCTTTGACGCGCAGGTTCATTTTAGTAGTCCCTCCCGCGCGCCACGGCAGCATCCAGTTTTTGGTTGGTGAATACCCAGACGACCTTGTTTCCGGAGTAAGTGATTTTGTTGGATTTTTCCAAATAATCCAGGATTACTTTTAAGGTCTGGTACATGACCCGGCCTTCCAAAACATGGTAAAGACCCGTCCGCGTTAGCTCCTTGGGAGACTTACGGATGGTTTCTTCAACCAAAAGAATGGTATCCAACCGAGGATAGTGAATGACGGCGCGTTCAGGCATACCAATATTGTTGAATTCATCATTGATAAGTATATCTATATTTTGCGAATGAAAGCCGGCGTCCATCATCAATCACCCCACCATGGGATCCATCGAATCCCGCAATAGACGTTGTTTGTACCACTCGGCAAAACCCATCCGGGACCTCTTTCGCAGACCGTGGGCGAATTCCGTCCACAGTAATTCCTGGACCAACGCCTTGCTTTCGGCTTCAAAGTCAGCTTCCACCTCACGCATCAGCATTCCGATGTCCTTGACCCCATGGCCCAACCGCCCCTCGTCGCGCAAGTGTTGGACCGTTTTTTCCCATCGGGGTTCCAAAGGAAAATGTTCCATGATGCGCTCTTCCAAGGACTTACCCTCACCCCAGACTTGCCGGTTCAATTCGCGGAACTCGTCGCGCACCAATTTCCCGAAGACCGGGGCGCCGGCCAGATAGCTGAACGTGTGGAACTGGCCGTAGTTTTTGATGACAAGGCCCTCGACCGTTACACCTCCCAGGAAGCTTTGCGTTTCAAGCAAGCGCTCCAGCTCGTCTGGGGATTTGATTTCACTTTGGGCCAAAATCGGGACAAATTCAAAACCCAACGTATTGGCCCAGCGCTCCTTTTCAGGTCGGTCAAGCCACCGGCCGCCCCGGTAGATTTCCAACAACACCAAATGGTCCTTCGGTATCCGGCCGTACGTCAGTGCATTTTGCTGGGCTGTGGCCAAGTACTCGAAAACGAAGAAAAATCCCGCCAGATTTTCGCTGACAGTCGAAAAATGTTTTTCCGCCTCGGCAATGGCCGGTACGAACATGCGGTCCGGCGGGTGCTCATCATCGTAATCCACCGCCTTGCTGCCGAAATGGATTTTTCCCTCGGGATCGAACCAGACACGGAACTGGCTGCCGTCCACTTTTTCCTCGACAACGACCGGGCCTTTGAACAGGTTTTCCAACGACGGATCACCCAGGTTCAAAACTTTGGGATATTTCATCGACTCCACCAACCTTGCCTTGCAAGGACAGATGAAGAATCCGAATATATACGAAAGGAGTCCAGCTGGCCGGTGAAAAAAAACGGTTAGGAAAAAAAGCCGAACTGCACGTGAATCCGTTCTACGTTCCCATTCATTGTGTTTGGACTTTCCCAAAAATACCCAAACGATGGATGCCGGGAATTTTTCCGCCAATTCCGCCACACCCAATGCCCGATGTTAACCCGGACAACCATTGTCACGGTTCGGCCACGTTGACCGCGACGAGGTCGGGGCCGTTAAACGATGCGGATTGGGCATCCTTGAGTCCGACACCCCCCTTCCTGTCGCGGAGACGAATACGCAGAACTATCTCATCACGCGTTTTACTGCGCGTATTGGATCAGTTACCCAGAGAGGGTTTCTTCACAACGGCGATCGCTCCAAATGCTTATATGTTTCTGAAAAGTACCCAATTCAATGAATTCACACCGTAATGACTGCAATACTATAAATTTACACCGTGATGCGCATATCCGTCACCTGTTTTTCGCGTTTATTGTCCTTTCATTCGCCGGCATGGTTCACGCCGACACGGCCGTATCCGCCTGTGGAAACGTCGCGTCCGCAGGCCGCTTCAACCTGACTGCGGATTTGTTCATCGGCAACGACATCTGCGTCAACATCACCGCGTCCGACGTATTATTGGACTGCGAGGGGCATATGATTTCCGGCAACCGGTTCAGCAGTGAAACCGGCAACGTCGGCGTCAAGGTGAATACCGAAAACAACGTCACCATCCGCAACTGCCGCATCCAGAACTTTTCCAGCGCCATCTTGGTATCCGGGTCCAGCAACGTAACCATCTACAACAACACGCTGACCAACAACACCCACCACGGCGTCCGCGTCGATACCGTGCCCAACAATGATACCCGCATCTTCAATAACACGATTTCCTACAACTCCCAGACCGGAATCCAGGCCAATGCCAACAGTTCCCTCGTCTACAACAACCTCTTTTTCAACCAATCCTCGTACCAGATCCGGTTTCTGGGCGGCGTCAACAACAACATCACCAACAACACGATTTGGAACGGTTCCTCCACCGGGATTCGTATTGATGGCTACACGAACGACACGTACATATTCAACAACACGATTTTCAACCACACCGGCGCATCCGGATCCGGCATCCTTTTGGTGAACAGTTACCGCGCCTACATCCACAACAACACGATCTACAACAACAGCCAGTACGGCGTGTGGATCCAAACCGGCGCCTACAACAACGTCAGCAACAACACCATTTCGAACCATTCGGCAAAAACCGCGGTTCGGGCCGACGGACAGGAGAACTTCACCCGCGTGGAATCCAATGTCTTGTCCAACAACGCCGGCGGGGTCCATGTCCTCAACGGCATCAACTTCACCATCCGCAACAACACCATCACGTTTTCCAGCGATTATTCAATCCTATTGCAGACGTATTCCCACAACCACACCGTCGCGAACAACACCATCGCCAACTTTTCCCAATCCGGCATCCGAATCATCGACCAATCGAACGACAGCTTCATTTTCCAGAACAATCTTTCCAACAGCCCCTCTTCCAGCGCCATCGATATCCGCTCACTTGCTTCCAACAACCGGGCCTACCTGAACAACGTCTCATTCATCTACGGCGGCGCCACGGGCATAGGCCTGGACAACGCGTCCTACAACAACGTCTCCGACAACCAAATATTCAACATGACCGGTACCGCGATTGGGTTCAGCACGGCAGCATCGTGGAATCGCGTGTTCAATAACATCCTGTCGAACATGACGGCCGGGTACGGAATCCAATTCGCGTCCAGTTCGCCGAATAACTCCGCATATTCAAACAATATCAGTTTCATCAACGGCACCTCTTCGACCGCCGGCATCGGCATCCAACTCGACAACGCTCTCTGGAACAACGTTTCCTACAACCGCATCGAGAACGTTTCGGCGCATTCCATCCGGTTGCAGAACAACGCGGCGTACAACACGATTGCCGACAACGTCCTGATCAACAATACGCTCACCGGAAAACGGGGCATCTATTTGTTCAGTTCGGCTCCGTTCAACAATTTGACCCGCAACACAATCCAGTTTACTTCAGCGGGAATCCAGTTGGATACCAATATCTCGAATACGACCATCGTTGGCAATTCCATTACCGGAACTGTAACCAACGGGTTTGACTTCTCCGGTTCAAGCAATAACACCCTGCGCGACAACAACTTTTCCTACAGCCAAGCCGGTGGCGGAGGGGTTGGAATCTCGTTTACCACCAATTCACAGGACAATCTTTTGGAAAACAACACGGTACTTGGTTTTCAAGCCGATGGCATCCGCATAGACAGCTCGCCACGCAACGTCATCAAAAGTGGGCTCATCGGCAGTAACGCATTGACCAGTGGCAACCAAACCCGCATCCGTAACGCATCGAGCGGCATCCAGTTTTCGAACATGACTATTTCCGGCGGCGGCTCCCACGTCTCGGTCAACGGCTCCTCGTCCGTAGTCCTGACCAACAATACGCTGAACAAATCGCTGGTGCAGGGGGAATCAGGATTGTACAACATCACTTTGCGCTGGTACTTTTCCGCACGGGCCATCGATTTTGACGGAGACGGCCTCACGGACATCAACGTCTCGGTTGCAAACACGACCGCCGCGGTCGACGAATTTGGAGCGGTCAACCTCTCGTCAACCACCGTACTCGGAGGTTTTGCGTATTACCAATTGGTAACCGAAGCGTTCATCAACAGTTCCGGCACGACGAATACCTCCAGCTACAACGTTACCATTTCGCGGGCGAATCCCTACAACTCGTCCCAAATCCGGTACAATTCGACACTGGTGAACATCACATCCCAGGACCAAACGGTCACGCTCCAGTCCAACGCGTTGCCCAATGTGACGCTTTCCAGCCCGGGCTCCGGCAACCGCAATTCATCCCGAAACGTCACAGTCATGTTTCTGCCATTGGATGCGGACAACGCGACGTTTTCGAACTGCAGCGTGTTCACGAATGAGACATCTTTTTCGGCCAAGAATTCCAACGCAACGGCGGTTACCAACGGTTCAACCAATTCGATTCTGATGAACTTCAGCTCAGACGGAGACTTCGCTTGGAACGTCCAGTGCTACGACAAGAACGGCGATGCCGGTTTTGCCGCGTCCAACTTTACGATTTCGATTGACAATACGACGCCGGCAGGTTTTGGTTATGTGTCGCCGACGTTGGATAATGCGTCGACGTCGATGTTGAATTATTCGGAAGTCAATGCGTCATTTACGGAGGTCAATCCGGACAGTTGTTTGTTGGAGTACAATAATGGTACGGCGGTTAATTATTCGATGACGCGTTCTGGTAATTTCTGTTGGAAGAATTTGACGGTTTTGAATAATGGGAATTTCAATTACACGGTTTACGCGAATGATAGTGTGGGTCATTGGAATAATTCGGAGCGTCGTTTCGTGACGTTGAGTGATGATAATACTCCGCCCGCGGTAACGTTGATTTCGCCTGCGGATGCGGCGGTTGTGTCGTCGCAACCCAGTTTCGTTTTTTCCGAGTCCGATGCGGGGTCTAGCACGGCGTCGTGTTTGTTGTACGTGGATGGCATCCTAGTCGGCTCGAACGCAACTGTGTTGAA